>DASVRZ010000053.1:0-44182 GCA_036388355.1 Chthoniobacterales bacterium | reverse complement strand
AGCTGGCCGGGTATGTGGGGAAAGAATCTGCCAAAGCGCTGCAGTCGATGGTCGAAAGCGCATCCAAGCCCTCGCACGGAGTGATTGGCACCATCGTAGGTTTTCTCACCCTGTTGGTGGGCGCATCTGGCGTGTTTGGTCAGCTCAAGGACGCTCTAAACACGATCTGGGAGGTGAAAGCGAAATCTGGCGGCGGTGTTATGGGGTTCCTCAAGGAGAGGCTTCTAAACTTTGGCATGGTGCTGGTGATCGGCTTTCTCCTGCTGACCTCGTTGCTTCTCACGACTGCCATCGCAGCGATGAACAAGTTCCTGGGCGACGCCTTCGGCTTACCGTCGTTTATCTGGGGCATCATTAGCTTCATCATTTCCTTCGGATTGGTGACCGTTCTTTTCGCGGTCATCTTTAAAATGCTGCCCGATGCGAAGATCAGATGGCGCAACGTCTGGATTGGCGCGGCTGTTACTAGCGGTCTTTTTGAACTCGGGAAATTTGGACTAAGCTTTTATCTAGGCAGCGAAAGCACTGCCTCCAGTTATGGAGCGGCGGCGTCTGTCATCCTCTTGCTGCTGTGGGTTTATTATACTTCCTGCATTCTTTTCCTCGGGGCGGAATTCACACAGGTTTACGCCAAAGCGACCGGGCACGTGATTGAACCCTCGGATAACGCCGAGCCAGTGACTGCGGAAGCCCGGGCGCAACAAGGCCTGCAGCCTGCGAAAAAAGCGGAAGCCGCACAAAGCCTGGAAGTCACCACTCCTGAACCGCCGCGTGAACGTCCGACCTTGGTCGAATCGCCGTTAATCTACGCAGACGCGCCAGCGCCTTCCGGCTCGCCGTTTACAATGAGTAATGCGCTGCTCTGCGCCACGGCCCTCGGCTTGTTGGCCGGTTTAGTGACGCGCTCCGGGAACAAGTCCGGGGATAACTGATCGTCGAGCTCAGATTTGCCAGCAAGGGGCCTCTATTTCTCGGGCCAAACCGCCTTCAAAAGCTCCGCCAGCCGGTAACCGGCTTTCGCCAGCTGCACTTCGACAATGTCTCGCGCTTTAGCGTCATAGTCGGGCGCGAGCGTGACTTTCCATTCGAAGTGTTCCGGCTGTTTCCCGTCCCAAGGCACCTTGAAGCGTTTCCCCAGCGTGATCCCTTCGAAGCACAATTTGGAGAGACCGAGAGTGTCCGTCGCCCATTGTTGCGGCCAGGTGGTGACAGCACCGGCGGCTTTCCATTCCCGCTTGGCTGGGAATTGCTTGGAGAGATAAGCGGTGAAGTCCTCACGTCCGGCTTTATCGCGAGCCAGTTTCACGGTCTGTGTGTCCCAGTAACCGTGTAAGGTGGTGCGTGTGGTCAGCCGGAAATTATTTGCCCCGGCGTCGGGTTCTCCTTTCGCTCCCGTCTCCGGATCTACAAACCGATCTTTGTCATCGACGTAGCTGCATCCCACGTGAAGCGGCTGGTGGAGATCGCCGACGTAGTGCGCGATGAGCATCAGAGCCACGCGTTTTTTGATCTTCAGCGGATTGTCAGCGTTATCGACGGGCTGCTGTAATACTCGGATGCAGGCTTCCAGCGTATGAACAATGTCGCGGTCGTGGGTGCCCGTGAGGCCAGCCCGATAAGCCTTCTGCTGGAAGGGGATGTCGCAATAGTGGTAGGTATTGTGTTTTGGATTATTAGCGACGAAATCCTTCATCTCGGCGCTGAGATATTTCTCCTCGAACTTCGCGCGATCGGCCCACGTGGAGGCGCGGGCAAGTGTCTCGTCGGCATGCAATAGCGCGCGAACTTCGCGTCCGGCGCGGGTGCCGTCGAGCTGCTGTTCCGCCAGTTTGCCGATCACTTCATGACCCGCGAAACCGTAGGCAAACGTTCGGCTCACGAAGGTGAGGCATAGCAGCGTAGCAAGGAGGAGAGCTTTCATCATGATGACGCAGGGGAAAAATGGCGCTGTTCGCCGGAGGGAGAGCGAAGCTCATCGATTCGCTGCACTCTTGCAAGCACCAGCAGAAGGCCTCGCAGAAAAGCGGCCAGCTCGCCGCGGATTGCAGTTTATTCGTGGAGAATCGTGGCTACCATGACGGCGTTATGAGCTGGAAGGACAAGATCTTTAGTTTTCGGGAGACGGACGAAGCGTCCATGAAGCCGTTTCTCGACCATCTCGAGGATCTGCGTTGGACGGCGGTGAAGATGGCCGTCGTCTTGGTGCTCTCGATGGGCCTGGCGCTCTGCTATCGCAACACGCTGGTAAACATCATCCAGGATCCGCTCGCCACGGTAAATCCCGAGCTCATTTCCACGCTGCGCGCGCGAGGGCCGATGGACGCGATTTCAATCTCCTTTTCCCTGGCGTTTTACGCAGGCATCGTGCTGGCGTTTCCCTTTCTGCTCTATTTCGTAGCGCAGTTCGTTCTGCCCGCTCTGACTCTGGCGGAGAAGAAACATATTCTGCCCGTCGTCTTCGTGGGGCTCATGCTCTTTCTCGGCGGCGTGCTTTCCTGTTATTACTGGTTGTTGCCGATAACGCTAGCCTTCGCGCTGAAGGATCAACAGAACCTAAGCTGGGTGTCTAACTGGGACGTGCAATCCTACTTTTCGTTCGCCACCCAATTCGTGCTCTCGTTCGGTCTTGCCTTTGAGCTCCCGCTGGTAGTGCTCTTTCTTGTGCGGCTCGGTGTTCTCAATTACGCCATGCTCCAGAAAACGCGCATGGTCGCTTTCGTGATCATCTTCCTTCTCTCCGCGGTGATCACGCCCACCACCGATCCATTCACGCTCTGCGCAATGGCGCTGCCGATGTATGTTCTTTACGAAATCTGTATCTTCCTGGCGAAGTACACGGAGAAAAAAGTCGCCGCTCCAGTCGAAGAGCTTCCGCTGGAATAGCCAAACCTAACACTCGGCGGAAAACTGCGGGTGCGCCTCAAGCGCTAACAAATCGGCGTCCGAAATCGGCCCTCTCGGGGAGCCCAGCGGTCGCGCACTAGTGGACATGCGGACTCGCTTCAACCACGAGAGCGGAAGCGGGCTTCGAAGCAGCCCGGGCTCGGTGGCTGCCACGGTGGTTTGTTCCTTTTCTCCCGTGGCTCCGCCGATGCCCACATAAAAACCGGCGAGGAGCAACGTCACACGCACTGCCGTCGAGCGGCTGTAACTGGTAAGGACCGCCGGCCTGCTGAGACGTTTCCGCAATGCCGAAAAATGTGAGAGCGACCACATCGGGAGATTTTTGGCGGGCGAATAGGGATCGTAGATGATTCCATCCGGAGCCGGCGCAGTCGGCAGCGTCGTGAAGTCCGCCAGGCACAATGTCCAGGTAAGCGTTCCGCCGTTCGCAAATGTGATGTTAGTCGAGTGCTTCGCCGCCAGCTCCGATAGGTGCTGCTTCCAAGCGAGCGGATAGGTGAGCTGCTCCGCGTGATCTAAGGCAAATTGCAGCGGACCGAGAGTGCAGTCGAAGCTTACCAAATGACAACGGAACAACCCAGGAAGCGTGCTTAGCTTCTCGAGCAAAGCCACCGCGTTCGCCGCCGCTCCCAAGCCAGCGTCCCAGATCGTGAACGGAGTGTCAGGCAGCAGCCGTTTCTCCAGGTCCAGCGGAAGGATGTGAATTGCCTCCGCCTCCACCATGGGGCCGACTACCGGATGAAACGTTTCACCGGTCTCCAGATCACGCAGCGTGTGCAGGCCGCCCGCTAGCGATACTAGCTCAAACATGTTAGAGCCACTTTTTGCGGCGGAAAAACACAATCATCCCGATCGCGATCACCGCGCAGACAAGCAGGAAAACAGGGTAGCCCCAAGGCTGATGCAGCTCCGGCATATTCCACTTGCCCGCAGCGTGGTCGAAGTTCATGCCATAGATCCCCGCAAGAAACGTGAGAGGCATAAAGATGGAGGAGATCACCGTAAGGATCCGCATGACCTCGTTCGTCTTCATGCTCAATGCGGAAAGATAGATGTCCATGATGGCCGAGGTTAGCTCCCGGTAGTTCTCGATGATGTCGATGATCTGAATCGCGTGATCGTAGCAGTCGCGCAAAAAGGGCTTGGTCGAGTCACGAATCAGTCCAGACTCATCGCGCTGCAAGGCGCTAAGGATCTCCCGTTGGGGCCAGGCACCGCGGCGAAGGTGCACGAGCGAACGTTTGTAATCGTGGAGACGCTTAACGAATTCTGCAGTGGGGTTATTTAGAACCTCATCTTCCATTTCCTGGATGACGTCGCCTAGCGATTCCAGGACTGGAAAATAGTAATCAACCACCGTATCCATCAGAGCGTAAGCTAGATAATCGCTTCCGGAGCGCCGTAAATTCCCGACTCCCGAGGAGAGGCGTGCGCGGACCGGATTGAACATATCGCCGCCCGATTCGAGAATGCTAATCACATAATCTTTTCCGACGAAGAGACTCATTTGCTCAAAGACAAGCTCTTCGACCGCGCCGCGATAGACTAACTGCATGACCACGAAGTAGTGGTTGCCGTAGTCTTCGCACTTGGGCCGCTGACCTGTGTGCAGAACGTCCTCCAGCGCTAGCGGGTGGAGTCCGTAGTGCGACCCTAGCTTTTTGAGCAACTCCACATCGCCCAGACCATCGATGTTAATCCAAGTAATCTGGTCGTTGTCGCGATACTGGTAACAGTGCTCGATCGCCTCGATTTCCTGGTCTTGGAAATGTTCCCGGTCGTATTCGATGTGCCGAACGCGGGGTTTCTCCGTGGTGGGCGCAATGAGAGTCGCCGGTGAAGTGCCCGGCAGATGATGCTTGAAATACCGCATGCTAGAGAGGCTTCAGATTCGCTTCGATCTCGCGGCGGCGGGGCTCGAGAAACGGAGGAAGGGAAAGATGTTCTCCGAGGCTCTCGAGCGGTTCGTCCGCCGTGAAGCCTGGTTCGTCCGTGGCTAACTCGAAGAGGATTCCATTTGGCTCGCGGAAATAGAGACTGCGGAAATAGAAACGATCGACTGGGCCGCTGGTGCCAACACGGAATGTGGTGAGCCGATCCGCCCACGCCTCGTAATCGGCGAGCGTGGTGCGAAACGCCACATGGTGCACGCCGCCCGCGCCGTGGTAGGTCGGCTGCAAGTGAGGCTCCTCCGCTACGTGCAACTCGGCCGCGGGACCGCCTGGTCCCATCTCGAAGACGTTCACGTGAACCGCTCCGGAGGATAGATATTCCCGTGAGCGACGCATCTTGAGGAGGTCCAGCAGCACGGCAGCTGTCCGCTCGAGGCGTGGAACGCTCAGCGTGATCGGACCTAAGCCGCGGATCTGGTGTTCGGCAGGAACAGGGCTTTTCTCCCAGGGATGCGCGTCTCCCTGGCCGTCGTCGTTGATCAAGCTGAGCCGCTGGCCTTCGGAATCCTCAAAGTCGATCGTGAGACGTTCGTCCCGTGTGATGATCCCGGAGTGTGTGACTTTCGCGGCGTTGAGGTGTTCCGCCCACCAGGCTAGAGAGCTTTCGCTGCCGACGCGCAGGCCGGTGCGGACCACGCTGCTAGTACCGCGGCGTTCCCGGGGCGCTGGCCAGTCGAAGAAAGTGAGGTCGCTTCCTGGCGTGGCCATTCCGTCGGCATAGAAAAGATGATAGGCCGAGACGTCGTCTTGGTTCACCGTTTTCTTGACGAGCCGCATCCCCAAGACTTGCGTGTAGAATCGATGATTTTCCGAGGCGCGCGCGGTGACTGCGGTGAGATGGTGAATGCCGTGTAGCTGCATAGAGGTTAGAGATTTGCGGAAAAGCGGCTGGTGAGCCAGCGTTTAGCAACGGCGATCTCTTCGGTATGAAGCTCGTGTCCGCCGGCCGTCCAATGCAGCTCCACATTTGCGCCGGCCTGTTTCAGGAGAACGGCGAGACGTTCTGTATTGTCGGGCGGAATGATCGGATCGTGCTGTCCCGCGGCCAGAAAAATCGAACGTCCGTTCAGCGCGGGCAGTGTTTCCGGCTGGAGTGGAACCATGGCGCGGAGGAGGATGGCACCCGCCAGGATCTCTGGCCGCAGTAAGAAGAGGCTCGCGGCGATATTGGCTCCGTTGGAATAACCCACCGCCACCACGGGACGCCCTTCCAGCGAGTATTCTGCTTGTGCCCAGGTGAGGAACTCCGCGAGTTCGTGCGTGCGCAGAATGAGATCGGGTTCGTCGAAGACGCCCTCGCTCAAGCGGCGGAAAAAGCGCGGCATGCCGTTTTCCAGTATTTTGCCGCGAGGACTGAGCAGTGCGGCCTCGGGAAGCAGCGAATGGCCGAGGTTGAGCAGGTCGTTTTCATTGCCGCCTGTGCCGTGCAAAAGCAGCAGCACAGGGCTGTTGTTTTCGCCGGGAACGAAGCGGTGAATGAAGGAGGCGGACATCGCCGCATCATGAGCCGGACCGCTGTGCCTTTCAACCGATTCCTCTGAAGAAGGGCAGGGTATTACGTTGCATTCGTGCGGCGCCACTTCCACTGTTTCCGCATGAGTATCGCCACAAAGACCGGAGATAAAGGAACGACGGCGTTGATGTATGGTCGTCGGGTATCGAAGGTGAACACTCGAGTGGAAGCGTATGGCACAGTCGATGAACTGAATTCGGCACTAGGCATGGTGCGCGCTCATGTGAGCGATCCGTTTATCACGACACCGATCTTCAATATCCAGAAACAGCTAGTCGTTCTGATGGGCGAGCTGGCAGTGGCGCCGGAGGATCAGGAGCGGTATGTCAAGGACGGTTACGATTCTGTAACCGGAGAAATGGTGGATGCTATCACGGCCATCATCGACGACCTCGAGAAGAATAAAAAGGTGAGCTTCACGCACTGGGCGACGCCGGGGTTCAATTTGGCTTCTGCCGCGCTGGATGTTGCCAGAACTACCTGCCGCCGGGCGGAGCGTCGAGTGGTGGAGCTAGGAGAAGCGGGGGAGGTGATCAACGCGGAGACGGTGCGCTACTTGAATCGCCTCTCCGATTTGTGCTGGCTCTTTGCGCGTTATGTCGAGACGCAGGCGGAGGCAGCTAGCTTGTGAGGGATTGGTAGGCAGCGAGGTATTGATCGATGATTCTGTCGGTGCCGAATCGCTCCAGATTGCGGAAGCCTCTCTGAATGGCTGCCTCGCGAACCGACGAATCCTGAAGTGCTAACAAGGCGTTGGCGAAGCCTTCTTCATCGTCGAGGTCGAGAAGAAAGCCGCCGTCTCCCAACACCTCGGGTAGTGAGGTGGTGCGAGCCGCGAGAACCGGGCATCCACAGGCTTGTGCCTCGATGATGGGCCAGCCGAAGCCTTCCGTTTTCGACGGGAAGACGAAGGCAAACGCGCGATTGTAGAGCGCCTCAATGACGGAGCTGGAGGGGCCGGAAATTTCTATAACGCGCTCTGTCAATCCGAGCTCCGCAGCTAGCTGGTGCTGGTGGGTGTGGAGTTTCTCACCTGCGAAGACCAGCTTCCCGGGGAACTGCCCGGCAATGCGGGCGAAAATGCGGAGAATGCCTTCGCGGTTTTTGCGTTTCAGAGAAGAGCCGACGTGGAGGATGTAAGGTTGATCGAGAAGCCGGGAATCTGCGGAGGCCAAACGTCGCGTCGTTTCCTCGTGCGGGAGAACGCTGTAAGGCTGGTTCAATGGCAGCGGGATGACAGTCGAGGAGGTTTCTGGAGCCAGCCGATTGAGGTCGCCTTCGGTCGCCTTGGAAACGCAAATCACTAGTTGGGATTGCCGCAAACCGGCGAGGATTTTGGATTGGAGCAGCTTTCCGAAGCTGCTGGCGGGACAATCCGTGTCCTCGCCCAACGCTCCGCGGACCGCGAGCAGATCGTGGCAGGTGGAGACGACGCTGTGTTTTCCCGCGTAGGTCAGATACGGCGCGTTGGAATGGTCGGTAATGTGGACGATGAGCTGAGCGCCCTCGGCGGAAGCAGCTCGTGCGGCCGCAGCGACGCGCCTTTTGAGAGTGCCGGGAAAGAGAAAGTATTTATCGATGTAGCGCAGCCACTTGGTGAGGGGACCAGCGGAGATCTTTCCAAAAAGCGCGCCGGGCTCAATGCTTTCCACCGCCACGCCGCGTCTGCCGAGTTCCTGCAAAAGCATGTCGTGATACTGCAACATGCTCATCTGTTGATCGAGTCGGTAGTTGCCGACCAGCAGAAGCCGGAAGTTCATCGGGGTTCCGGCGGCACTTCGGGCTCGTAGGGATCGGACGTGGGTGCCTCCGGCTCCAGGACTTCGGAAGCGGGGGGCTCCGACTGCGGGAGAGGTTCAAATGTTTCGCCTTCCAGTGGCAGGAGAGGGGAATCCAAGGCCTCCACCACCTTCTTGGTGCGAGGGCGGCGTGCTTTCTTAGGAGCGGGAGTTGGCGACGGTGGGGTGCTCTGCCCGGTCAGGAGGTCTGGTGTTTCGGTGGCTTGGAGTGATTGGTCCATCTCGGCTTCGGCCTCGGCTCGAAGTCGGTCCGCATAGGAGGAAATGCGTGGCGCAACTCTCAACGTGGGAGTTTCTGCAGTGGCGGCGAGCTGTAGTTGCTCAGCGCGGAGACGAGCATCTGCACCCGGTTCGAAACCCTCATAGCTGGTGAGCCCTTCATCGGGTCGGCGGCTGGTGGCCGCTAACGTCAGCCCCGCAAAGAAGACCGCAAAGCCGACAACGGTGGATTGACCAAACTGGCCCATCACGACGTCATTCGCACAGGCGGTCGCGAGGAATAAAGGCAGGGTATTGTTGTGGACTCGCAAGGCAGCCAAGCCCGTGCGGAAAAGGAGAAACACGACGGCGAATCGCCAGAAAAGGTAAGGGAACCCCATATACGGGCCCATTTCCATGATGATGCGGTCCATTTCCGACTCGCCGAAATTGAAGCGGAGCATGTTATACATCATGCTCGATGCGACGTTCGTCCCCATGCCAATGCCGACGCCAGCGGGTTCGGCGATGGAAGCGGCGTCGATCGGCTTTTTGAACTCGTCGAGAAAGCGAATGAGGAAGCCTTCTTTGACGCCGCCACTCGTCGTGAAGCGGGTGACGATTACGTCCAGTCCCATCTGCAATGCGCCTACCGATCCAACGAGCAAGCCAACGGCTACCCCGATGGCGACGATCTTGATCGAACTTCGCAAAAAGCGAGGCTTTATCATCCAGATCGCAATCATGGTGGCGACCTCCAGCCCCACCAAGGCAAAGACGGTGCGGCTGCCAGACATCAGGACCAAGACCAACAACGAACCCGCCGCGAGAAGGATAGAAAGTTTGCCAAAGATCTTTTTCTCCAGAAGGTGGTGGAACAGGAAAGCGGCTAGGACAACCGTGTATCCCGCCAATCCGTTAGTGAACGAGAACGTGCCCGAAGGACGGATGCGCCCAAGGGCCGTCTCGATCATTCCCCCTTCGCCACCGGCACCGGTATTGAGCCGTGCGCCTGGAGGAGAGAGGAATTGCGCTGCTGCGAGGACCGCCATGAAAGGAGCCAGAGTGATGATGATCCGTCCAATCTTCCTAACATCGGTGTAGTTGAAAATCTGCGGTAGCAGGAAGATCAGCGGCAGATGCATGAAATTGGCGCGATAGCCAAAGACGATAATCTTCCAATTCGGAGCTTCCGGCAGGCCAAAGCCTATAACCACCGCCAGAACCGAAAGGAAAGTGAGGAAAGTGACGTAGCCATTCAGCTTAAACAACCGTAGGCGGAAAGCCTCGAAATAGATGAAGACCAGAACGGGATCGCGGATGATGAGCAGTGGCCCGGAAAGCCCGGGGAGGATCCATTTCCGGAGCGATCCCTCGAAGATCCACAGAAGGAAATAGGCGTAAATCGCGAGGCGCAGCCAGCGTTGCGGATCATTCGTCCCGCGCCGGGATGAGGGAAGAGCCTGCGCGTTTGGGATCGCTCCAGCGGCAGATGTAGGTGCGGCGGTCATGGAAGGATGCGGCTAACCTGTTCGACGAGAGTGGAGCGATATCTTTCCCAGGTAAAGAGTTTCGCTTTCCGCAACGCGGCAGCTTTCATGGATTGCAGGTGTTCTGGATTCGAAAGAAGCAGCGCAAGCTTTTCCTCCAGTGCAGCGGCATCGCGAATCGGGACGACGTAACCGTCCTCGCCTTCCGTGAGCAGATCCGGACCGGCCGTGTTGCGCGTCGTGATGATCGGGATGCCTTGAGAGAGCGCCTCGGTGATGACGAGGCCGAAGCCTTCAAAAAGGGAGGGAAAAACGAGGACGTCGTGCTGCCGCATTTCCTGCAACACTTCGCCGTGAGCCAGGCTTGGAACCCAACGATGCGTCTGCAACGCCCGATCCAGCGGAGCACACGGGCCGACCGGACGGCTGCCCAGCAGCGTAAGGGTAGCGTGTTTCCCTAATTGCTCGACGGCAGAAAGGAGATAAGAAGTGCCTTTACGCTGGCCGAGAGAACCGACGAAGAGGATGCGAAGCGGGCCGTCGTGACGAGGGGTTGGTTCGCGTTCAGGCGCCGGGCAGCCGTAGGGAATAATGCAGATTTTCTTCGCGTCGAACGAGTGGTCCGTAAGTGTTCGTGCGGTGAATTGGCTTGCCACGATGATGGCGTCTGCGGCAGCGAGTTCGGCGTCTTTGCGGGCAACCTTTTGCTCACTGTCGATGATGGCGGTGAGAGTGCCTGCCCATTCGGGCTGGAGCTCGGCCTCTTCTATTTGAATGGCGCGCGACGCTTTCCAGTAGCCGATTGGAAGATCGTAGAGGCATTTGATGTTACGCTCTTTGGCTGCGGCGAAGCTGGCTGCGGCTCCATCTTCATAAGCGTAGATGCCGGCAGGAGGAGTGGAGGAGTGCCGAAGCTCTTTGGCAACGCTGGCATCCAGACTCTGGCTCACCGCATCAACGGAAAAGGGACCACTCTCGTGGGCAATCCATTGGTTCCAGCCTAGACGCGTAGAAACCAGACGGGCGAGCTCCCGGAAAGGTTGGGTCCGCGTTTTCGCCGCCACCTTGGACGGAAACGTTCTGCGCTCCAATTGGCTGAGAACCGGTGCTGGTAAAAAGGCCGCGAGAGGCGAGTTCTCAGGCCAGCTGATGCAGGTGCGGAAGCCCGCAAGACAATCCGTTTCAGCAAAGGCGAGTGCCGCCTGGCGCACATTAGCGTTGCCAAACGGGTGAGAGACGAGAATGCCCGACTTCATACTGGGCGACTAACGGCGAGGCTCTCGCGGTCTATGGTGGTTTTACAGATTCTCACAAGCTTCATGGCAGGCAAACGCGACAGCCCGCTTTCCGGCAGAAGGCCTAAACGGCTGTGTGCTTGTGGTATTCCTCGTAGCGATAGTAAGGATAATCCGCCGATCCGGAGTCGGCGCAGTTGAAGACGAGCCCGAGGATATTCACCTGACGACCCAGCAGGATGTCGAGGGTGCGGCGGGCCAGGCGGGCCGGGGTGAAGGAAGCGCGTAGGACGAAGATCACGCCGTCCACCTTAGGGGCGAGGTTGCTGGTGTCGTCGGCAGCGAGCACGGGAGCGCTATCAAGGATGATGTAGTCATACTCGGGATAGAGCTTCTTGATGAGGGTGTCGGTTTGTTTGCCGAGGAGCAGATCGTTCGCGGCGTTGGTGCCCCGACCGCGGCTCATGATACTGAGGTTTTTGATCTTCGTCGGGAAAATGGCTTCTTTGAGTTGCGCCGTCTCAGTGAGGAAGTCCGCCAAACCGGGAGTAGAGGGGGTTTCGAAGGACGCGTGAAGTGAACCACGCCGCATGTCGGCGTCGATCAAGAGGGTTTTCGCTCCCGACATCGCCATGGTGATCGCCAAGTTCGATGAAACCGTGGATTTCCCTTCGTTGGGGATGGAGCTGGTGATCAACAGAGTCTTCGGCTTGTGACCGGTGTGCGGCATGAAGAAGATCGACGAGCGGATATTCCGTAGCGACTCCAGGAGCATGTGGCGATCGTCGTCTTCCGAGATCAGGGGCTTATCTGTGATCGGCGAGCGGGGGACATGGCCAATGATCGGATGATCGAACGTCGCCTGCATCTCGCTGAAGGAGCGCACGCGGTCGTCGAGCTGATTGATAAGGAGCAGAATGCCGATGCCGACAACCAGACCTCCAAGAGCGCCAATGGCCAAATCTTTAGCCAAACCACGCTTATAAGGTTTTGGATCGCTCGCAGATGTCATTTCCACCATAAAATCCGGAGTGGTTGAAACCAAGCTGCTCGTGGACGTAATCTTATCGGTGAGCGACTGAAGCTCCAAGTTAGCTTGGTCAAGAGTGGATTGGAGTTGTTTGAACTCTCCCAAGCGGCTGCTGAGCTCTAGAGCCTTGACTTCCCATTCTTTAATATCTTGTTCCGTGTTTGCGATCTGCAACCGCAGTGACTCCTTTTGATTCTTGATCTCGTCCTCTGCCTGACCTTTATAAATGTCGAGGCGCTTTTGAAGACTCGCGATCTCGTCATTGTAGGCGACGATTTTTGGGTGTTTCGGCTTGAGCACTTGGCTGAGTTGCGCCTTTTCAGCGGTCCGAACGAGGATTTGTTCCTTAGCTTCAATGTAACGCTGGGTAATGGAGCTGACCCGAGTTCCCTCTGGAGGACGTCCGGGACCAGCTGATGGCGTCGGTGCTTGGTTTTGGCGGTTGGCGTTCTGCTCTACATTGAGCATGTCGAGATATTGGAATTCTGTCTGATCCTCAGCCAGCCTCTGTTTCAGTTTCGCTAGATACTCGGCCGCGCCGTTATTTTGATCCGTCAACGCGGCATCGTTGTAACGTTTCTTCCATGCCGCGATCAGCTCAACCTGTTTGCTCACTTTTTCCCGTGCCTCAGCTTGCAGCTTGCGCAGCTCGGCGACAGTATTGTCCACGGGCTTGGAGAAAGTCATTCGGCGGAACTCGAAATACTCTCGCATGAGCCCCTGAAGCCAGGCTTTGGCGTAAGGGCCATTCTTGCTCTTGGCAGTAAGAACAATGATATCGCTGTGAGCAGGCTGTTCCACGTCCAGCTCGACCTGAAGGTCAGGCGTCAACTCGGGATCCGTGATTTTCACACGCTCAGCAGCTTTGCGGCGAAGTTCAGCGCTTTTTAATACTTCTTGTTGCGTCGCAAAGAAGTCGCCCCCGGCCTGGTTGGCACCGATTCCTTGATTGTCATTGTTAGTCAGAATCGCCGTGGACATGATTCTACCCTCGGAATAGACATAGTCTTGCTGCCTCATGGCGAGGAGCACCTGAAGGAGAATTCCCAACGATATCGTCAGGAAAAGAACCCACCAATGGGTGATGACCTGTTGCCGGAGCCGGTGCAGCTTTGCGTGAAAGCTCTCCGCCTTTTCCGTCACCGTCGAATTACTGGAAGAAGTGTTCATGAGATAAAAGTTTTTACCACACGACCGTCCGAGCCCGAACATTGACGGTGTCGTTCGGTTGCAAAAGGATGTCCTCGGCCTTGTTGTTCAAGTAGTTCTTATAATCAAACTTGATGGTTTGGGCGCCCTGAGGCGTCTGCCGGATGATCCGCACGTCGCGTTGGTCTCCAAACCGGGTGATGCCACCGGCATTGGCAAGGGCTTTACTAGCAGTGAGATCACCGGTGGGAGGGATTTCCTGGGATCCCTGGGTGAGAACTTCACCGGATACAGTCACTCGTCCTCTGGACCTGTCATTGGCTGCATCCAAAGCAATGATGACGGTCGCCCGATAGTAATAATCGACCTCCAAACTGGATTTGACGGAGGTGGCGAGGGCCTTGCAGGTACGTCCAGCGGCTTTCACGCGACCAATGTAGGGAACTTCCATTTCTCCTGAATCGGTTACCATCAACTGAACTGGAACGTCGCGATCTTCGACGACGCGGAAACTTACGACATCGCCGACACCCAACCTGCGACTGTCGTCCAGAACCGCCATTGAGGTTGTAGTCGCGACAGTGGAAGCAGCGCCGGTAAACGATGAACCGCCGGGATAGGCCGGATTCGCCGCTGCCGGGTTCGGCGGAGCGGCGGGCCGCGGCACTGGCCGCAGTGCTGGAGCCTGCGCGAATGTCAAAGTGGCCATTCCGACTAGCAGAAGGGCCACCAAGACAGATCTTTCTCTCAGGAAAGAAAGAATCAAATTAGAATTGATAGGTAAGGCCAACGAGCACGCGGTTTTGCGTGTAATCCCGAGCGTCGAGGTTTGAATCTTTCTTAATGTAGCCATACTCACCGGATAAAATCCAATTTGGTGCAATTTGATAAGTCGTGCCGATAGAGGCTCCGTAGCGATTTGCGTCCTCAGCCAGGAAGTCGCCGGATTCAGTGGATTTCTCATAGAAAAGGCGAGTGGTTAGATCGAGGTTTTCGGAAACCGCGAATTTCGCGGTGTGTCGAACATAAAAGAGCTCGATGAAGTTTGAATTGATGCCAAGCAAGCCTTCGCGTCCGATGGTGATGTCCTGTGTGATGTAGGCATTAACTTGATGGGTGATCCCCAAGTTGGCATAGGTGCCGCTATAATCCTCGGTGTCATTGCCAAGATTCCCGAAAACGCCGGGAGCCGAAGCGACGTCGGAGCGATCATCAAATTTGATGGACTGATAGCCCATGGCCGCACGGAACGAGAAGTTCTCGGTAAGCGTGCCTTCGAGGAACACACCCAAGTGGAAGCCACTGGCATCGTTTTGCACATTCTCATCATATCGTGTCAGACTGTAAGCACCTTCGATGCCAGCTCCCCAAGTAGGGTTCAAAGCATAATAGATGCTCCCGTAAACCTGATCGGTGGAGCGGTCCAGATAGCTGAAATCGCCAGAGGTTGTAACGAGGTCGTTGTGGCTGTATCCAACGGAGATAGCGAAATCCGAGATGTCCCAAGTAACAGCAATGCCAATAGTGTTGGAGAACTGGCCGAAGTTGGCTACGTCGCTGAAGCCGATGGAATCCACCGGTGTGTCGGAGAGGGAGAAAGCGTCATAAATGCGGATTTTGAAATCGCCCGAATAGATATTGAGGGCAATCTCAGAGCCTGGATCCAAGGTGAAGCCTGTGCCGCCGCCGTTATTGCCGCTCATGTAGAACGCATAGCCAGCACCGACGCGGAGAGTGACGTTGTTGACGTCGGACAATTCCCATTTCGCAGTTACGCCTAAAGAGGGACGAATGATGACATCGCTCTCCTGATCCACGCTGGAGAGATTGATGTTGTCGTTGTATTCCGCGAACAGAGAGGCATCCATCAGGAAGGACACGGAACCGACACGCATATTGTAGTTTGGTTCTTCCTCTACGAACTCCCGGTTATCCGGAGCATAAGCACGAGTCATCGATGGGCGGATGATGTCCTGGCTGTAGGAAGTCGCAACGAGGCCCAGTGCCGCAGCCGCAGCCAAGAAGAGCTTCGGCGATTTACTCGAAAGCAGGGAAAGTTGGGAATGGATCTTGGCGGTACTCATGTCGTGCGGTTATCAGGTGGTGGGTTTTTGTCCACACATTTCGCCCGGTTTGCGAAGGTTGGACTCACAAATATTCTTTATGGCCGAAATTTGTGCAGAAAAGCAAGGAAATCGTGGCTAAAAAAATGTTAAAACAAAATGCCCGCACATTCCACTTTACAAGCGTTCCATCTGTGGCAAAATCCGTCCGATTTAGGATTCTAGCTGGCTCCTTAACCAAGAAAGTAACATTATTTATGAGAAACTCATTCCGACCAAGCGAAAAACTGAGAGGACTCTGCTCCTTTTCAGTTCTGTCCATGATCGCTGCCTTCTCAGCAAGCAATGCCATGGCAGAAGCCAGGGCTGGTCGCTTGCTGACACCGACTGGTGAGCAGCAACTCCAAGTGGGATCCAGCGTCACCACTGACAAATCCAGTTCCCAGACCCTGATTCCTCTCCCAGGCATCATCGTGAAGGTTCAACCGGGCAGCCAGGTGACACTGCTCTCCAACGAGGTTGAAGCTAACGAGAACCGCATCGTCCGCGTGTCCGTAGAATCTGGCTCAGCAGCGGTCTTCGTCGACAAGCAACACGCCAAGAGCAACGACTTTGCTGTCGTCACGGCTCAAGGGGAAATCAAAGCGTCTGACGCTCTGTTCAATGTCTCAGTCGAAAAGCCAGACTCCGCTGTGTCCGTCGTCGATGGCCAGGTGGCAGTAAGCCTTCTTTCCGGGAACGTGAAAACCGTCCCAAGTGGGTTGGTTTCCAAACTCAAGGATAGCGGTATCAATGCAACCGCTTCTGAAGGTGCACCAATCTCTCAAGACCCCGCTGCGGTTCAAGCTGCTTCCAGCACTTTGAACATGCTCGCGGAAGGCGTCGCCAAGAAAGAAGTGTCTGCCCAGACGTTCGCCGGGACCGTTCTTTTGGTAGAGACCACCATCTCTCCTGAAGCCGCCCAAAACGCACGTGAAGTTCTGACCCAGCTGATCGCCAGCAACAAGACCTCGGTCCCTGCAGACGATGCCGCTAACAAAGTGGCTTCGGCTGATTCGAACCTGACCACGGGTTCTCTTGAGCAAGGCAGCTTCGACGAAGCACCTTTCAGCGATGGCAAAACCTTCAGTGATGGGAAGACCTTCAGCGATGGCAAGTCCATGCCAGAGAGCCTTGGTGAGCCCCTTCCTCCTGCGGAAGGCCCAGGCAACACCATCGGCGCCCTGCGTCCTCCAAGCCCGCCTCCAGCGAGCACGATTCCAAACGTCAGCTTGTAAGGCAGTCTAAGACAAGTCACAGGACTTTCGGAAAGGCGGGATGCTAAATCCCGCCTTTCTTGTTTTTAGACAACAAGTGCATTCGGCGCGACCGGAGAGTTGCGTCCCCCACGGCAGGTGATAATAAGAAAACGTGAACACCGAAACCCCACGCATCTTCATTGCAGCCACTCACCAGGATGATGGAAAAACAACCACGTCGCTCGGTCTGTTTGCCGCATTAAAGAGGAGATTGGGGCGGATCGGGTATATCAAGCCTGTGGGGCAGCGGTTCATTGATGTGGAGGGGAAGTTGATCGATGAAGACTCCGTTCTCATCGATAACACCTACGAGGTGCAAACGCCTCTGGAAGCCATGAGCCCTATCGCGGTGGAACCCGATTTCACCCGGCAATATATCGAAGGCGGCAAGATCAAGATCCTCACGGACCGAATCCAGAATTCCTTCGACCGCGCTGCCTGGGAAAAGGAATTTACGATCATCGAAGGCACCGGTCACGCAGGCGTCGGCTCCGTTTTCGACCTCTCGAATGCACGGGTTGCGCAACTTCTCTCGAGCAAGGTATTGATTGTAACCAAGGGCGGCATCGGTCGGCCTATCGACGAGATTGCTTTAAACAAAGCACTCTTCGATCAGCAGGGCGTGGAAGTCGTAGGAGTGATCTTGAACAAGGTCCTGCCAGAGAAATTTGAGTATATCGAGAACTTCGCCCGCCGTGGCTTGGGACGTTTGGGCATTGATTTGCTAGGCGTCCTGCCAGTCGACCCCATTCTCGCGAAACCAACTCTCCAACAGGTTTGTGAACGCGTCCAGGGACGCTTCGTTTCCGGCCACCGGAATTGTGGGAAGCGCCACGTGACCAAAGTTATCATCGGCGCGATGACGCCCGCCAATCTGCTCCCGCAGTTTAAGGCGGGCACTCTGGTCATCACCCCGGGGGATCGCGAGGATATCATCCTGGCGGCAATCTCATCGCATCACCCGAAACAGGGACATCCGCTGCCTTTGGCGGGATTCATTCTCTCAGCGGATCATCTTCCGCATCCGCGCATCATGGAACAACTCGCGGACTCAGGCATTCCAGCGATTGCCTCGCCTCTGGATAGTTATTCCGTCGCGAGTGGCATCCACTCAATGACTGTCAAGACGATGCCAGGCGATCAGCAAAAGATCGAAACGATTCAGAACATGATCGAGAAGCACGTCGAGATCGACCGGTTGCTGGAGAAGATCGCCTAGCTTCTCGGGGCAGGAGCGCCTCAGTCAACCTTCACGAGCTCCGGCGCCGGAATCGGACCTTCACGGGTGGCCTTTGCAACGGCTCGCCGGGCTATTTTGCCGACGTAAACCATGCAAATTACCCCGGCAATTAGGCCTATTCCGACCGGAATAAAGAGCACCGGGTTTTTGCTGGAGACCGAGTCTAATCCTGCTTTCCCAGCATGCCCTAGATAAACAAAAAATGCGGTCCCTGGAAGGATCCCGCCCATGGTTGCGATGAGGTAAGGCCAGAACGGAATCGAGGTGATGCCGTAAATGTAGTTAGCCAGACCGAAGGGAAGGGGGCACATCCGGAGCAGCGTTACAATCTTCCACCCTTCATTTCCGATTGCTGTGTCGATAGCCTTGAACTTAGGGCTGTGCTTGAGTTTCTCCACGACGATCCCACGGGCCAGATACCGCGAGGCCATGAAACCAGAAGCTGCGCCGATAGCTAATCCGGCGAGAACCACCCCGATGCCGAGCCAGAACTTGAAGATGATGCCCGCGCCAATTGTCATAGGCATGGCGGGTATGGCCAGGAAGCACGCGACGCCCAAAGCTAGAGCGTAAAGAATGATTCCCCACCAACCGAGGCTTTGGACATAATGAGTGAAGCTTTCCACCCACAAATTGATGGTTTCCAACCCGATCACTTTAATGCTAACCAGCATGCTAACGATGATCAGGATGAACAAGGCGAGCTTGACTTTATGCGAGTTCATAGCGGAAAAAAGAGTCGTCGGGCCGGTGAGTGATCGTCAGAAAACAGGATTAGTAGAGCACAGAGAGAGGCGGTTTCGATCAAAGAACGATCTCCTCGACTCTACAAAAGAAAACCGCCACCTAGGGAAGAGATCTCCTCAGGTGGCGGTAATAATTTGACTCTATGTCAGGTCAAAAATCTTTAGGAAAGATGGCCGGAGATGAGCTTCGTCATCTCAAACATTGTGACAGATTTCTTGCCGCCAAAGATGACTTTCAGAGCGTCGTCGGCAACGATCTCAGTCTTTTTCTTGGGGTTCTGGAGGTTGTTCTTCTTGATGTACTCCCAGATTTTCTTGGTCACTTCAGTGCGAGGGAGGGGTTTGGAACCCACCACAACAGCCAATTGTTCATCGGGCTGCACAGGCTTCATGAAAGCAGCATTAGCTTTTTTTACTGGTGCTTTCGCTGGAGCTTTTTCGGGGGTTTTAGCAGGGGTTTTGGGTTTAGGTGTCGCCATATGCCACTGGAATAGTATTCCGCCGACGGGTTCGCAATCTAAATTTACCGTTAAACAGCGATTTCCACTGGGAAAACCAACATAAAGGCGTTTTACATCGAAACCCGAGCTAAAAACGCACGGGCAGTGCCTTGCGTAGCTCTTGTGCGTAGGCGGAATTAATCTCGAACTGCGTGGAGCGAAGTTGCGCTTCCTCCAGCTCCAATAGGTAAGGAACCGTCACCACGAAACCGGCGTTCATCATGCCATTGAGCATCTCGATGAGTTCCGACTCGTCGTAGCTGGTTGCCTCAAGTAATTCCTCGCCCGAGGCGCCAACTCCAAATCCGATAACCCGGATCATCGCGATCTCGCGTCCGCTGAGTTTTATCCTTCGCATAGGTGTCTTATAGCAGAATTTGTGCACATCGCACGCTGCTGGTTGCTCGGTTGCGGCTTGCAGAGCGGCTTGTATGTTGAAGCATGAGCAATCCCCATTTTTCGGCCAGGATCATCAACCATTCTCACGGCCAGGGGGCCACTACCGTGGACGACGTTCAACAGCGAGCGTCGGAACTTGCCAGAATCGACGGGCGCCCTCCCGAAGCGTTTACCGCAAGTGACCTGGAAGAGGCTCGCCGGGAGCTCATGGGCGGGCACTACGACGAAGACGAATCCGGCGGCGATTATTACAGCCTGGGCGTAGACAACGTAGCGGGCTCCATCGGTCACCACATTCCGAACATCTCGAGCGATGAGAGCGAAAACGCCGTCGCGGAATTGATCATGGAAGGCATGGAAGAAGCCGAGCACGAGCAAATGCTCGAAGCCAGCGCCCTCCTCGAGGACGACGAGCTCTAGCTCCTGCCGCCTACTTCGCCGCAGCCTTCTTGTAATACTCGTAGCGTCGCTCGATCGACTCCACGTAGCCACGGGTGCTGTTAAAGCTTTTTTCCTTCATTTTCTCCGCGCTCATCGGCGGTTCTCCCGCGTCGGGCTTCCCAATCCAGCGTTTCACCCGTGTGCGCCCCGCGTTGTATTCGGTCAGAGCGAAGGACAGCGGCTGATCTTTCCCCCGGTAATGATCCAGCGCGCGCTTCAGATACCACGTGCCGACGGAGATATTCGTCTCCGGATCGAGCAATTTCTCCGGCTGGAAATCCACCACATCGTTCGCCTTGGCCCAATCCGCCGCGGCCGGTTCCGTCACCTGCATCAAACCCCTCTCGCCGGCGCCGCCAATTTTGTCCGCGCCGAACCGGCTCTCCTGCCAGATCACCGCCTTGATCAGGTAAAAATCCACCCCGTTTGCCTTCGCCACCTTCTCAATAATCGGGTCGTGCTGCGACCATGCCCCGGCATTCAGCTTCTCCTGCACGAAATAAACCGGGTCCCCGTGCGACACCACGTAGAGCCCTCCCGCGAGCGCCGCCATGACCAGCAAGGCCAGGCTGAATTTCTTAAAAAAGCTACCCATGTCGTGATGTGCGGTTAGCTTTACGCAACCTGCCCCCAAAGCAAACGCCAATCCCAGAAAACATGCCCGCCTTCGTCCGAGTCATCGTCGATCATTCGCCGGATCGCGAATTCGATTACGCGGTGCCGGAGGCGCTCGCGGACCAGGTCGCCATCGGCACGCGCGTGCGACTGCCGTTTCGGGAAAAAGACACCCTCGGCACCATCGTCGGGCTGCTCGACACCTCCGAGATCGAAGGCATCCGTCCCATCACCGCGTTGGTCGGCCAGCAAAACGCCGTTCGGCCCAAGCTCATCGAACTCGCCCGATGGATGGCCGATTACTACGCGTGCCCGGTCGAAGCCGCCATGCGCAGCGTCCTGCCGCAAGTCATCCGCAAAGCCGACGTCGGCTTCCGCCAGCAGATCGCCATAGAAATGGCCCGACCCATCACGGAAGAGGAACTCGAAACCCTCCGCCGCAAAGCTCCCCGTCAGGCCGAGGCCATCGACGCCATCCGGCTCCACGGCGAAACACCCATTCTCCTCGCCGAACTCGCCCGCAAAAGCAGCGTTGGCGAAGCCACCTTCCGCACCCTCGTCGAGAAAGGCTTCCTGAAGACCCGTATCGCCGTCCGCCCCCGCGACCCGAACGAGGGCGAAACCTTCGTCCACTCTGGCCAGCTCGTCCTCAGCCCCGACCAGGAAATCGTCCTCACCGCAGTCGTAGAAGCGCTCAACACCAGCGGGGAAAAAAAGCCCATGCTCCTCCACGGCGTCACCGGCAGCGGCAAGACCGAGATCTATCTCCGCGCCATCCAACACACGCTTGACCAGGGAAAAAGCGCCATTGTCCTCGTCCCGGAAATCTCCCTCACGCCGCAAACCACCGAACGCTTTCGCGAGCGCTTCAACGCCGCCGGACATCAAGTCGCGGTCCTGCACAGCCACCTCTCCAGCGGCGAACGCCATGACGAATGGCACAAGATCGCCACCGGCAGCGCCCGCATCGTCATCGGCGCCCGCAGCGCCGTCTTCGCGCCCGTCTCCGACCTCGGCCTCATCGTAGTCGATGAAGAGCACGAGACCTCCTACAAACAGGAGGAATCTCCCCGCTACCAGGCCCGCGACGTCGCCATCGTACGCGCCAAGCTCGAAAACTGCGCCATCCTCCTCGGCAGCGCCACGCCGTCCCTCGAGAGCTACCGCAATTGCCTCAGCGGAAAATATCGGCTCCTCGAGCTCCTCCAGCGCGTGGACGACAAAAAAATGCCAGTCATTAAAGTCGTCGATATGCGCGAGGAGAGTCGCCGACACAAAGGCGGCAACCCGCTCCTCAGCGAGAAACTCAAGACCGCCATCGAAGCCCGCCTCGAGCTGCGCGAACAAACCATCCTCTTTCTGAACCGCCGCGGCTACTCGACTTCCCTCGTTTGCAACGCCTGCGGCTTCGTCGTGCATTGCCCAAATTGCAGCGTGCCGCTCACCTTCCACCGCATCGCCAGCCGCCTCCACTGCCACATTTGCGGACACGTCGAAATGCCGCCGAAATTCTGCCCCGAGTGCCGCAGCCCAGGCATTCGCCACCAAGGCGCGGGCACAGAAAAGATCGAAGAAGCCGTCGGTCGCATTTTCCCGAAGGCCGTTGTTCGCCGGATGGACGCCGACGCCATGAGCAAAAAAGACGCCTTCCGCGAAACGCTCAACGCCTTCCGCACAGGCAAGATCGATATCCTCGTCGGCACGCAGATGATCGCCAAAGGCCTCCATTTCCCCAATGTCACCCTTGTCGGAATCATTAACGCCGACAGCGCCCTGCATCTTCCTGATTTCCGCGCGGGCGAACGCACCTTCCAACTCCTCACCCAGGTCGCCGGCCGCGCCGGCCGCGGCGACGTCGAGGGCGAGGTCTTCGTGCAATCCCACACGCCCTTTCACCCCTGCATCCAGTTCGCCCGGCACCACGATTTCGCCGGGTTCCAGGAGCAGGAACTCGATTTCCGCGAGAAATGCGCCTACCCGCCCTACACGCACATGATCCTCGTCACCGTCCGCTCGCCGCATGAGCTGCGGGGCAGTTTTTCCGCAGAAACCCTCGCCCGCCGCCTCGCCGAAAACCTCCCCGACGGCACCATCCTCGGTCAATCCGCTCCTGCTCCCATGGAACGGCTCAAGGGTTTTTACCGCTTCCACATCATTCTACGGGCGCATCATATCTTGAAAACCAGCCGCCATATTCGAGAAGTTATTGGTAAGCTCACGTTTCCCGAGGACGTCATCGTCACCACCGATGTCGATCCGTATCAGCTTCTCTAACAAACAAAAGCCGTTTAGCCACAGTGGACGCGATGCACATCGAGCATTCGAAGACGAATAACCAAAAAGGAACCTGGCTCGGGGATGCTTTAACCCCAGCCTCCGAGCCGTCCATGTTCTCCGAGGCTATTCCCTTGGGTCAGCGATGGTTGGAAATGAGTGAGGACGGCCTCCAGCCAGCCTCAGCGAAGCTGGGATGGACCCCGCAGGGAGTGCATGTCCGGGTGGAGATCGCCGACGCGGGGATCGTTTCCGCTGCGACCGATGACAACCAGTCGCTCTATCTTCTGGGCGACACAGTCGAGGTCTTCCTGCAATGCAGCGGCCAGAATGAATACCTGGAGCTTCACGTCTCCCCGCGCAATCACCGCACCGCCCTGCGCTGGCCGCTGGGCGCGATCGAGAAAGTGCGGGAGAACACCGGGGCGCGCATCGAAGACTACCGAATCGACGCTGCATGCTTCAAAAGCTACGTCGAACTGACGGCGACAGGGTGGATTGCAGACATCACTATTCCGCCTCAGGTGTTTGGGTTGGAAGCCTGGCCTTCCGGTCTCGAAGTCCTCTTCTCCGTCAGCCGCTACGACTACGCGGAAGTGGGGGGAGAACCAATCCTCTCGACGATCGCGAACCACCGAGTGAGAAACTTCCATCTCACTGCCGACTGGTTGCGCGTCACCCTCTGACGCGGCATCAGGGCCTCTTCCTCCGGGGTGTTTCTCGGTGAGACACCGACCGCAATCGCCCGAATAGGGCGGTCAATCTCCAAGATCGGGTCGCAATTCCTCAGCGTGCGGCTCGTCCACGGCATCGGATGACAATTCCACAGCGTCGGACGCTCGTCCACAGCGTCGGATGGCAAGTCTTCAATGTCGGGAGGCTCGTCCACAGCGTCGCAGAGCGGATCCGCAGCCTTTGATGAGCCGCCCGATGGTGTTTTTCAGCTTCCCGACGCACTGGAGAGGAGTTCGACCGCGAGATAGCTCCTATATCCCCTTTAAGTCACAAACCCCTCCCGGAGTTCCCGCTAGGGAACGCCTCCATTCGCGCTGCCTCCTTACCTTCCGGCGACCAGTTTCTACACCGGAATCGTCGTGTGCAGCAGCGTGGTGTGCTCTGCCATCGGGTGCAGCGTCTTATCGGGCTGCAGCGCCGGCACCAAGAAGAATTCTCCGGGGGCAAACTCTTTCCCTCCGCACTCCACCCGACCGCTCAGCACCGTCACGATGGAAAAACGCTCCCGGCTTTCCGCCAACCGCGGCGCGTCGAGCTCCCACTTCTCCACCTTGAAATACTCGCAAGCCACCACGTTCTCGCCGTCCTTCGGCGCCAGCTGCGGATCGGTATCGCTGTAGTCGATCGATTGCAGCGATTCCTCCACGTGCAACGTCCGGGGCTCGCCGTCCAGTCCCACGCGGTTCCAGTCAAACACCCGATACGTCGTGTCGCTGTTTTGCTGCACTTCGACGATCACATTACCCGCCCCAATCGCATGAAGCCGCCCGCTCTGAATGAAGATCGCGTCTCCAGCCGCCACCGGAATGCGTTTCACCACTTCCTCCACGGTCCCGGCCTCGAGGTGCTCCTGAAACGACTCCCGCGTCGTCCCTGGTTGCAGCCCGGCAAAGATCGCATGGTCGAGCTGCGTATCGACGATATACCACATCTCCGTCTTCGGCTCGCCGCCGAGCACTGGGGCGATGTTCGCTGGAGGATGCACCTGCACGGAGAGGCGTTCCTGCGCATCGAGCAGCTTCACCAAGAGCGGAAACCGCGGCGACGGATGCGCGATATAGTCTTTCCCAAAAATATCCGCGCGGTAGCCCACCCACAGCTCTTGCAGGGTCGAGCCGCGCAACGGTCCCTCGTGCACCACGCTCTGCGCTTCTTCGCGATCCACGATCTCCCACGATTCCCCGATGCGGCTCCCGGTGGGAAGGTGTTTCCCGAAGAGGGCTTGAAGGCGGCTGCCGCCCCAGACGCGTTCCATAAAGAGAGGCTCGAAGAAAATAGGCTCGGTCAATTGCATGGGAAACCAGTAGCGGTAGCCTCCGTGCGGCGCAACCATTCAGCTCCCTTCACGGCGGAACCAAAAATTGTGCGACGTGAAAAGATAAGTGAAATACCGGTGGCGCGCCTCCATATCCGGGTTATTTGTGTGGCGCGCTAAGAGGCTCGTGAAAAATTCACAAAGTCACTTGCAGGCCTAAAAAGGTGTGCGAAAATAGCGACAGATTTCAAGAATTGTTCTGGGGGGAACAGCTGGCCGTCGGACTTTTAGTTCGGCGGCCAGTACTCTTTTAAGGCAGGATCATCGGAGAATAAGATCTGCCGCCGCCTTGCTCATGCAACGTCCATCCGCCCGCGTCCTCGCGTTTCTCGTCTTCTGCTTCCTGCTCACGGCTCTCGCCTGGTGGGGCGCTCGTTGGGCGCAGGATCTCCCAAAGCGCATGGCTGCCGCGACCGAAGCGGCGCTCCAGAAGAAGGCTTACGAGCTGCGCGACCGCTTTTTTGCCCTCGGGCACTTTCAGCCACGCATCAAAGTTCGGCAGCGCGTGCTGGCGGAGACTTCCTCCCAGATCGCGGAGCTCGCCGTTTTGGAAAAAGAGACGGAGATCCAGCGTGAATTCGGCCACACATGGGCGGGCAGCACCAAGACGCTCCGCCTACGGGGAAAATACCGCGTGAAGATCGGCTTCAACCTGCTGGACCGCTTCGAGATCCAGGTGGAGCAGGGGAAGGGGCGCATCCAATTGCCGCCAGCGACGGTTTTGTCAGTCGAGCAAACCGGAATGCAGGTGGAGGCGCTGGAAAACGGCTTCTGGAATCCGATTTCGGCGAACGACCTGCAAACTTCCATCGCTGCGCTCCACGAAGAGGCGCGCGCCCAAGGCCAAAAGCTGGTGCCGCAGGCGGAAAAGGTCTTCACCGACAGGCTGCGGCAGCTCTCCGGTTCGCCGATTGAAGTGGTCACGGTTCCCGAGCCACCGCGTTAGGTTTTCCGCCTGTGGCTGCGTAAAATGCGGCTTTTTCCCCGAGGACTTTCAGGATAGTCTCGCGGCTTTTTACTGTGGACACCTCGCCAGCTCTTCAATCTCCTTCTTCACCCGTCAAAAAGCGCACGCGCTGGCAGTTTTACCTCGCAGGGTTACTCACCCTCGGTTTCCTCATCTACTTTTTCCAACCCGCCTTTTCCACTTGGTGGTTGCGCCGACATCTCGCGCGCCGGGCGCTGGATCACGGGGCAACCGTCACCTTCCGGAAGATCGAGGCGGATTTTTTCTCCGGCTACAGCGTGCTCTGGGGCGTGCAGATTCGCGACAGGACCAACTCGGAAAACCAGGCGAACAGCGCCGAAGTTCAGCTGACCTTTTCGCCGTGGCGGCTCCTCTTTAAGAAGGAAATCTCGCCGATCCAGAAGGTCATCATCGGCAAGACGGACATCCGCTGGAAGTGGCAGGCGGCGAAGGAAGGAAAACGTGCGGGCAAGGCTCGCGAGGTCTTCCGCAACCGTTTCCCGGACGAACTCATCGGAACAGCCATCTCTGCAGATATCGAGTTTGGCAACGGAAGGGTCTCGATGGAGGACGCCGACTTCCACTTCGCGCCCAAGGCGGCGGGCCGAATCGACATCCCGTCGATGAACGTGACGTTTCCACCGTGGAAGCGCAGCTTTAGCAATCTGCAAGGCTCCACCGCGATCAAGGAACGCGCCTTCTACGTGGGCGGTATCAAGTTCACTCCCAACCTGGTTCTGGAACGCGGCTCGCTCGATTTCACTGAGCCCGACCGGCACAAAATCACGTCGGAACTGCTTTTCTCCGCGTTCGGAGGTCAATGGCGCACGAACATCGATTTCAAGCGGCGGAAGACGCCTGTCGAGATCACCGCTGCCGCCACGTTCTGGAATTTGTCCGTCGATCAGCTCGGCGAATTTGTCGGCAATGAGCAACTAGCCGAAGGAGTCATCCACGAAGGCGGCCTCACCTTCCACGGCAACCCCGGCGAATTCACCAAGGCGAACACGACCTTGCGCTTCAACGCCACAAACTTCCGCTGGCACGAACGGCAGTGGAACTCCCTCGTCGCCAGCGTTTTGCTCGTCAACCGCCGGATCGAGATTCCCCAATTCGATCTCGTCCAAAGCAAAAACCAGATCCAGCTCAAGGGTCACGCCGACCTTCCCGCCACATGGACGCAGCTCCCGAGCGAGTTCCGCCTCCAGGTGCTGGCGGAGATCGACGATCTGGAATCGGCCACTCGGTTGATGTGGCCGAGCCAAAAGGAGATCGGCGGCGAGGCGTTTTTCGCCGGTGAAGTGCGCAACGAGAACGGCAAATTTTCCGGCAATCTCAAGATGCGCGGCGGGCCTTTGAAGATCAGCGGTGTGGCGGTGGATCGCGTGCGCGGCGATTTGAAATTGGAAGGTAGCGAAGTCAACGCGACCGCGCTCGAGTTTGTGCGACGCGACGACAAAGCGGCGGGTTTCGCAACGCTGAATCTCGCCCAGCCGGTGCGCTATTCCGGGGAGTTCCAGGTGAACGCCGCCAATATGGCTGATTACGCGGCCATTTTGCCTCCGGCCTTTGCCGAACACGCGGCAGCAGGCGGAGTGAAGCTCTGGTGGAGCGGCGACGGAACGAATCGCGCGCATTCCGGGGCCTTCCGGGTCACGCTGCGGGACTTTCTGGTCTCGCGAGCCACCACCGCTGTGCCGCTGGATGTGGAATCCGACGGCTCCTACTCGCCCGCAGGCATTACCCTGAATCACCTCACGCTTCAACGCCCCAACGTGAAGCTCACTTCCGCAGTGGCCGTGCGCCCGGATTCGCTGGAACTCCGCGACCTCCGCGTGGCTGGCACCGGCGGGGCGACCATCACAGGAAACCTCACGCTCCCGCTGAATCTGCTCTCTTATCTCAGCCGCCCAACGCTGGCGTCGCTGCTCGATTCGAAGGCAGCGAGCAATGGCCAGATCACCGGGAAGCAGGTTCGGCTGGATGAATTCTCCGAACTCAGCGGGACCCGACAGCCCGTCCGCGGCCGCGCCACATTCGATCTCACCACCGACGGACCTCTCGAATCTCTCATCGCCAAGCTGGAGCTCGGGCTGAAGGACTTCTCCGCCCCGGAAAACATCTCGATTCCTGAACTGAAAGCCACGGCCAAGCTAGCGGCTAATCAGCTCGAAATCGAGGGCGAGATGAACCCTGGAGAAAAGCGCGACCATCTTCTCGGTCAACTCGTAGCCCGACTGGCGCTCTCGCAAGCCAATCTGATCGCCGGTCATTGGCTGGACGAAAACGCGCCGCTTTCCGGTAGCATGGAGAGCCGCCGATTTGCTCTTCCGCTGATGCACCCGTGGTGGCCTGCGGCGCGCGTCTTCAAGGGAGACGCTGGCGGAATATTGACCCTCAACGGCACGGCCAAAGCGCCTGTTTTCGAAGGTCAACTCAATCTCCTCGAGACGGCCTGGCACCCCGCGTGGCTGCCGCATCCTCTCCAAAAACTCGAGGGACCTCTCAGCGTAGCCGGGGAAACTCTCAGGTCGGAAAAAATCACCGGCAGCTACCGCGGCGGAAGCTTCACAGCGAGCGGGTCCATGGGCCTCGATGTCTCGCAGAACATGGAGGTGACCGTGGAAGGCAAGGCCCTCACCCTCGCCTCGAGCTCAGATCGTTCTGAAGCGGTCGTGGATGGCTGGGTTCTTCTGCGCGGGCCCGCCAACCAGCGCTCCATCGAAGGTCAGGTGCTGCTCCAAAGCGCCGTCCTTCACCGGGAGTTGACCCTTTCCACACCGACGGTCGCCTTGCCAGCAGCGAGCCGGTTTTCCCTTCCTTGGGTGCCGCCGGATTGGAACCTCGATCTGGAAGTCACCGCCGCAGAACCCTTCGAGATTCGCGGAAAGGAAAATACCTGGGAGGCGCAGATGGAATGGATTCTCCGTGAAACAGCCCGCACGCCCACCATCCTCGGGATGCTCCAGCTTCGCCCGACTGGGCTCACCAAGACCGCTCCCGGCGTGGAGGAGGAAACGTTCATCTATTTCATCAACAGCACCTTGGAAAACGGCAGTGTCGAAGACGCCCAACCCGCCGTTGCCGCGGAGCTTGCACCGCCGCCGCCCGTGGAACTCGCCGTCGCCCCGCCCACCCCGGCGCCCGATCCAGAGCCGATCCCGCGCCGCCTCGAGATCACTCCGGTCGCACCCTGAGCTGCTGAATTGAACGTTACCTGCCTCGTCCAGTCCTAAAGTGCAGACATGAACGAAACGACCCCGCCCCCGTTGCCATCCACTGCGCCGAAAGAGGCGCGCTCCGGCTTTTTTGTAGGAAAGATCCGTGGCATCGATTTTCACCTCGATGCGAGTTGGTTCATTCTACTGGCGCTGGTCATCTGGTCGCTCGCTTCGTCTTATTTCCCGTTTTATTTGCCGGGGAAATCCACCGTTTTCTACTTTGCCCTCGGAGCTGTGGCGGCACTGCTTTTCTACCTGAGCCTGCTCTTGCATGAACTCGGCCATAGCGTGGTGAGCCAAAATTGCGGCATTCCGGTGCCGAGGATCACCCTCAGCTTCATCGGAGGTATCGCGGAGATTTCGCGGGAACCGGAAGACGCCAAGACGGAACTCAAGATTGCGCTCGGCGGCCCGGCGGTCACGGTCGTGTTGATCCTGCTCTTCTTCGGAATTGGTCTGACGGGGGAACTGATGGATCAGCGGACGCTGGCGCAGACGTTTCACTGGCTGGCGGTCGGAAATCTCTACCTGCTCTGCTTTAACGCCATCCCCGGCTATCCGCTCGATGGCGGGCGCGTGCTCCGTGCGCTCATGTGGATGAAGAGCGGCAATCTCCAGCGCGCTACGTATGTCAGCTCCCGCGTGGGCATCACCTTCGGCTGGGTTTTGATGGCGGCGGGCGTGTTTCTCATTCTGAAATCGCCGCTGCAGGCCTTTATCTTCTTCCTCATCGGCTCGTTCTTGAAAAATGCCGCCGCCCAAGGTTACGCCGCTGCGGTGCAAAAGGTGACCCTCGGGCACGTGCCAGTGGCGGAGCTAATGACCCGCAACCCAGTGACAATTCCCGCGAGCCTCCCGCTCAACCTCGTGGTGGACGATTATTTCTTCGCAACGCATCACCGCGCCTATCCAGTTTGCGACAATGACGGGAACTTCCAAGGTTTCCTCCGGCTGAGCAACGTGACGGCGGTGCCGAAAGAAAAATGGCCCTACACTTACGCAGGTGACGTGGTCGAGGCAGGAACAGGGGAAGCTCTCGCGGTAACTGGCGAGGTCAACGCCATGGAAGCCGCTCAGATCATGGCGGCCGAGGAACGCGGACGCCTCGCCATTGTGGAGAATCGCCGCATCGTCGGAATCGTGACGCGGCGGGATATTTTCCGTTATCTCCAGATCCGCCAGGAGCTCGCTTAGGCGGACTTCGGCTGATCGAAGCGCACTTCCCGGCCGAGGCTGCCGGAGTCGTAAATAGCCATGAGCATGCGCATGAGCTCGACGGCTTGATCGATGTTGTTAGTAGGCGGCGTTCCCGTGCGGACGGCTCGGAGGAAATCGGCCATTTGGCGGCTGAAATGGTTTCCCTTGAGCTCGATTTCCTCGTCCACGAGCGGCTCCTCACGCATCGTTTTTCCAGTGGCCGGATCGAGCGTGTAAATGGCGGAAGGTTTTACCTGCAAAGTAGCCGCTTCGCCAAAAAGCGTGGTGTTCATGATGTCCGTCACGCCGACTTCCGGCAGGTTCATCGCCCAGGAGGTCTCCAGATGGATGGCGAGTCCGCCTTCGAAGCGGAGGAAGGCGAAGCCACTGTCGTCCACGTCGAAACGGATGTCCGCGGGCAGCGTCGAAGCGAAGTGCGCGCCTGTTTGTGCGGAGACGCTCACTGGCTTCGGGCAACCGGCTAGGAACCAGGCGGCATCTAGTGCATGAACGCCGATGTCGATCATCGCGCCGCCGCCTGCGCGGGATTTTTCCGTAAACCAGCCGCCAACGCCGAGCGGAATGCCGCGCGAGCGAATCCATTGCGCCCTCGCGTAGTAGATGGAGCCAAGCCGGCCTTGCTCGACCGCGTGCTTCGCGGCCAACATCTCCGCTCCGAAACGCATCTGACGTCCGAACGCATAGGTGAGCTGGCGCGCGCGCACTTCGTCGCGGATGGTTTCGATCTCCGCGAGATTCAGCGTGGGCGGTTTCTCGCAGAGGACGTGCTTGCCCGCCTGCAGGGCCGCGAGCGTCGCCGGGAAGTGGAGGAAGTTAGGAAGGGAAATAACAACCGCATTCACGTTCGGATCGGCAAGAAGCTCGTCATAGCCGCGATACATGGCTGCGGGCGAATAGGTCGCCTGATATTTCTCGCGCCGCTCTTCGTTGAGATCACAAGCCGCGGCTATCCGAGCCTCGGGGCAGAATTCCAGCGTGTTGGAGTGCTGTTCACCCGGCCAGCCGAGACCGATGAAACCGAGTCCAATAGGTTGTGCAGTGTCCATGTTAGCTAAAGCTTCTTCAGTTTTTCGCGCAGGTGGTTCAGAGCCGTTTGTGTGGCGCGGAATTTGAACGTCTCGCGATCCGTAGGGAAAAAGTATTTGAAAACCTCGGTGCCGTCGGGACTTGCGAGAGCGATGAAGACGGTTCCGACGGGTTTCGCTTCAGTGCCGCCGCCCGGACCCGCAATGCCCGTGGTAGAGAGGGCGAAGTCGCTCCCGGAGGCCTGCCTTGCGCCATCGACCATCGCTCTGGCGACCGGCTCGCTAACGGCTCCGTGTTCCGAGATGAGCTGTGGATCGACTCCCAAGGTGGAGGCCTTCGCCTCATTGGCGTAGGTGACGTAACCCGCTCCGAAAACTTCCGATGCGCCCGGCACGTTGGTTAGGCGGTGAGATAGCAAACCCCCGGTGCAGGATTCCGCCGTCGCCAGAGTTTGTTTGCGGCTGCGGAGCAGCTCCACGACGGTTTGCTCCATCGTGCCGTCGTCGTAAGCATAGGTGGCGTCGCTGAGTGCCGTCTCCACAATCTCGCTGGCAATGGCTACCACCTCTGGCGCGCCCACGAGCCGTACATCCACTTCAGCAGAGCGGGCGCAGTAACCTAGCTCCAGTCCCTCCAGCGCGAGGAGTTGTCTGCCGACTTGATTTTCCACATCCGACTCACCCATTCCCACAATGCGGTGCACGCGGCAGACGGTGTTCGCCTGGTTGGGAAAAAGCTCCCGCAGAAGGGGCGCGACGCGCTCATTAAACATCGGCTTCAACTCCCGTGGTGGGCCCGGCAGAAAAAACGTGTGCGGATTCCGTTCAGACGCAGGAAGATGCAAGCCAGGCGCAGTTCCCCAGTCGTTTAGAATTGGATGAACTCCCACCGGCACGAGCGCCTGCAAACCGATTCGGCTCGTCATCGTCGCGCCGCGTCGCGCGAAGCGAGCTTCAATCATTTCCAGGATCTCATCATTCTGCACCAGCTCCGCACCTAACATCTCTGCTAGCAAGTCGCGCGTGATATCATCCGTTGTGGGACCAAGGCCGCCGGTGACGAAGATCACGTCCGGACGCCGCGCAAAAGCTTCCTCCAACGCGTGGCGAATCGCCTCGCCATCGGGAATCGCGAGCTGCCGTTCGATGCGGATGCCGTGACCGAACAATTTCTCGCCTAGAAAAGCGAGGTGCGTGTTAACCACCTGCCCGAGCAACAACTCCGACCCGGTGTTGATGACCTCTGCTATCATTCGTCCCCGGAAAATTTCCGACCGGGCTTGCGGTCCAGCGCGGCGAGCCAACTCAGAATGCGGCTCTGCATTTCGGAGTCATTCAGTCGTTCGTAAATGAAGAGCAGATTCGCCAGCCCTCGCACAAGAATTTGGTGGCTCGTAGCCGTGGCAAAATGGGACGGGTCGATCTCCAGATTCTGCCGGTCGAGGATCTCGCGGCAGTCCGCCAGGGAAAGAATTTTCCCTTGGTGAAAGGGATCGAAAAACACCTCGCGATGACGAAGGATGAAGTGCCCTGGGAGATTGACGCCTTCCACAGCCATTCCGGCGCGAGCGGCGACTAGCATATACACGACGCAAAGGGTAATCGGAATGCCGGAGCGCGCGTCGATAACCGTTGGGAGGAAGCTATTGCGCGGGTTGTAGTAATCGTCGGAATTTCCGCGAAACGAGAGATGCTCCGACAGGAAGCGGCTGAGGATTTCCACCCGTTCGCGATCCGAAACCGCACTCTGCAGCAGGATCGTGAGCTGCCGACCCCAGCTATCCAGCTTCGCGCGATAGGTTTTCGGATCGAAGTTGGGGATCATCGTCCGCGCCAGCATCCAGGAGGCTTCCTCGATGTCGCCGTGATCGGGAAAGTGACGGCAAAAGGCGGCAAAATCTTCCTGCGCCACCTGACCCTCGATCTCGCGGATCATTTCAGTAACATGCTTCGAGACGCGTTCATCGTCGGTCCCGAGCAGATCGCGGAGATCTCCCAGCACGGCGGGTCCGCCGGTGGTTAGTTGTTCCTTCACGAGGCTGACCGTCGCGGGATCATCGTCGCGCAACAGGCGGATTAAAGCGTCGCGTTGTTCAAACATAGAGGGGGGAAAATAGGGCTAGCCGGGCTCGATTTCCACACTCTCCACCTCTCCGGGCTGACAGGCAATGACGAGTCGCATCGGGCGGCAACAAACGGTGCAATCTTCGATCATATCCACGTCGCCCTGCGAGGTATCAACCATGGTGTAGAACGACTCGAAGCAAAACGGACAGGTGATCTCCGTTTCGACCAGCAGGTTCATAGCACTGTCGGCTCGGGCGCGTCGATCTTGAGGCGAGGAGCGTCGTTCCAGAGGGTCTCCAGATCGTAGAAATCGCGTTTCGCCGCGTGGAAAACGTGCACGATCACTTGAATGTAATCGAGGATCATCCACTGGCTCGCGGGATAGCCGTCCACGGCGAGGGGAGTGACTTGGAAATCGTCGCGCAAACCTTCGCGGATGGAGCCGGAGATCGCCTTCAAATGCGGATCCGACGTGCCGGAGCAAACGACGAAGAAATCGGCAAACGTGGAAATGCCACGCAGATCCAGCACGACGAGATCCTCGGCTTTTTTATCGGCGGCAAAGCGGGCGCAGGTGCGGGCGAGTTCTTCGGAGGTGAGTTTAATAAGACGGGGGTTGGTAAAGGTGATGCCGGCGGATGAGTTCCTCCGCAGGCGCTGTTACTAAATAACGAATCGAAAGGCCCTTGGCAACCCGGTTTCGGATTTCCGAGGCGGAGATGTCGATCCGGCGCGAAATCGTCGGGAAACCGCGAGCTGTTTCCGGTGCCTCCCGTGGCACTTCCCGATCTAGCACGACGAAGGTGACGAGTTCCTTCAATTCCTCGATGCGATACCAGGTGTGGAGCTGCGGGAGATTGTCGGTGCCGATGAAATAGAACAACTCCGCCTCGGGAAATCGCTCTCGATATGACGCGACCGTGTCGTAGGTGTAGGAGGGGCTGGCGCGATGCAGTTCCAAGTCGTCGGCTGCGAAGGCGGCTTCACCTGCAATGGAGGTTTGGATCATTTCCCAACGAGTCGCCGCTGGGGTGGGGGAAGTCGCGAGTTTGTGCGGGGAGATCGCCGCAGGAATGAAGACCATCTGGTCGAGCTGCAATTCCTCCAACGCTGTTCGCGCGAGGATGAGATGACCGAGATGAATCGGGTCAAACGTCCCGCCGTAGAGGCCGATTTTCATGGGAGAAAGAATGAGTCTGCGACGGCGGCTGGACTTGGGAAACGAACTGCCTGCCCGTTAGAGCGCATCTGCAAAACAGCCGGAAGCTCGTTCCTCAATAGAGGAGGTATTTCTCCCGCTCGCTGCGGAATTTCCGCAACGAAGGTTCCCAAGTTGCCGCGATAGCTTCGGGTTCCATGCCCGCCTCGATCTGGCGCCGGATCGCTTTGCTGCCGCAGGATTTGTAGAAAAGATCCACCGCACCGGCATTGCTCCGGGCGAAAATGTTCGGCGTGCCCGCCGTTTTATTCATGTAGGCCAACATGTGCATCGAGAGCGCACATAGGTCGGTGCGGTTATTCGGCTCGATGCGAATGCGCACACCGTTTGCGCCTCGGAAGTCACTCACGGGAGAAAACTTCACCCCTGGCGTATCGAGGCGATTGAGGACCGTCGAAAATTCCTCCGCATCGATCCATTTCGCCGCTATGATCTCAAACGGCTCCGACGTGTTGATGCCCAATTCCGCCGGATTCAATTCTCCGATCAGCCCCGTTAGCACGTAGTAAAATGGGGACGTCGCTCGCGGGATATTCGGCGACGTTTGCACCCAGCGCAGCCCGGTGTCGGGCCAGGTCATGGAGCGATTCCAGCCGCGCATCTTCACCACCTTCAAATTGCATTTCGAGCCCATCCAACCGCGGGCATTGCTCATTTGCGCCAGCTCGCCAGTCGTCAAGCCGTGGACATACGGCACGGGAAATTGCCCAACGAACGAGATCCATTCCTTCTCGATACCCGGACCTTCCACGCGGTTGCCGCCGAGGGGATTCGGACGGTCGAGCACCACAAAGTCTATCCCCGCCTCCGCTGCTGCCTGCATGCATTTCCCCATCGTGCTGATGTAGGTATAGGTGCGGCTGCCGATATCCTGCATGTCGAAAACCAGCGTATCGATGCCCTTCAACATCGCAGCGGAAGGCTTCCGCGTCGGCCCGTAGAGCGAATGCGCCGGAAGGCCGGTCAATGCATCGGTCTTAGAGGCTACGTATTTGCCCGCCTTCTCCGTGCCATCAAGGCCATGCTCCGGGGAAAACAGCGACACCAGCTTCACGCCTTTAGCGTTGTGCAAAATCTTCCGCGTCTTCACGCCGTTCGAATTCACCCCCGTCTGGTTGGTGATCAGCCCCACGCGTTTGCCTTGCAGGAAATCGAAGCCGTTAGCCTCCAGGACATCGATTCCCAACATCACCTCGGCCCGCGCCGCAGCCACCCAGGTCAGAACCAGACAAACAACGAGAAGAAAACGATGCGAAAACATGTGCAGACGATAGGTTCAACGCCGCGGAGCGGTCAACCTCCGGCTTGCCCAGAACTTGACCGCAGGTTAGCCAAGGTCCGCCAGCATTTGCTCGGTTGTCTGCTTCAGCCCTGGCAATTGTTCGTGAGCGGCTTTCCAGAGAATTTCATGATCGACCCCGTCGTAGCCGTGAGCCACCCAGTCGCGCAGACCTGCGGCACCCTTCCAATCCACTGCCGGATAAGCTTCGCGGAGCGACATCGGCAGACGTTTAACGGCCTCGCCGATGCATTGCATAACACGTTCGAACGCGCGCATCCTCATCGGATCCGTCAGCAGTGAAGCGAGGGTCTCACCTTCAATGTAAACGCCGAGTTCTTCGATAAACTCCTGAATCTGTGTAAGCGTAACCCGCGGGTCAAAGTTGCTCATAAATGGGCGTGAGGTCCTTCTCCACGGAAGGTCGAAGGTGTTTACCCACTTTAGAAAGAACATCCACCTTCCGCCCGAAAAGCGGCTCGAGGTCTTCGTTCCAATGCAAAAACTCCCAGCCGGGAACACGATCCGGCAGGAACTCCACCAACACATCGACGTCACTGCGGCTCGGATCAAAATCCGGGCGCACGACCGAGCCGAAAAGGCTCATCTTCCGAATCCCGCGTTCCTGGCAGAAAGCGGCGATCTTTTCCCGGTCGATCGTAATGGGCAGTTCGGAGATGGTCATGGCAAGCTGCGCAACGCTAATGGTTGATAAACCTCAACCGCCGATTTGCAAGGCGACCGCTTACGCCATTGAGTGCAGACCAATCAGATTCCCTTCGGTGTCGTGCACCAGGGCGATGTGACCGTATTCGCCGATGGAAAATTTCTCCTTCATCACACTGCCGCCTGCGCCGGTCACCCGGCTGGCTTCAACTGCGCAATCCTCGCAGGTAAAATAAATGAGCGTGCCTCCATTGCCCGAGTCTTTTCCCTCCATCTTCACCAACGCCCCAGGACATCCCGTCGCGGTGAAATCCATCGGAAACGCTAGCATCGTAAACTCCGGTGAAGGATCGCTGAGCGGTGACAACGTCGTCCCAAGCACCGTCTCGTAAAACCCCTTCGCACGCTCCAGGTCTTGCACATAGATCTCAAACCAGCCGACAGGATTATTCTTCATAAGCGAACGAGTGACTCCGCGGAGCATGCCCGAAACACCACCTCATCGTCAATCAGCTACCCGGCGGAAACCACGACCCTCCTCCAAACTTCCGCATTGCTCCCTCTCACCCCAATGAAATGATCGCCCTTCCCCCTCGACCATGAAACTCTTTGCTATAGCCGCTTTAATCACTGCCATGATCCTCCATCCCGCTTCCGCCGCGCCTGAAATCCGAGACGCCAAACGCATCGTCTTCATCGGCGACAGCATCACCTACGCCGGGGATTACGTCATCGACGTCGAAGCGTGGCTGTCCTCCATCGGCGCTCCGGCGGAAGTCCTCAACGTCGGCCTGCCCAGCGAAACCGCCGCCGACCTCACCCTCTCCGAGCAGGAGGAAACCCACATCCGGCCCTACGGCTTTCCGCGGCCCACGGTCAGCGAACGCCTCCAACGCGTCCTCGAAAAAACGCGCCCCGACTGGGTTTTCGCCTGCTTCGGCATGAACGACGGCTCCTCCCTCCCGCAAAACGACGAAGGCTTCGCCCGCTACTGCGCCGCCATGGACACGCTCAAAGCCGCCGTCGACAGCGCAGGCGTCCAACGCCTCATCATCCTCACGCCGCCCATCCACGACGCTGGCCCCGGCCAGCCGCAGAGCGCGCACGACGGGATGCTCACCCGCTTCAGCGATTGGCTGCTCTCGAAGCGCCGCGAAGGCTGGGAAATCATCGACCTCCACGGTCCCATGCGCGCCGACCTCGAACAGCGCCGCCAGACCACCCCCGACTACCGCTTCGCCCAGGACGGCGTGCACCCCAACCGCGACGGTCGCCGCCTGATGGCGAAACAAATCATCGCCCATTTCTCCTCGCCCGACGCGGCCGAAGAACTCTTCCAGCGCAGCCCATTCTTCGGCCCCGTCTTCCGCAAACTCGTCGCCGAACGCATGACCCTTCTCCGCGACGCCTGGCTCACCGAAACCCAACACACCCGCCCCGGCCTCGCCGCCGGTCTGCCCCTCGACCAAGCCACCGCCAAAGCCCGCGAAATCACCACCCTCATGCACGAACAATCCACCCAACCCTTCCCCGGCAGCAAATCCCTCTGGCACGGCTTCGACCGCTACGATTTTCCCCTCGGCGACACCCGCATCTGCAGCGTCATCGTCCCCGCCACCCCACTGCCCGGCAAACTCTGGGCGTGGAAAGGCGAATTCCTCGACGCCTTCGCCGACCCCGAAGTCGCCCTGCTCAAGCGCGGCGTGCACATCGTCTATCTCAGCATTCCGCATTTGTTCGGCGCGCCCGAAGCCGTCGGCTACTGGAACGAAGCCTACGCCGAGCTCACCCAACGCTGCGGCCTCGCGAAACGCCCTGCCCTCATCGGCCTCAGCCGCGGCGGCTTGTATTGTTACAACTGGGCCATCGCCAACCCCGGAAACGTCGCCTGCATCTACGGCGACGCGCCCGTCATGGATATCAAAAGCTGGCCCGCTGGCCACGGCAAAGGCACCGGCAGCCCCAAGGATTGGCAGCTCGCCCTGCAGGTTCACGGCTTCAAGAGCGAAGCCGAAGCCCTCGCCTACCCAGGCAACCCCATCGACAACCTCCGGCCGCTCGCCGACGCCGGTATTCCGCTCCTGCACGTTTACGGCGACGCCGACGACGTCGTGCCGTGGGACGAAAACACCGGCCTCGCCGCCGAGCGTTACCGGGCCATGGGCGGCAGCATCGAACTCATCCCCAAACCCGGCGTCGGCCACCACCCCCACGGCCTCCCCGACCCGACCCCAGTCGTGGAATGGATTCTGGAGAATCTGAAGGCCACGAACCATCAGCCATAGAGGTTGCGACCTGGAGGGACCGTTTCCTCGTGCCCAAGTTGAACTTGGGCACGCACATGTCACGGAAGCTGTGCTTCCCCCCTGATCTAATATGCGCAGCTACCGGTTGGTCGCGGTGGCTGAGGATGGACGATATTCGTCCGCGCAGGAGGAATGGCCGATGTTGCGATGCGATGATTGGAGGCGTGCTTAGCCCAAGGCAGTGCAACTTGGGCACGAGGTGAATGGATTCTCAAGAATCTTCACGCCCGCGCAGGCGAGGGACGCGATTAATAGAGAAACCTGAAGAGCCGCTTCCCGCGCCTTCACCTTGGGCAAACCTCGGTTGCCCCAAAAAATTCCCTATCTCCCTTTCCACATGACCAAAATCGAGGACTACGCATTTCTGAGCGACACCGAAGCGGGCGCGCTCGTCAGCCGCTATGGCTCCGTCGATTGGCTCTGTTTTCCCCGCATCGATTCCGGCGCCTGTTTCGCCGCACTGCTCGGCGACGAAACCAACGGCTGCTGGAGCTTTTCCCCGGTCGGCGAAATCACCGGCACGCGTCGGCGCTATCGCGGCGACACCCTCATCCTGGAAACCGAACTCGACACCGCCGAGGGCACCATCCGGCTCATCGATTTCATGCCCCCGCGCGGGCTCGCGCCGGATCTCGTGCGCATCGTCGAAGGCGTCTCAGGAAACGTGCGGCTCCGCATGGATCTCACGATTCGCTTCGATTACGGCCACATCGTTCCCTGGGTGCGGAAGATGCCGGAAGGACTGGTCGCCATCGCCGGCCCCGAAGCGCTCGTCCTGCACACGCCCGTCGAGACCCACGGCGAAAATCTCACCACCGTCGCCGAATTCACCGTCGCGGCGGGCGATCGCGTGCCTTTTGTCCTCACCTGGTTCCCCTCGCACCTCCTCCCGCCGCCCACCGTCGACGCGGAGGAGGCCCTGCGCGACACCGAACTCTACTGGACCGAATGGGCGAGCCACTACCTGCCGCGCGGCGAATGGCGCGACGCCGTCATGCGTTCCCTCGTCACGCTCAAAGGCCTCACCTACGCGCCGACCGGCGGGATCGCCGCGGCCCTCACCACCTCCCTGCCCGAATCCATCGGCGGCGTGCGCAACTGGGATTACCGCTACTGCTGGCTGCGCGACGCCACATTTACCCTCGTCGCCCTTATGGACGCCGGTTACCTCGAGGAAGCCCGCGCCTGGCGCGCCTGGCTGCTCCGCGCCATCGCCGGCAGCCCCGACCAGATGCAAATCATGTACGGCGTCTGCGGGGAACGCCGCCTCACCGAGTTCGAATTGCCGTGGCTCGCCGGTTACGAAGGCTCCACGCCCGTCCGCGTCGGCAACGCCGCTTCCGACCAATTCCAACTCGACGTTTACGGCGAAGTCATGGACTCCATGTATCGCGCCAGCGTCGCGGGCATCGAAGCCAACGAGGCCGACTGGCGATTGCAAGTCGCCCTCATGAAGTCCCTCGAAACCAAGTGGGAATCCCCCGATTACGGCATCTGGGAAATCCGCGGCGCACCCCAGCATTTCACTCACTCGAAAATGATGGCCTGGGTCGCCTTCGATCGAGCCATCAAGCTCGCCGAAGGATGCAACGACTGCGACGCCCAGGAACACCTCGAACGTTGGCGCGCCACTCGCGACCGCATCCATGCCGAAGTCTGCGAACGCGGCTACGACGCCCAGCAACGGGCCTTTACCCAGGTTTACGGCTCGCCCCACCTCGATGCCAGCCTGCTAATGATGCCGCTGGTCGGCTTCCTCCCGGCCTCCGACGAACGCGTGCGCCACACCGTCGACGCCATCCAGCGCGAGCTCGTGCAGGATGGATTCGTGCTCCGTTACCGCACCGAAAACAACAAAGTCGATGGCCTGCCCGGACACGAAGGCGTCTTCTTGCTCTGCTCCTTCTGGTTAGTCGATTGCCTGCACCTCATCGGCAGAACGGCCGAAGCGCGCCAAATGTTCGAGCGGCTCCTAACGTTACGAAACGACCTGGGCCTGATGGCCGAGGAATACGACCCCTACGCGAAGCGGATGTTAGGAAACTTCCCGCAAGCCTTCTCGCACGTAGCGCTAGTCAACACCGCCCGCATCCTCAGCGGCCATAGTGCAGCGGTCGTCACGTCGGACTGACGCGCACCTTCGACAAAGGCGGTATCCAAAAACGGAAATGGAGGCGCTTCCCCATTCGCCTGGAGCCGTGTATCTAAGGAGCCTTTATGAAGCTAATTCGCAACATCATTTGGCTTGGCGCGCTGGCTCTGACGGCATTGGGGCCGTTTGCGCACGCTCAAAACACCGAGAAGCCGTTCTTTTTCCGCGACGGCGACCGCGCTGTCTTTATTGGCGATAGCATTACCCAGCAGCACAGGTATTCCACCCTCATTGAGAGTTACGTGCTTTCGCGCTTTCCGACGTGGAACATCAGCTTTCGCCACACCGGCTGGGACGGCGACACGATGGCAATGCCCTCGCGTGGCGGTCTTGAGGGGGCTTTTGCGCGTGACGTCGCGCCGCTGCGCCCGACAGCCGCCACCGTTGATTACGGCATGAACGATGGGCGCGGCGGCGACGCGGCGTATGAGGCGTATTTGACAAATGCGCGCGCCCTGACCGGCAAGCTCAAAGAGTTCGGTTCGCGCGTCACCCTTGTTTCGCCCTCGCCCGAAGAAAAGTATGAGGCAGGGATGCCTGCGGGCAGCAGCTACAACAATATGCTGCTCAAGTATTCCGACGGATTGCAGCAGGTTGCCACAGAAACGGATGTGCCTTACATCGATCAGATTCGACCGATGATCGCCACGATCGAAGCCAGTCGAAGCGCGAGCGTGCTCGGCGCCACCGGCGATCCGCGTCTGATTCCCGATGGTGTTCATCCTAGCTGGGCCGGTCATCTGGTGATGGCGACGTACCTATTAAAAGGTCTCAATGCGCCCGCGCTGGTTTCGAGTGTCGAAATCAATGCTGCTGAAGGCCCGCGGTATCAGGCAAAGACGCAGAATGCGACGGTGACTCCGCTCGAGGTGAGCAGTGGCGCAGGTGCGACAGTGCCGCTCACGTTCACGCGTCTCGACAACGCCTTGCCCTGGCCGATTCATCCCGAGACCAAGCTCGCGCAAAGCCTCCCTGGCATTACGCCGTTGCAGGATTTATCGCGTTACGAATTGAAAATCGCCAACCTCGCCGCGCCACGATATGAAATCCGTATCGACGACATCGCCGTTGGCACATGGACCAAAGAAGAGCTTGCCGCAGGAATCAACCTCAGCCAAGCACCTGGTCCGATACACGATCAAGCTCAGAAGCTTCTTCAGAAGATTCTGGAAAAGAACAAACTCTTCTACAATCGCTGGCGCAATGTGCAGTTATTTCGAGTTCCTGTGTGGCTCCAGACGCCGGAAGCCGAGGCGGCGCGTGCTGCTGAACTCGCGCGGCTGGATGCGCAAATCGCCGCGTTCGAAGTCGAAATCAATGAACTGCGCAAGCCGGTCGCGCATACCTGGACGGTCGCGCCAATTTAGACATTGCCGCTGGCTACTCCTGGTTCTTAGCGGACAAATGGTGACGGTGCCCAGTAGGGTCGAATCGCCGAGTCGTCCGCGGGCGCCGGTCATCCTCATCACTTGGGTCAACCACATCATCCAGGGCGAAAGCCGCCGCGAAGCTGCCGCCGTCACCACCGCCCGGCCCTTCATCCTCGTCACCTTCCCCTCCGCCGATGACGTGCGCGACGAGTTAGTCGCGCTCGAAAGCCTGTTAGAACAACAAAGCACCGCCACCAGCAAAGCCATCGACGAGTAACACGACGTCGAAGCCGTCCGCCCCCGCATCGCGTCGTGCATCCTGGAAGCCTGGGACGCCATCGAATACAAACTCCGCCGCCTCGACGCCCCTGCCATGCGCGCCATCGCCAGGGAATGGGGAGTCACCTACGCCAGCCGCCCCGGCGAAGCCCCGGAAGAGGGAGTGGATCCGGCGCCGGTGCAACCGGTGGTGTAAGGAAATCAACCGCAAGGCAACGAAAGGGGAGCGGGGACGACGGCGAAAAGCCAGCGTCTCCCTCCCCTCTTGGTCGGCTGAGACATTGGCGGTGCGGGGAGAGCGCAGATCCGGATGCTCCTCAGTAACTAACAAGGGATCCGGTCGCCAAGCAATTTCCTGAGCTTGACGTCATCATCTAAACTCGGGAGGGTTGCGCTCATGGTCGGATGCATAACACCAGAGCTTTCCCCGCGGAAAGCCCGATTAGACGACCTCCGGTCGCCTTATATTACGACCAAAGGCCGCAATGTTTTACGACCTTCGGCAATCTACTTCTCGTTAGGCGTCTAGCGCACGCTCTATGGAATCCGAGAACTTTGACAATACACTCCAGTATCAGCTCACTAGAGCAGAGACGATCGCCCAGCTCTGGCGGCTGATGCTTCGCCCAGGGCTTATTGTCAGCATTGCGCTTATCTTCCTTTTCGGAGTAGGCACGCTCTCTCTCCGACCAGAGCGACCGATTTGGGCGTTCGGCATGATTATCTTTCCGTTCGTCTTTCTGCTTCTTTATCGGCGCATGGTCTACAAGATCGTTGCGCAGCACCCCGAGTTCCTTGAGTCGCAGACCATGAGCTTCGACGACTCTGGGATTTGCATCAGCAACAGCGTCACTCGCGTCCAGTGGCCTTGGAGCCGTGTTCGCGGCGTCACCAACAGCAATGACTTCTACGTCTTTCGCTTCGACACGCTCGGCTCAGGAGTCATCATTCCCAAGCGAGCACTGACCGCACAGCAAACCGAACAACTTCTATCGTATGCGAACACCAAAGTCGCCTAACCAGGCGCTGCAGCGAATGACTCGAAGCTGTCACGTCTGCTGCTTGAGGTCGTTAGGCCTCTTATCCTTCATATGTTTATTACCCTCCTTACTGTAACCCTACTGCTCGCAGTGATTATCACCGCGTTGATTGTCCGGCTTCTTGCGCCATCGATACGAGGCATTCTCACGAGACTTGTGGGAGATCAGGTTGCGTCGCATTGGCAGAAGTTCACCATCTTTGCGCTCTACATTAGTGGCGTTTCCCATGGAGTTGATCTTTACCGACTTGAGCGATACATCCAAAAGACACATGAGAAGGATGTTATCCCTCCCCTGACTTTGGAGTCATGGATATTTGAGCTTTATCAGGTAGTCGAGAGGACGCTGGGCGGGCTTACGTGGGCCGCCATGACGGTATTTGTCATTTCCCTCATTGCTTTTATTATCGTGCGAGGCTTTGAGATGTCCCGACAGCAGCCCAAGCCATGACTTGGTTCGACCAGATGCCTAACCAAG
>DASVRZ010000052.1:0-58490 GCA_036388355.1 Chthoniobacterales bacterium | reverse complement strand
GATGTTCCCGACGGGCCGCCGGGAACTGCAGGCCAGCGGCCTGCGCTCCCCAGAGACACAGCGCCACCTGACCTATTCAGAGATAGCGGTTCCTCAAAGGTCCGGAGCTTTCCGCCGAGACGCGTGCGTCCCGAAGAGTTCAACCCATCGCTCCTTAGTTATTTATGAACACCGGAACCACTCGGATGCCTACCACCCTACCCCACCAATCCCTGCGCCTCGCGCAACAGCCGCAGCAGCTCCTTCGGACTAAACGGCTTCGTCAGATGCTCGCGGAACCCCGCCGTTGCGCTCATCGCCCGGTGACTCTGCATCGCAAACCCGCTCATCGCCAACGCATACACCGTCGGCGGCAATTGGGCCTGAGTCATCAGATCCCATCCCGTTCCATCCGGCAGCCCGATATCCGAAACCAACGCATCGCAGGGCTTCTCCTCCAGCTTCTTTAACGCCTCGCCCACACTCCCCGCCGTCCGCACCTCGTAACCGTTGCGCCCCAGGAACCGCACCAGAAACGCCGCGGTATCCACATCATCCTCCACCACCAGGATCGACCAACGCGCCGGCTCAGGCGCTATCGAAGAAGGCTCCATATGTTCTTTTCGAGCCTCTCTGGTGGTAAGGTCGTGCCTTTATTCAATCTCCGCCGCTTTTCCTCGGCCCGTGAGCGGCAACGAAATCGTAAACGTCGCCCCGCGCCCCGGCCCTTCACTCGCCGCTCTCAACTCACCCTTGTGCGCCGTCACCACAGCCTTCGCAATCGCCAGACCCAAGCCTAGCCCCCCGTATCGCTTCGTGATCCCGTGCGCCTGGTTAAAAGGATTAAACAACGCCTCCACCCGCGACGGATCGAAGCCGATGCCTGTATCCGCAATGCTCACCTCGACCCGATCTCCCTCGCGCACCAACCGGAGAAAAATCGTCCCTCCCTGCGGGGTGAACTTCGAGGCATTCTTCAACAAATTCCAAAACACCTGCTTCAGGCGCTGGCAATCCGCATGCAACGGCGTCGCAAACATCTCGATATCCAGCTCCAGCACCTGCGCCTTCGTATCGAAATCCGGGCGCACCATCTCCACCACCTCGATCACCGTCTTGTGGAAGTCGCAATCGTCCAACTGCAACTCCAGCTTCCCGCTCTCGATGCGGGTGACATCCAGCAAATCATCAATCAGACGCACCTCGATCTCGAGATTGCGGCGGATCATATCCACCACCTCCACCATCTCCGGCGTCATCGGGCCCTCCAGGTGAAACGTCTCCAAGGCCATCAGCGCAGGAGTCAACGGCGTGCGCAACTCATGCGAAAGCACCGCCAGAAAGTTATCCTTCGCTTCCCGCGCCCGCTCGGCAGCCGCCCGGGCGTTCTCCGTCTCTTGAAGCGCCGCGCGCAGCTCCGTCTGCACCTGCTGCATCCGACGCATATCCTGGATCTGACCCGTCACATCTGTATGCACCCCCACCCACTCGCGGATCTCGCCATCGGGCCGCAGAATCGGCACGGCTCGAATGGAAAATGAACGCCACTCGCCGTCACGGCGGCGAAGCCGATGCTGAAAAATAAAAGTCCGCTTCTCCGCCACCGCTTCCTGCCAGGCACGCACCGTTCCCGCGGCGTCCTCCGGGTGCACCACCGTCGTCCACCCATAGCCGGCATATTCCTCCTCCGTTTGCCCGGTAAAGGCGCTCCAGCCCGGTTGCGGGCCGACCATTTCGCCCGCAGCATTATTTGTCCAGATGAGGCTGCTCACCGCTCCGACGGCCGCTTGAAAACGCTCATTGCTCGCCTGCAAAGCTTCCTCGGTGCGCTTTCGGCTCGTCGTCTCATCCACCGAAGTCAGGATCCCCCAGCCGCCTTCGCCCGGCAGCGCGATGCGTGTCAGATTCCAGCTAAAGAAACGCTCCTCAACCTTCCCCTCGCTGTTCACGATTGGGAAAGCCTCATCCACTCCTGCGTAAGGCAAGCCGGTGTCCAGCACCCGCTCGCAACGCCCAGCCAGCTCGGACTCCACCTCGGGCCACACCTGATTGATCGTCCGCCCGAGCATCGCCCGACCCGGCGCAAGCGCCTCGTAAGCGGGGTTCACCGTCATGTAGCGCAGATCGCTGCCCCGAATCAGCGCCACCCCGGTCGGAAGGTGTTGCAAAGTGACCTCCAACAAATCCTGCTGCAACTGCAACGCCTCCTCGCTGCGGCGCCGCTCGGTAACATTACGAAAAATCACAGCCACCCGATCGGTCGGCTGCCCATCCATGCGGAAGGCGTGACACTCAAACCACCGGCGCAACGCCGCCACCTGATGCTCAAACCGCGCCGCCTCACCCGTGAGCGCCACCTTGCCATAGATATCGATCCAGTCCGATTCGATGTCGGGCAACACCTCGCGGATCGTCCGTCCCGTCACTCCCGTCAGCGAGGTTTGGTTCTCGAAGCGGTCGTTAGTTTCGACAAAGCGGAAATCCACCGGCTGGCCGTCAGGTGCGCGATGCATCTCCAGCACGCAAAAACCTTCGTCGATATGATTAAAAAGCGGTCGGTAATCCATCGGACAAAAGGGCTGACGGCGGACCTTCCAACATTCGCCGAAAAACTGCTAGAGCTTTTTAGCTGCGGAATAAAAAAGATGCACGCAGCCAACCGCCTGCAGCCGATTGGCGGCTGATCAAATCGCAACGGCTGCGCGAAACGCCGCTCGGCGCGTTGCAAATATACGGCGTTAGATCCGACGCGTCGCCCGACGACCGCGCCAGGCCAACAGCCCCACCGCAGCGATGCCCACGCAGATCGCCGCATTGGGCTCCGGCACCGGCACAACCACCAACGAGGACGCCGGAGCCACGGCCGTCGTGCTGATGCTGTAATTATCCGTCTCAAAGATGGCGCCGGTCTCGCTCAAGACCGCATGCGTAATGGTCGTGTCTCCCGTGGCGAAGAAACTCAGATAAACATAGGGCTCCGTGCTGTTGTTAGTCGTCCCCGGTTGCCCGTAATACTGGTTCGTGTTGTAAACACTCCCGTCCACCGCGCGGATGGTGCTGGTCGGATTGTTCGGCAGCATCGCCGTGAGCGTCGCCGCCGAGAAATCGAGCAGCAATGTGGTGCCGCTATAGAGTTGAATGCGGTTGTTGGCGTCCACGGCCGACACATAGAGCCCGAAGTACTTCACAGGCTGCGCAAAAGTCGCCGTCACTGTGGAATTCGCCGTGACACCGAGATAGTTCCCTTCTTCGAAGCCGCCAAATATGTCATTCGCCATCACCTCGGGAGCGCCGGAAGTCGCGGCAAAATTGATCCCAGTGATCGCCTGCGTAAAGTTATCGAAGACGCCGCGTTGGTTGTTCTTCGTGCCAAACGTGCCGGTCAGAAACGTGCCGCCACCCATATAAGCCTCCTCGATCGCCTCCTGATCGAACCTGGAGACGTAAGTCTCGATGGCCGCATGAAGGGGCGAACTCAACGCAAGACAGGCAGCCAAAACGAGGGAGCGATGGGAGAGCTTCATTTCGGAACCGTGAGTAAGGGAACGCCCTGATGCCGTCAAACAAATGGATCTATCATTTCTTGCTTTTTACTTGATACCGTTCTCTGACTCGGAAGGCTAAATCAGTCTCCTCCTCTGGATATAGCAGCGTGGAAGAACGACTCCTGTGATTGTTAAGCTCTCCGGGCAGGAACGGGTTTTTCCTTGCTTGCTTCAGGCAAACCGCCAGACCTAGCTAACTTACCCTAACTCGACCACCGCACCCGGCTTCCCCCCAAGGGATTTGTTCCCCCGCTCTTGTCCGGCTTAACCCACTAGGGACGACTTGCGCGCGGACCGTCTGAACCGCCAGGCCAGCAGCCCCACCGCGCCCAACCCGACGCACACCGCCGCGTCCGGCTCCGGCACCGCCACACCCGACGCTGAGATCGGGCTCGTGAGCCCTCCGAGCTCGGCCCATGTGGACGTGGAATTGATGAAACCCTTCCCGATGCCGTTCAGATCCTGGTTCAGGGAATTGTTCTGCGTTGATGTCGCCAGCACGTAGTTGAAGGTCGAATTCTGGTTGATGACAATGTTGCGAGCGGCCATCTGCGCCACCACGTCTGCAAACGGCAGGCTGAAGGTGAGGAAATGGTCCACCTTCCCGTCGATGTTCATATCCGTGGACGTTCCCACGGTCGGATCAATCGTCGGGTCCACAGGCGCCCAATAGTAATTGCTCGCCGTCGGCGTGTAGCTGACCAGAGGGGTGGCGACGATGGACGTCGTGTTGGGACTCAGATTCAGTCCCGTGCCCGGGTTGTAGATGCCGATGCGGTCGGGGTTGCCCGTGTTTTCGCTAGCAAGGAAAAGATCGATCCCGCCGTCGCCCGTCGCATCAATCCCGACAAACAACGCGGCTTTGAAACCATCCGGGCTCTGATCCGCCCCTAAGCGAATGCGAAATGCCAGCGTTCCATCCGTCAGCGAAGGCGTCCCGGCGTTTCCAAACTGGGTATAAAACGAAGGATGCAATGCATCGCCCACAATATCCGCTTCCGTGCTGCCCGTCTGCTGATCCGTGGACGGATCGGGGTTGTTGTTCGGATACTGAATCACCGTCCAGCCCGTCGTGGGAGAGGTCAGATCCACCGTCGCCGCAGCCTGCACATTCCCGGCCGCGGCCAAGCCCAGCGCGCCGCAGAACGGGACAAAAGCGGCGCGGCGAAACAGGGTGCGCAGAGGGGAAACGGAGGGCGGATTCATGGGGGTGAAAGGAATAACAGATTGCGACTCAAATTCGAGCGGAATCATACATCCACAGTGATTTATCTTTCGATGAAAGGGCATATGATCTTCTCACTAATGCTTCTCATATTGGTCGTTTTGGCTGCGGGACACATCGTGCAGATCATGGATTACCTGCAGCATCGCCGCCTTGGCGGAGGAAATGCGCGGGCCAGCCATCCGGTGTCGGACAATTCCGCACCCACTGCCACACGGTAGCCTGTTTTGAGGTGGGGTCTCTGGCCGGCCCCCACCCAATGCAGCTTCTTAAAGAAAATCGTCCCAACGATGGTCCAGGGCCGCGGCGCTACCGGAGCCATGACTTCGGACACGGCGCCGCCGAGGTAGTGACAATTAGCATTGTTCGCCGCTCCCATCTGAATGCGGGCAGCAAGGCTCATGAGGCCCTGCAGACCGGCATTGCCACGGCTCCTCAACGCCTGATTGGACTCCGCACGGAACTCGACCAGACGCTCACCGACGATGACCCGCTCTGGTATGCTTTGGCTTCGAGCGCCCCAGCGACCCCAAACGCCCGAGGTGCCGCAAAACCTGACGCTCGCCCTTGGAGCGGTGGGCAGCGGCGTGGTGCTGGTGGATTTCGATCACGCGCGCCGTGCAGAACGTTACCGGGTAATGGCCGTGGACGCGGCGGCTCCCGCGACGGTGTTGCTCTCGCAGCTCGTGCCGAAAGCGAGACCGTGCTTTACGGCATCCCCACCGGCAAAGCCATTAGCGTATCAGTTACTGCCGTGAACGACGCCGGCGAAAGCCAGCCGTCCGCCCCGGTCACGCTGCAGACGCCGTAACAAGGGAGGAAATCACGGGGCCGGGGCGCCAAGACGCCATGCAGGGGAAAACAAGCTGGCAAACTTGCGCAGAATGAAAAGGCCCGCCGGGGATCAGTCTCCGGCGGGCTTTCTTTACTAGCCCAAAGCGGCAGGGCAAGGGCGCAATCGAGGTACTGTTAAATGGCGGGAGGCGGAGTGGGTGTTGGGTAGCGGACGTCCTCCATATAGTTTTGGACGATATAGCTCGTGACGTTGCCATTGAAGATTCTCCCTAACGCTTCGTCATAGTGAAAGCCGCTGTGCCCGGTCATCCGGACGGTTTTGGCGACGACGGCACCGAAGAAGTGGCCGCCGCCCGTGAAGTCAAATCTAAAGTTAGGCGCGTAAACCACGCCGGTGAAACTCCCCTGGCCGCTGATATCGAAGAGGCGGTCCTCGTATTGCACCGGATTGGTTCCTGGGATGATCGGGGGATCAATGCCATAAATCTGGAGGTTGGCAGCGATCCCTGTGCCGTTTGAGATGGTCTGAGCGCCAACATCGACCTGGCCAGAGACATAAATGCGGACGACGACATTGGGGTCGATGTTCAACTTGGCGTGAGAATTGGTCTTCATCGGGCCGTCGATCCAGATGTCGACGTAAGCGGTCGGCTTTACGTTGGTTATCGGATTAGCCGGATTATCATTCTGGATTCGAAGAACCTCGTGGCTGCCAAGGTCCATGCCCGCAGTTGTAGTCTTATAACGCTTCGGAGCAAGGGCGGTAGTCCCGAAGCCGGAAGGAACGATCTGGCTGGTGGTCATCGCCGTGGTGGAAATCACCCAGTCAGGCGCTGTAACTCCTTGGAAGGTGGGATCGAAGTTGTTTGTCTTGGTGCCTGTAACGCCCTCTGTCCTCTGCATGGTTCCGCCGTTTGACATGGCATCTCCCTTAACGACGTTGCCCCCTAAATCTGAGAGGTTGCCAAGGCTATCCGAGCCGATATCGGCGTTCTCCTGCTCGGGGGAGTTTTCGGGGTCAAAAATTCCGCCTGGGTATTTCACCTTGTTGTCGGAATCGAAGCTGTTGACATGGGCTCCACCCGTTAAAGTGATGGCCCCCTTGCTCGTCATGGCATTGTTGAAAAGGCGGCTCGTGGATGGCCTCACGACGATCTGTACGGTGCGGAAGACCTGCGGGAGCTTCAGCTTTCCCTCAGCAAAGTCCCTGGAAAAGCTGATCATGCGAAGGTTGCTATTTTTATTCTTTTTACCAGCAACGGTTCTTAGGGACGCTTCTTCGGTGACCGCGTTGGAGCCGGGGATCTCTGCGACACCCGTGGAGCGAATGGTATACCAACCGGGTTTCTCAATAGGTGTTGTGGGCGATATGCCTCCGGGAGGAGTGATGTGTTGGGTGGGAGCGATGATGACCTTCGCGAAGAGCTTGGTATTGCCATCGCCCGAATGGGTCGGGAGCGGGGGAGTGGAGCCTGCATGGTAAGTTAGGGTCGTCGGAAAGGGGGTGTTGTTCCGTCTGGCTTCGCCCATGGCAGCCATAGCCAGTTCTATGCCGGCTTCTGCTGCCCTAAATGCCTCTTCGTAACTGGTGGAATGGTAGGCTGCTCGATAATGGTTATTCACCCGCGTGATCATGACCCCGGCGACCGTAGCGAGGACAGTCATGACTCCCAAGGCGGTCAGGAGAGTGCTGCCGCTAGTACGATGGCCTCGTGAAGTGCGATGGATGTAGGTTTTCATTCTTTTTATTCAGATGCTTTAGGTAGCTGATGGAGGAGGGGGGTCTTTTTTATTCAGGTTCCTCATGTAGATGACGGCTGAGCGGGTGGTCTTAAGGTCTGTAGAGGTGCCGATTCCCCGGAATCGTGGGGAAAAGCTAAGCTTCGCGGTAACGATGGAGCCGTCTGTGACAAAATCGAAATCGAAGAAATCGACATCGGTTGCAATGACGGAACTATTCGAACCACCAGGACTGGTGACTGTTCGAAGGAGGGATCTATCGACAACCTTATAAACAATCACGAGTTGCTCGGCCAGGGTGCCGTAATCTGCGACATCGTCCCCGTAGATAATTGGCACCCGCGGTTCCGCGTTCGACGTGGGATTTCCCTCAGTGTCGTAGGCGGGGAGTCCGGGCACCTTGGGTTGATACAGGGCAGGGACTCTCAGCGTCAGAGAGTCGTCGGCGGCATTGTACGCGGCCGAGAGCGCACAACGAGCATCCCGAACGATGTAGTCGAGGGCGCGGACCTGGTCGGAGGAAGCAGAGGCGTAGTACTCGGATGCCTTGTAGGAACGCTGGAGAGTGACGGAAGCTGAGATGAGGCCCGCGAGCATCATAGTGCTAACGCCAAGCCCCATCATGAGCTCGGTCATCGTAAATCCTTTATTGGAGCGGAAACGGTGTAAACGCATTAGTCCTTCCTCCCGCTGTTACCACCCCTGGTTGATATCATATACGCTTCATGGGTGCGCGTCTTGCCCCTCGCAGACCACGTGGTTGTGACGGTGGCCATAATTGTATAATTGGAGGCGTTCGAAAGCGTTCCATCGCCTGCATCGGTGGTGGTGACGGTGCCGCTGGCGTTACGCGTGACGATGACGGTTTTCGGGTCATCTGCGGGCGACGCTGGCGGAGGAAAGGCGGTGACCTGGACGACCACCTCAAGCCCGGAGAGTAGAGGGAATGTGTTCCCTGTGCTGCCCAGCACCTCTGTGGCGATCATTGTGGGACTCGATTGGGAGTTGAAAGGCATGTTGCGGATCACGTCCATGCGATCTCGCGTGACACTCTCGGCAGCGATCACGCCCTGACCGGAGCGCAGGAGCTGGAAGGCCTGGGTATTGATGGCAAACATGCCGCTCATGAAGATGGCGAGAACGGCCGTGGCGACGAGCACTTCGACGAGGGTGAAAGCGGCTGCGCGCGAATGCAGGGAGCTTCGCCTTGGAGACGGAGTAAGGTGCGAGATGGAGAAAACGGAGTTCATCTTATCTCTGGATTGAGCAGATAAGATGCCAGTAGGAGAGTTGTGCATCCGACATCCTCAACGTGACGAGTCCGCTTCAAGAGAAGAGAAAACCCGCTCCTATCTGCTTTGCGCTTTTCGCGAGAGCGTTTCGCCTGTATCTCTCCTGCCGATGCAAGATTCACGCTACGCCCGGCTCGCGGACATTCTCGTCCGACACTCCACGAAGTTGCAGACCGGTGAAAAGGTGTTGATCGATGCTTTTGATATCCCGGAGGAGATGGTGGTCGCGCTGGTGCGGGCCGCTCGCAGTGTGGGCGCCGTGCCGTTTGTGCAGATCCACCGAGCAGTGGTGACGCGGGAGTTGATGCGCGAAGCCAGCGAAGGCCAATACGAGATCCTTTCTCAGCTAGAGCTCTCAAGAATGCGAAAGATGGATGCGTATATCGCTTTGCGGGGCAGCCATAACATCAATGAGCTCTCCGATGTGCCCGGCGAACGCATGAAGCTGGCGATGCGGTTGCTGAAGCCGGTGTTGGATCATCGCGTGCAAAAGACGAAGTGGTGCGTCCTCCGCTGGCCGACAGCCTCCATGGCGCAGCAGGCGAGCATGAGCACGGAGGCGTTTGAGGATTTTTATTTCCGGGTCTGCACGCTGGACTACGGGAAGATGGTCCCTGGCATGACAGCGCTGCAGGATCTGATGAATCAGACCGACGCGGTGCACATCAAAGGGCCAAAGACAGATCTGCGCTTCAGCATCAAAGGCATCGGGGCGATCATGTGCGGCGGCACGCATAACATTCCCGACGGTGAGGTTTTTTCCTGTCCGATCCGCGATTCGGTGGAGGGTTATGTGCAATTCAATGCGCCGACAGTGTATCAAGGCGGCGGTTTCGATGATGTGCGGCTGGAGTTTTCGAAAGGCAAGATCGTCAACGCCACGGGCAACAACACGGTGAAGATCAACCAGATCCTGGATTCCGACGACGGCGCGCGCTACATCGGAGAGTTCTCGCTGGCGTTCAATCCGCATATTTTGGAGCCGATGCGCGACATTCTCTTCGACGAGAAGATCAGCGGATCATTCCATTTTACGCCGGGCCAGGCCTACGAGCAGGCGGACAACGGCAACCGCTCCCAAGTGCATTGGGATCTGGTGAATATCCAGCGCGAAGACTACGGCGGCGGCGAAATCTGGTTCGACGGGAGGCTGATTCGTAAGGATGGCATCTTTGTGGAGCCGACCTTGTTGGCATTGAATCCGGAAAATCTCGTCTGATTGCACCTGTAACTGAAAGGAAGCAGGAGAACGGCCGCGACACGGCCGGAATCACGCTGAACCCCGGCCTGCCGGTGCACGCAAAGGGAGAGGCCCTCCTTTAGGCCAGCCCGATCACATTTCCGGCCCTCACGCACGCCACCGGTCCAGGCGGCGAGCGTGATGGTCAGGAGACTTCCACCCCCTCGATCCGACGCTGATTTCTAGAAGGAAGTAGAGAATACCGCCGCGTTTTAGCGGAAGGTCGCCACAAGATTCCGCGATCTGGTAACGGTGAAACTGTAACGGGTTTTGGTGCTGACGATCCGGCGGCCCTCTTTCCATGCGACGAAGGATCTCCCGCGCTTCGCTTTGGCGACCACGGTGACCCGGGCACCCAGTGTGTAGTTGCCGGCACCCGACACAGTCCCCCTGAGGGATGGCTGCGCCCGCACGGCGATGCTATAAGCGCCCTGGCCCGTGATTGCCAAGCTGGTGGTTCCGCTTAATACGTTGGAGTGGACCGTGAGGGTGCCGTTGTAAGCGATACCGGCCGTGGGGGCTAATTGGATGATGACCTGCTGGATGGTGTTCGGCGCGATGGTTCCGGTGAAGTTGCCGCTATACCCGGCAGGCAGGCTCAGGCCGCTGACGTTGATGGCCTCGGCACCTTTATTATGGAGGTTCAGGGTACGCTGAGCGGCCTGCCCGACGAGGACCGTGCCGAAATTGAGGTCCCCACTGGCTATGAGCACACTTCCAACAGCGGCCAGACGGCCATAGCCGCTCTCTTGGTTAAAGACGACGCGACCCGAGGCATTGGCGGGGGTGACGTTCTCCCACGTGCTGCCCGTCCATGTCTGCAAGTGGTTCGATCCAAGGGCGGCGAGAACCTCGGCGGTGGTGGTGAAGTCACCTTGGACGAGGAGGAAGTTACCGGGCGCCAAGTGTAGGTTCGGCACGTTGAGAGCGGCAATGGCGGGAGCGCTATTGAGAATGAAGGCGTTGAGGATGCTCCCCGAGACGTTCCCGATGTAAAGATCATTGGCGATAATGCTGCCATTCACTTCCAGGACGTTACTGTTTGAGCCAGCGTTTTTGCCGAGATAAATGGCTTTGCCTGGAGCAGTGACGGTGGCGCTTCCTTCGATTTGAGAGAGATCGTTGCCTGGAGTGTGGTCGCCGATGATCCAGTCGTTTCTCGAGGTGAAGTCGAGGCCAGAAATCGATCTGCTGGAGTTGCCCACGTCGAGGGTTGTGAAAGCACTTACACTCCCCGAGTACGCTTTACCCTGCCGGCCGTTTTGTCCGGGTGCTCCGATGATGAAATGGTCTCCGTCGAGGCTCAAAGCGTCGCCGAAGGAGTCGTTCATGGCTCCATCGGCAGCGGTTAGCTTCACGTTTTGGGTGATCGTGCCGGTAGCCCTCTCAAGATCGCGGAAAATATAGGCCGAACCTTGGTCACTGTTGATCTCGACATCGTCTGCTCGAGCACCGACGAGGCCGATGCCACCGGAAAGGCTAACCGACTCGCCAAAGCGATCGTCGGATGCTCCGTCGGAGGCCATGAGCTTCACGCTTTGCGTAATCGTGCCCGTTGTAGTGTCCAGACTTCGAAACACATAGGCCGCCCCGTTATAGCCGGTCAGATGCGAGTGAGAGGGAGCTCCTACCAGGCCGATATTGCCCGAGAGGCTCACAGCATCGCCGAAGCGGTCTTGCGACGTCCCATCGGAGGGGATGAGCTTCGCACTCTGGGTAATCGTGCCAGTCGCCGTCGCCAGGTTCCGGAAAACATAGGCGGAGCCCTGGTTGTTGTTGGCCCCGACCGTGTCAAACGGTGCCCCGACTAGGCCTGTGCTGCCGGAAATACTTACAGAACCCCCAAATGAATCAATGGGTGCGTGGTCGGAGGCGATGAGCTTTGCGTTCTGGTTGATGGTCCCCGTGGCCGTACCCAGATTACGAAAGACATAGGCCGCGCCTTCGCTGGTCGTCTGCACTCTATGACGGGGAGCACCGACCAAGGCAACGGTGCCCGAGAGACTCACCGAACTGCCGAATGCATCGCGGTTCACCCCGTCGGAGGCCAGCAGTTTTACATTCTGGGTGATCGCAAATGTGGCTGTATCCAGATTGCGAAAGACATAGGCGGAGCCTTGATCAAAATTGGAAGCGGAATCGTCGAGGTTCGCACCGACCAAGCCGATGGTTCCCGATATGCTAACGGTAATGCCGAATCTGTCATTCTCGGCAGCGTCGGAAGCGATCAGTTTTACCTGTTCATTGATGTCGCCCGTCGCTGTATGCAGATCGCGAAAAACGTATACAGTCCCTTCGTTATTGAACCCTGCAAGAGTGGCTCCCACCAAGCCAATCCCGCCTGAGAGACTAGTGGACTCGCCGAAGATGTTGCCCGTGCTCCCATTGGCTTGCGTCAGCTCAGCACCGCGCACTGAGGAGGGAAGGCACAGAAGGACACCGAGCGCTGCTGCGACGGCGATAGAAAGGGTTTTAATTTTCATAAGGTTCGATGGGATGGGCGATGGAGTTTACGGCGCAGGTGGGGTAATGGAACTACTATGATGTCTTTGGCGGGAGGTCACGCGTAGAAGTGGGAGGCCGAAGGAGTTGGCCACGGAGGATGGTTGGCGCGATAGGTGTCACGAGCAGGCGCAGAGTCGCAGCAATCGGAAATGGCTTTGAACTGCCCAGACGCGTCCAGAGTCGGCACCGAACCGTTGTAGACACACAACCGAGGAAGCTAGCCATTTTGTAGAGAGTTGCGTGTCTCACCTTCGCCACTGGCCCGGCGGAGTGTTGGCTCAAGAAACACGCCACCCCACCCGCTACCGACGCGGGTTACACAAATTCCAAGACGGCTTCTCCGGCATCGACGTGCTCTGGCAGCGCTTCCACACCGGCGGGAATGCCAGGCTGCCCTGGGGAGGCCCAGGCAGCGAGAAGGTCCGAGGGTTGCTCGATAACACGGAAATCTTTAAGATTATTGCCGCCGCTATTGAGGAAAAATAAGGCCGCGGCACGGACTTGTTACATTTATTTAATTGCACCGCCGGACCATCTGGCTTACCACTCCGACTCCTATGAAAATCACCCCTCTGGCACTTGTTGCCGCTTTTACCATCACGTCTTTTGCCCACGCGCAAGACACCACTCTCAAGACCGACGGCGACAAAGTGAGCTACAGCATCGGCGTTGATATCGGCTCTACCATCAAGCGCCAGGGCATCGAGATCAATCCTGACACGCTTTTGCAAGGTCTGAAAGACGCCTACACTGGCAACAAGCTGGCTCTCACCGACGAGCAGATGAAGTCCACGATGGAGACTTTCCAGAAGGAAATGATGGCGAAGATCTCCAAGAAGCGTGAAGAAGACGCCAAGAAGAACAAGGAACTCGGCGAGAAATTCCTCGCTGAGAACAAGAAGAAAGACGGCGTTCAGACCACCGCTTCCGGCCTGCAATATAAGATTATTACCGAAGGCAAAGGCGAGAAGCCCAAGGAATCCGACACCGTGGTCACTAACTATCGTGGCACCACCATCGACGGCAAAGAATTTGATAGCTCCTACAAGCGCAACGAGCCGGCTGAGTTTCCCCTCGCTGGTGTCATCAAGGGCTGGACGGAAGGCTTGCAGCTGATTTCCGTCGGCACCAAGGCCCAATTCTACGTCCCTGCAGAGCTCGCCTACGGCGACAACGCTCCTCCAGAAATCGGACCGGGCCAGACTCTGATTTTCGACGTCGAGTTGCTCAGCATCAAGGCTCCGGAAGCAGCACCAGCAGCCTCCGAGTCCGCCGCAACTCCTGTCATTGAGGCGACAACCCCTGCGGAATCCAAGCCTTCGGATACGAAGAGCGACGATAAAAAAGCTTCGGACAAGAAGTAGTTCCTAAAGGCTTAGCGGTGATCCGCCGACGATGAAGACCCGGGAGTTATGCAACTCACCGGGGTTTTCTTTTGTTCATGAGCAGTTGTCCTTGGCTGCGGGAAGGGACCACCAATCTCGCGAGCCGGGCGCTTACGATCTCGCTACACCTCCGAAGGTTTGTCTCCTGACGATATCCCATCCCTCTGCTGTTGGCAGGGGTAAGGCCGCGACGCTCCACCTCACGTCACATTGATGGTCTAACAGGCGTCACTCAACTCTCTATCATACCATCAACTCGACTATGTCAGCAGAGAAGTTGTCTTACATGCTGCTTAACACGCGCAACTGACTGGGCAGTTTCGATCTAGGGAGGTTAGGGAACACCCTGATCGTCCTACGTAACGGTTCATTTCGGTAATTAGTCCTTGCGACACTTCAGCGGCGCGTTTATAACGGCGGTCGCAGGGTGTTGAATTGATTTTTTCCCTGGCACTTCATTACCAAACCAAAAGAAAACTGAGAATCATCGCCTTAACCTGCGTCGATTTTCCAAGGAGATAGCACCATACAGCAACCACCCCGTGTCAATGGCCGCATACGCGCTCGAGAAGTTCGCGTCATTGTGGCATCCACTAACGAGCAATTAGGCGTCCTGAAGCTTTCCGACGCCATCAAGCACGCGCAACAAGCAGGCCTCGACCTCGTCGAAGTCGCGCCCAACGCCAATCCCCCCGTTTGTCGCATCGTTGACTTCGGCAAATACCGCTACGAAATCGCCAAGCAGGAAAAGGAAAAGAAGGCGACCACCAGCAAGCTCAAGGAAGTCAAATTCCGCGTCAATATCGACGAGCACGACTACATGACGAAGATTCGTCGTGCTGAGCAGTTCCTCGACAAGGGCAACAAGGTCAAAACGCAGCTCCAGTTTCGCGGACGCGAAATGGCTCACCAGGATCTGGGTTACGCTCTCATGCAGCGCGTGAAAGCCGATCTTGCGACCATGTCCGCAGTAGAAACCGAGCCGAAAATGATGGGGCGCAGTATCAATATGATGCTTTCTCCCCTGCCCGCCGCCCGCCGCAAGTTGAAGTGGACGACGAAGGACGACGCTGACCTCGGCGACGAAGACGAAGAGGACGAAGAAGGCGACGAAGCCGAGGAGTAGAACCCCTGCATGCAAAGAGAACCAAGCGACCACTCAACCGGTCGCTTTTTTCTTGCGGGGTTGGTTGCTCTTCTCGCGATGGTAGGATGCAACCGAAGCCAAACCGCACTTAAACAGAAGTCTCCATATAGGTAGGCCCTCTAATTTGTCATAAATCATGAAGCACTTAATGGTCTTCACTTTCCTTGTTGTGATGCTTTCAGTCGGATCGACTGCATTGGCGAATCGCTATCGGGAGTTCGTTGTCATAGCTGCAGAGGACGCGAAACGTCTCAAGGTGGATGTAGGTTTTTACCTGCCCGGGGCGTTGAGGCTCAGAGCCCAGCCAGTAGCGACAACTGCCCAAGACCTCGAGGTGTATCTCAAGACGTTTGGCATTTCCTCGTTCGGACTTCGCGTCACGGAGGCATCGACATCAGAAACGCCGGATAGCTTCTGGGAGGCGGCCTATCTCTGCAAAAAAGGCTATCGCATTTTTTTGGGTCGTAAGACAAAGAGCGGATGGGAGTTCGGGCGAGTGAATTGTAGATGAAACAGGCTGACCAAGCGCCGCAGCTAATGCCGCGGCCCATATGCTAGCCAGCTCAGAACAGCGTTAATTGATCCGTCGGCACGCGAAAAGAAGCGGTCGAGAGATCCGGAAACTCCTCTTTAAGACCGGTCTTGTGCCGCGCGATCCGCGCAAGCTGGTTCATTTCCTCCGCAAAAATGCCTTCGCCGCGCAGTCTCGATCCAAATCGTGGATCGTTCAGCTTCCCGCCTCGTAGCGATCTGACTCGACTGAGAATTTTCTCCTTTTGACCGGGAACGACGCGCTCCAACCACTCCGAAAAGATCGGTGCCACCGCACCCGGCAGGCGCAAGGGGACGTAACCGGCGTATTGCGCGCCCGCTTTTGCCGCTGCGGCAAAGACCGCAGGCAACTCGTGATCCGTCAGCCCCGGAATACATGGAGCCATCAAGACACGCACCGGGATTCCGGCCGCGCTGAGTTCCTCCACCGCCGCAAGGCGGCGCGAAGGCGACGACGCTCGAGGCTCCAAGGTTTTCCCCAGCTCCGCATCCAGTGTGGTGATGGAAATATTCACCACCACCGCATTCTCGGCGGCTAGAATGCTCAGATGATCAATGTCCCGCGTGACGAGATGGTTTTTCGTGATAATCGCCACCGGTTGCCGGAACTCCTCCATCACTGCGAGGCAGCGACGGGTCACTTCCAAGCGGCGCTCGACGGGTTGGTAACAATCCGTCACCCCGCTCATCACCAGCACCTGGGGCTTCCATTTTCGAGAGCTCAACTCCGCGCGCAGCAGCTCCGGCGCATTTTCCTTCACGACGATCTTCGTTTCGAAATCGAGCCCGGCCGAGTATCCGAGAAACTCGTGCGTCGGGCGGGCAAAACAGTAAGCGCAGCCATGTTCGCAGCCCCGGTAGGGATTCAGACTCGCATCAAAGCCAAGATCGGGGCTGTTGTTATACGTGATGATCGACTGGGTGGCATCCTTCAGAAACTGCGTTTGCAACGGACGTGGCTCATCATCCGGCGAGAGTTCCGCGTCGGGATCATCCACATACTCCAGCTTCTCGAAGCGGTTCTTCGGATTCGCCGCTGCCCCGCGCGCGCGTGCGCCGGGAGGATGTCCATCTGTCGCCATCTTGTTCCTTCACCCACCGCCCCCCACCTGCGCAAGTCATTCCCCAAATTAGGAGCGAGGTGCGTTCAATCGGAACCCGTGGCGTCGGCGTTGCGAAAACTCTAGCCTCTGTATCTCGCGGCATTTTAAGCTGCCTTCTTGAAAAAGCTCCTTCTCTTCGACATCGACGGCACTTTGGTGGACACGGGCGGCACTGGATTTGCTGCTTTGCAGAAGTCACTGCTCGATGGCTTCGGCATAGAAGACGATCTGGCTCACATCAGCCTGGCGGGTGCTACGGATACTAACCTTTGCCGCGAGATCCTGGCCCATCACCAAATCGAACCGACCGCGGCAAACATCGCGCACTATCTCGACGGTTATCTGCACCATTTGCAGAAACTGCTTCCGGAGAAAACCGGGCGCCTCCTTCCAGGGATTCTGGAGCTGCTAACGGAAATTAAGAAACGCCCGGAGCTCGTCGTCGCATTGTTAACAGGCAATCTCGTCCGGGGAGCCGAGATCAAGCTCGCGCATTTTGGCATCTGGCATTTCTTCGAGTTCGGTGCGTTCGCGGACGATCACCACATTCGCAATGAGCTCGGCCCTTTTGCGAGAGCGCGCGCTTTGGAGAAGCACGGCGTCGAGTTTCCTCCCGAGGGTATCTATGTCGTCGGCGATACTCCGAAAGACATTGCCTGCGGCCGGGCCATTGGTGCAAAAACGGTTGCCGTGGCGACGGGGGAATATTCCACCGCCGAATTGGCCGAGTTTCAGCCCGACTTCCTCTTCGAGAGCTTCGCGGAAACCGCGGCAGCTATCGAGCGACTCGGGTGGTAACTAGGCGGCTGCGCGGGTGGTAGTCTGGTGCCGCAGCGATTCAGCGCTTTTGAAGAGCACGGCCTCGGACTCTGAGACTTTGATGAGCCGACCTTCCGGATCGCGGAAGTTAGCATAAGGTCCGTCGTTCAGAACGATGACGCCGTTGCGCCGCAATTGATCTAACACCGCCTGGCGTTCCTTGATCGAGAGATAGAGATGGAAATAGCTAACACTCTCACCCATGAGGCAGGGGCGAATCGTCAAAGGCATCCCGCCCAACATCAAATCCACATAGCGATCGGTGCGCTCGCTCACCACCTTGGCAGCGAGGATGTTGACGTAGAAGTTACGGATCTCCCGCCAGCGTTCTGTAAACACGGTGATTGAATAGCACTGGGGCTTGATCATGCTCCGGTTAATCCGACGCCGGGGGGTTTCACGGCTGAGTGGCTCTAATTGTGTTGGCATTATGGATTTATCATTAAGCAGGTTCTATGCACCGATCCGGGCCACACCCGGATTTATTTTCACTGCACTGCCATAAAACCTCGGCACACGCGGCCAGCATCGGGGAAAAACCTGATGCGGGAGCACTCTTTCTCATTTTTGTATTCCAAATAAGAGAATATCATTGCATTTGCGTCGTTTTCCGAACCGCCTCTCCCTGTGCCAAGTCTTCGGAGGCTTGGCCGCGGTGCATTGTGACTCCCTTCTATAAAGAAGAGCCCCGAAAAAAACTGCCCGCCTTATTGACAGCCCCATCAACGAGAGCTATATCTCCATCCCTTTTTCAACCGCAGCCCTTTACAAGAACCACGTTATGCCCGTCACCGAAGTCATCCTCAAAGAAAACATCCAGCATCTCGGAGCCGAGGCCGACATCGTTAAAGTAAAACGTGGCTACGCCCGCAATTTCCTCCTCCCACAGGGCAAGGCTTACGAAGTTACCAAGACCACTCTCCGCCAGATCAACAACCTCAAGGCCAAGCGCGCCGAGCGTGAAGCTCGCGAGCTCAACGAAGCCGAAGATCTCGCCCGCCGCATCAACAAGCTGCGCCTCAATTTCCTCCTCGAGACCGGCGCGACCGGCAAAGCCTTTGGTTCCATCACCGCAAAAGACCTCGCCGACCGCCTCCTTCAAGAGCTCGGTCAGGAAGTCGATCGTCATCGCATCCAATTGGATCGCCCGATCAAGGAAACCGGCGACCTCGAAATCCCCGTCAAGCTGCACCACGACGTGGTTGCCAAGCTGAAGCTCACCATCAAGGCCCCGGAAGTGGTCGTGAAGGAAGAAGCGCCCGACCGCGAAGAAGAAGGTCGTTCCAAATACGCTCGCAAAGCACGGTAAGCTGCCATGCTCGACGATTCTTCAGCCACATTGGTTGCTGAGAATCCCACCGCAAGGAAAGCGAAGGGAACTGCCAAAAACGGCAGCGGAAGTTATTCACAAAAGCCGGAGAGTTATCTACCGGATACTCACCGCCCCGTCCCTCATAGCCTGGACGCCGAACTCGGCGTTCTCTGCTCCATCTTCCTGAACCCCAAGGAAGTGCTCGACGAATGCGTGCTGCGCCTTTCGACGAACCACTTCCATATTCCGGCGCATTGCACCGTGTTCGAGCTGCTGCTCGACATGCAGAAGCGCGCCGTAGAGATCGACGCGATCACGATCACCCAGCTTTTGCGGGATCGGAAACTCCTAGATCAAGTCGGCGGCGTGCCGTTTCTCAACAAGCTGTTTGAGTTCGTCCCCACCGCGGCCAACGTCTCTTACTACATCGAGATCGTCCGCGAAAAACACATCCTGCGGCAGATCATCAATACCTGCACCGAGTGCGTGGCGCAGTCCTACGATCAACAAGGCGAAGTCGCTACGCTGCTCGACGAAGTGGAGCGCAAAGTCTTCGCGATCACCGAGGAACGCGTCAAACAGAAGCTGCCATCGATGAAGGACAACGTCATGCTGGCGATCGAGTCCATTGAGAAACTCTTCGAGAGCCGAGGACAAATCACCGGCCTCGCCACCGGATTCGCCGACATCGACCGCATGACCGACGGTTTGCACGGCTCCGAAATGATCGTCATCGCCGCCCGTCCGAGCATGGGTAAAACCGCTTTCGCTATGAACATCGCGGAGCACGTCGCGGTGCATGAGCAAAAAGCAGTCGCCGTTTTCAGCTTGGAAATGAGCAGCGCTCAACTTACGCAGCGTCTTCTCGGCTCCATGGCGCGCGTCAACTTGCGCAATATGCGCGATGGTTTCCTCAGTCCGCGCGATTTCCCGGCGCTGATGGACGCCGGCTCGAAACTCTCTCAGGCGCAGATGTTTATCGACGACAGCTCCAGCCTCAGCGTGCTGGAGTTGGCCGCGAAATCCCGCCGACTCAAGGCGCAGCACGACATCCAGTTGATCGTGATCGATTACCTCCAGCTTCTGCGTTCCACCAGCCGCCGTGCGCAGGACAACCGCCAGTTGGAAATCTCGGAAATCTCCAACGGCCTCAAGGCTCTCGCAAAGGAGCTCAACATTCCGGTCGTCGTTCTCGCCCAGCTCAACCGCGAATCCGAGAAACGCAAAGGCAACAAGCCGATGCTGAGCGATTTGCGCGAATCCGGCTCCATCGAGCAGGATGCCGACGTGGTCTGCCTGCTCATGCGCAGTGAGTATTACGCCGACGGCGAGGAAGACAAAAAAGAGAAGGAAGGCATGGCCGAACTCATCATCGCCAAGCAGCGAAACGGCCCCGTGGGCGAGGTTCCGCTGACCTTCCTGAAAGAATTTACGCGCTTCGAGGATCGAGCCCGCGAGAAGGAAGAATAGCCGCTCGCAAAGTTTCCCACTTTCAGGCATCTCAAATGAAGTCTTCTGCGAAAGGTTCTTGAGCATGCCACCGAAACCTTTCATTTCCGTCGTGGTGCCGTGCTGGGGCGACGACGCCCTGCTGCAGGATCGAGCTTGGGACTGGTGCGACATGCCGCACGTTGCGGAGGTGATCATCGTGACCGCCTCCGACGCAACGGACTTAAAATCCGTTGGGAACGTGCGTGTCCTCACCGCCGACCGCCCGAATCGCGGACGGCAGATGAACCTCGGCGCGGAAGCCGCCAACGGCGACATTTTGCTCTTCCATCACGCCGACTCCGACCTCACTCCCGATCATGTGGAGTCGATCGCCTCCAGCCTCAGCGAGTCGGAGAAAGTTGGCGGCGCCTTTCACCGCGCCTTTGACGAACGCCACCCGGCTTTTGCCTGGATCAGCCATTTCGAACGCTGGCGCAACCAGCATCACGGCTCCCTTTTTGGCGATCAATCCATCTTCGTGCGCACCGAACATTTTCGGAAACTCGGCGGTTTTCGCGAATACCCGCTCATGGAAGACATGGAATTCTCCCAGCGTCTGCGCAAATCGGGGCGCATCATCTTGCTCGATCCGCCGATGCGATCTTCCGCGCGCCGGCATCTGCAACGCGGCGCGTGGCGCACCAGTCTGCAAAACGTCCTTTTCATTGTCCTCTATCACGCCGGCGTCTCCCCCGTCACCTTGCACCGCTGGTATTACTCGCTCAAAACCTCATGAAACTCCTTCTTCTCCTCTTGCTCAGCTTCGTCGTCTCCGTTCAGGCGGCACCCGAAAAATGGGAGGGCCGCTACAGGGAGCTTCTGGGAAAATACTCAACGTCGAAAGGCGTGCGTTACGCCGATTGGAAAGCCAACCCCGCCGATCTGCAGGCGCTGGGCGAAATCACCGCGACCATCGCCAAAACCGATCCCTCCAAGCTTACGAAACCCGAGCAACTCGCCTTTTACATCAACGCATACAACGCCTGGACCCTCCACAACGTCCTTGCTGCGTATCCGATCAAAAGTATTCGCGACGTTTACCCTATCTTCGGCTTCTTCACTCGCAAGACGATCACCGTCGCGGGCGAAAAGATGAGCCTCAACCACCTCGAGAAAGACATCATCATCGCAAAATTCCGCGAGCCGCGCATCCATGCGGCCGTCAATTGCGCGAGCCGCAGCTGTCCGGTGCTTGCGAACGAAAGCTACACCGCCCAAAAACTCGACAAGCAATTGGACGCGGCATTCAGCCTCTTTGTGAACCAGAATCCGCTCGGAGTCGCGTGGGACAAAAAGAAAAACTCCGCCGCTATCTCGAGCATCTTTAAGTGGTATGCCGACGACTTCAAACCGGCGGGCGGCGCCGTTCCGTTCATCAATCAATTCCGCAAAGACAAACTACCTGCCGACGTAAAGGTTACCTACCAAGACTATGACTGGACTCTCAACGACGCCCGCTGAACCCACCATTCCTGCTCCGTTCTCCGAACTCTCGGTAGCTCCCGTCACGGGCGGCGTTTCCGTTCTGTCGCAGTTTCCGCAGCCGCCGGAGACGAAAACCAACATCTGGGCGCGTCGCTGGGCGGCCTTTCGTCATCCTCTGAACCCAGAAAAAGAGGCCTACCTCAAGGCGCGCTGGGAGAGTCTGCCCGACTGCACGAAGACGCCGAACCAGATCTCCGGACGCCACCTCACCCACTGCGGATTTACCTTGGGCGCGAGTTATTGCTCGTTCCATTGCACCCATTGTTATCTGCCGAAAAATGCGAACAGCATCCCGATTCCGTCGCTCGCGCAGATGAAGGAGCAGATCGACGCGAACCGCCGACTACAAGGTCCGGGAGCCGGTTTGCAAATCACCGGCGGAGACGTGGCCGACGCATATTGGCGCTCCGGGCGGCAGGACGAACTGGTCGAAATCATTCGCTACGCCTATTCGGTTGGGTTGGTGCCGATGCTCTTCACGCATGGCCAAACCCTTTTTGAGCAGCCGCAATTTCTCGAAAGACTCGTTGTGGAAGGCGGTCTGCGGCAGGTGGCAGTGCATATCGACATGACCCAGGCCGGCCGCAAAGGGTATCCAATCCAGCGCGTTACGAGCGAAGCGGATTTGCATCCGATCCGGCAGCAATTCACGGATCTCGCGCTCGGAATCCGCGAGCGCACCGGAGCCACGCTGGAATTTGCTCACAACTGCACGGTCACCCGGCGCAACATCGAGCATGTGCCGGAGATCATTCGCTGGTTCATGGCGGATCCGAATCGATCGCTCGTCTGGCGGATGCTCAGTTTCCAGCCGGAAGCCGACACCGGCCGCACCATCTACTCGGAAAAACCGATCACGCCCGCGGATGTCTGGGCGAAGATTCAGCAAGGCAGCGGCTTTCCGTTGCGGCGGGAAGCGACGATTTTCGGTCACCCCGATTGCAATAGCTGGGCGCCGCTTCTGATCGCCCGCCCCAGCGGCCTGGCGATGCCGATCATTGCCGACAACCGAAAGCTGGACCGGTTTCTCAGCGACATTCTAGCGAAAACGGGCGGTCTTTCACTGGTAAACGATGACGCGAACACTCCCCCGTGGCGTCTGGCGGGCATCTTGTTTCAGAACCCTGGATTCCTCTTCCGCGGAGTTGGTGCGATTCTGAGTTTGCTGCGCAACGGCCTCATTCCCAAGGAAATGCTGCGGGCGATTGCGAAGGGCCAGGTTCACACAATGAACATTGGCATCCACAACTTCATGGACGCTGCGCAGGTGGCGAATGCTCCAAACGATGCTGTCACGCAATGCCGTTTGGATGCGTGTGTCTTCAAGGGCGCAGTGAAACGCAATGGCGAATGGGAAGCCGTGCCAATGTGCAGCATGAACCAGAAAGCCTGGGGCGAAGTTTACGAAGAGCGTTTACAGGATCCGTCTTTGCGAGCGGAGCCGCAGATCCCGGCGCTTTCTGCGGTCCGATAAACTTGGGTAAAAGGGGGAGGTCGGAGGCGCTCCGACCGAGGCTGGCGGGGCGGCGACCTTGTCTGTTTGCCTCCTCCCCACGGACGTTGATCGCCTCCGGAAGGTCGCGGAGCCTCGGAGCGAGGGGGAACCTGCTCCGACCTTGTCCGCTGAAGGTCTCCCCTTCCGGAGGGCGACTCTCCGCTAGGGGGGCGCTGCTCTCCCCATCTCCGTTTGCCCTCCGACCGGCAGGATCTGGCAAATCCGCCAGGTAGTTTGGCAAATCCTTCTCATCCTGAACAGCTTACAGAAGTCGCAGTTTTAAGAAATGATGACGCGTCAGGGGTTCTGCGCTTGCTGTCGGGTGACGGGGACTCGGCACTTCCGGGAGCGCAGGCGGCCCGCCTGCAGTCTTTGGCGGCCCGCCGAAGACATTATTCGCAGCCCAGCTTCCTGCGAAACGGGCACTCCGCTATGCCAGGTGACGTCAAACCTCGGAATCGTGTTCCGGCGAGCCGCCGGAAACTGCAGGCGGGCCGCATGCGCTCCCCAGAGTTTCCGATCCGCTTGGTCACGTTTTGCTTCAGCGATTCTTCGGGAGCGCCTGCGTCTCGCGGGCACTTTCCGGCGTCCCGCTGGGAAGCGGAGCGTCAAGAAAATCGGGATCATTCTGCTGGGTTGTTTAATGCCACGCTTGCCACTTCTGACGAAGAGCGACCGGGCGGGACGCCCGCTGGAGCACCCGAGACGGGTGCGCTCCCGGAATTTCTGCTCCACGTCGATACGTTGCTTCGGCGCGAGTTCTCGAAGGAAGGTCGTCTGAAAGCTCGCAGATTAAATCGTGCCTTTGAAGAGACTGCTGAGGCCGGCGCCCTGGAGCTTTTGCGTCTGCTGGGTGATTTCGGCGGAGTATTTTTGAGCCAACGCTTTTCCTTCCGCGAGGAGTGGCGGGTATTTGGTTTTCAACGTCTCCAGGTTCAAGGTGCGCGAGTTGTCGTAGTAGAGCTTCGCGAGTTGACCGAGCGCATAGGTCGTTCCGAAAGACATGGCCATCCCGCCGAGGGAACCGCCGATTTTGCTGCCCATGTTTCCGGCCACCGTCTTGCCGAGCTTCTGCGTGAGCCGGCGCGCAAAGCTTTCAAAGACTTGCGAGGTCATGCCGATGCCCGCAGCGGCCATGAATTCGACGATAGATTTGCGGTCGAGCTGAACTCCTCGCTGACTGCCGATGCGATAGACCATCTTCGTCTGCATGGGAACGATCGCGAGCGAAGCCATGGTTTGCGGCAATAACTCCAGCGCGCCGCCGACGATGGCGTAACGCAGGATCATGGCGTCCGTTTCTTCGGATTGCGCGGGGGTTGGGGAATCCAACGGCACCGTGGCGAGGGCAGCGGCCTCAGTTTCCAGCGGTTGCGTCATGGCGGCGGGCAAGGCAAGCGCGGAACGGAGTTGATCGAGAAATTGCTGCTCGGCGAGGTTGCACACGTCGTCGGCATCGCAGACGCACACGGCCATTTCGTAGGCGAGCTGGCGCGCACCGGGCGTGACGATCCGACCGGCGACGGTGGCGACGTCCGGTTTGTTCAGGAGCACTTGCTGGTAGAGCGCGGTGATATCCACGGTGTCGTTGGCCAGCGAGTCGGTGATCTTTTTGAGTTGCTCGCGCTCGCGGTCGTGTTTCTCGCCATCGGCGAAGGACGCCATGAGGCAGAGGGTGAGAATGGCTTCGGTTTCGGTAGGATCTAGTGTGTTCATGAATGGGGTGGGCTTTGGGAGAGCTTATTGCGAAGGGCGTCCAGTTGCGAACGCATGCCTGCGAGTTGCTCATCGAGCAGGGTGATGTCGCTGAGGACGCCCCCTTTTTCCGCCTCCGTGCGGGTGGCTTGCTTCTGTTCGTCGAGTTCGGTGTGCATTTCGGCCATGCTGTTCATGACGATACCAATGAAGAGGTTCAGCATGATCATCGTGCCCAGCAAGATGAAGCTCACGAAGTAGATGGTGGCGGCGAAAGGCCCTACCTGGTGCGCTCCGTTATACAGATTCCGCCAGTCACCGAGGGTGATCATCTGGAACAGCGAGAGCAACGCCGAGGGGAGATTTCCGAAATTGCCAGGAGACGCCTGCCCGAATAAATGAACGCCGGTGACGGCGTAGATGTAGAAGATCAAGCCAAGAAGCAATCCAACGTAGCCCATGGAGCTGAGGCTCTTGATGAGCGCGCCCACGAGAAGTTGCAGCTTCGGCAGCGCCGAGACGAGCCGCAGCAACCGCAACGTCCGGACGAGGCGCAGCACTGCCGCGAATTGCCCGCCGATGGGCAGCAGGCAAACCGCGACGATCGCAAAGTCGAAGACGTTCCAGCTGTCGCGGAAGAAATCCAACGGACGGCGCCCGTGCGCTGCAAACTTCAGCACGATCTCGGCGATGAAGACCGCGAGCACGGCAACGTCCAGCACGTGGAGCAGCGCCCCATGACGGGCGACGAGCCCCGCGTCCGTTTCCACGCCCACGAGCACCCCGGCTAGGAGGATGACCGTGATGATCGAGGCGTGAAACGGTCGGGAAGCGACGATGCGTTGCGCGAGCTGGCTCATCAAGGTTGAGGCTCAGCCGGAGTGGGCAGCGGCGGGTTTTTTATCGCGGCTTTCTTTGGCCAGAGCAGCGAGAAGATCACCGACAGCGCGAGCACTGCGACAATGACGCCCAGCGAAACCAGCGTGTCGATCTTGTAGGCCGTGTGACCTAACAGCATCTTCACGCCGACGAAGGTGAGCACGACGCCGAGACCGATCTTGAGGTAGTGGAATTTATCCATCACTCCTGCAAGGGAGAAATAGAGCGAGCGCAGACCAAGAATCGCGAAGACGTTAGACGTATAGACGATGAATGGATCCTTCGTGACCGCGAAGATTGCCGGGATGGAATCGACTGCGAAGATGAGGTCGGAGAATTCGACTAACAGCAGCACGATGAAGAGTGGCGTGGCCATGCGGATGCCGTTCTCGCGGACGAAGAACTTGTCGCCCCGATAGTCGCTGGTCACGGGCATGAGTTTCTTAAACCAGCGGACTAGAGGGTTCTGCTCGGGATGGATTTCCTCCTCGCGCTTCACGATCATCTTGATGCCCGTGAGGATGAGGAACGCGCCGAAGACGTAGATGATCCAGGTAAAACGCTCGATGAGCGCGGCGCCGAGGAAGATCATGATCGCACGCATGATCAGCGCGCCAAGGATGCCCCAGAAGAGCACCTTGTGTTGATAGAGCGCCGGCACGGCAAAGTAGGAAAAGAGCAGCGCGAAGACGAAGACGTTATCTACGCTGAGCGATTTCTCGATGACGTAGCCGGTGAAGAACTCGAGCCCCTTCTGCGGCCCCATGTAATGGTAGATGCCGTAGTTGAAGACCATCGCGAGGCTAATCCAGACGACGGTCCAGGTGATGGATTCCTTGAAGGTGACGACGTGGGCTTTCTTGTGGAAGACGCCGAGGTCGAGAGCTAACATCGCGAGGACGAAGACGTTAAAGCCGATCCAGAGCCAGGTGGTATCAATCATAGTAAGAGAGAGGTGCTATTGAAGAATGTTAGTGACTTAAGCGCGGCTTCGCGCTGGGCTGAAGGGCAGCGGGCAATTGAAGATTGCTCCGGATGCGTCGGCTGCGGTTGATCTCGCGGTCCTGGATTTTGTCCATGAGGTCGGTGACCGCTTTGGTGAGCGCCGCGCGGAGTGTATGATCGACGGCCTCAGAGGAGAAGTCGGGGCCGGGCGTCACTAGATGCAGCGCCACTCGATAGGCGGGACTAGCTTCCGGGCGATGTTCGAGAGTGACGAGCGCTTCATCGATCTGGCGAATGTCGGTGAAGAGGGCAAGCTGCTTTTCAAGGTGAGCCGTGAAGGTAGCAGAGGGCTTATAGTTAAGATGTTTGATGAGAAGTTTCATGCTTGGGTGACACCTTTCTCACAGCGGGATGCTTTGTATATTACTCAAACTCGCATTTAATCTTCGTTTATTGCGAAGTGTTCCTTCGCGTGTGTTAGCTAACGTCGGCGGTTCTCAGTTCGGGAGCGCCCGCGTCTCGCGGGCACTTTCCGGCGTCCCGCCGGAAAGCTGGGAGCTCCACGACGTGTTGATCATGGTGAACTCCCTGTTCATCGTCGCGCCTCAACACCCACCGGGCGAGACGCCCGCTGGAGCACCCGAGACGGGAGCGCCCCGGAGGACTGCGTTCCATCTGCCAGATGAACTCCTGATCCGGTCGGAATCTCATCTCCCGAGGGGCGAACAGTCTTCCAACTTCCCCTCCTGATTCCCCTCCCCCCATCTGGGGCAGTTCGGCTCTCCCCGCAGAGAATCCCCTGTTGAAGGTCCTTTGGAAAAGACTACAATCGCATCCGCCCATGCCTTCTGTTCCCAAAGCTGCCAAATCCACTCGTCCACGTCACTGGAACGAAGTGATTGGACTCAGCCTGGTGGTGCTCGGGGTCGCCTACTTCATGGCGCTGGTTTCCTACACGCCGCACGACCCGGCGCTGTGGCTCACGAGCAAAATGCCGCCCAACAACCCCGCGCAAAACTTCGTCGGCCCGATCGGAGCGGTCGTGGCGGGGTTCAGTTACATCTGTTTTGGCGCCGCTTCCTACCTCATCGCCGCCCTGTGCCTCGGCTACGGCGGGGTAAAACTCGCTCTCGGCTCGGAGCTCATGAAACGCGCCCCGTGGGTGATCGTTTTGGTGATCAGCGGCGCGTGCCTGGCGGAGATTCAGCCGTGGTTTTTGCGAAGCTGGGGTCAGGAATTCAACTGCGGCGGCCCTGGCGGCACGGTCGGCTACCTTCTCGGGCGTCAATTGCTCTCCAAATGGTTCGGCGGCCCTGGTTCGGCGATGCTCGTCACGGGCATTTACCTCGTCAGCCTCGTCCTGGCTACCGGCATTCGCCCCATCCACCTGCTAGTGGTGACCATTGCCTGGATCAAGAAAACCATCATCCACGCCTTCGAATCCGCCGAGCAACGCCGCCTCGAAAACGCTTCCGAAGCCGAACTCCACGAGAACGAACTCCGCCGCCTCGAAAAAGAACAGCGCCGCCTCGAAAAAGACCTCCGCAAAAAAGGCGTCTCCACCGACGCCATCGACCTCATGCCGCCCGCGCAGCCGGAGTTCAGCCCGTCGCGTCCGCCGCCGAAGGTCACCGACACGTCCGTTCCCCTGCCCAGCGCGGCCAAGCCGAAATTCCAGGGCGAGAAGAAAGATCAGGACCTCCTCAAGACCTCCGACGGAGCGTTTGATAATTACCAGATTCCCGATCTGGAGCTGCTCGACGAGATGGATTTCACCGGCCACAGCGAGGCCAACCACGAGGAATTGCTCGCCATCCAGGCGACCCTCATCGAGACGTTGGCCCATTTTGGCATCGCCGCCAGCCCCGGGGACATCACGAAGGGCCCGACGATCACCCGCTACGAAGTGTATCCGGCCAAAGGCGTGCGCGTGGATCGCATCGCCAGCCTCGAAGCCGACATCCAGCGCGCCACTCGCGCGGAGCGGATCAACATTCTCGCGCCCATCCCCGGCAAAGACACCGTCGGCATCGAAATCGCCAATTCCAAGAAGGTCAAAGTCACCCTGCGCGAGATCCTCGAGTCGGAGGATTGGGCGAATAGCAAAGCCCGCATCCCGATCGCGCTCGGCAAGGACGTTTACGGCAAAACGATCATCGCCGATCTCGCAGCCATGCCGCATTGCCTCGTTGCCGGCACCACCGGATCCGGCAAATCGGTCTGCATCAACGCCGTCATCGCCAGCATTCTCTACAAGTTCACGCCCGACGAACTGCGCTTCATCATGATCGATCCGAAAGTGGTCGAAATGCAGATTTACAACACGCTGCCGCATCTGGTCGTCCCCGTCGTCACCGATCCGAAAAAGGTCCTCCTCGCCCTTCGTTGGGTCATCAACGAAATGGAGAACCGCTACCAGATGTTCGCCAAGCTCGGCGTGCGCAACATCGCCAGCTTCAACGCCCGCCCTCTGCCGAAATCGCAGGCGGAATTGGACGCCGAACGCGCCGCCGAAGACGCTCTCCTCGAAACGCCGCCGCCGACCGAGGAGGAGCCGCTTGCCGAAGACGATTTCATTTCCGACTCCATCCTGGAAAATGCCGCCGTGCCGCAGCCCGAGCTGCCCAAGATGAAGGTCGGGCGTGACGACGACCTCATCATCCCGAATCGCCTGCCTTACATTGTCGTGATCGTGGACGAGCTCGCAGACCTCATGCAAACCGCCCCGGCCGACGTGGAAAGCGGCATCGCGCGCATCACGCAGAAAGCGCGTGCAGCCGGCATTCACATGATCATCGCCACGCAGACCCCGCGCGCTGACGTCATCACCGGCGTGATCAAAGCGAACGTCCCCTGCCGCATCGCCTTCCAAGTCGCCAGCGGTCTGGACAGCCGCATCATCCTCGACGAAAAAGGCGCGGAACGTCTCCTCGGCCAGGGCGACATGCTCTACATGCCACCGAGTTCCAGCCGCCTCATCCGCTCCCAAGGCGTGCTCGTTACCGACGAGGAAATCCAGAAAGTGGTCGATTTCGTTTCCGCCCAGGCACCGGCTTCCTTTGATGAAGCCGTCCAGAAAACCATCGAGAATGGCGGCGACGAAGCAGAAGAAGTCAGCGAGGAAGACGAGGAACTCGTCAGCAAATGCCTCGAGATTATTCGTCAGGAAAAGAAAGCCTCCACCAGTTTGCTCCAGCGCCGTCTGCGCCTCGGCTACACCCGCGCCGCGCGCATCGTGGATATCCTGGAAGCTCGCGGGATCCTCGGACCGGGCGAAGGCGCCAAGCCGAGGGAAATCCTCGTGGACCTCGATTCCCTGGAGTAAGGGGCGTTTGTTGAAGCGTATTCGGAGAAAACACCTGTGAAACCGTCTTCTTTCTTCTTTGCGACAAGCCGCGAGGGTGCATTTAGGAAGGCATTGCCAAAGCCCACATGCATTCCTGGGGCGAGCCCCGTTTCAGGTTTTAAGTCTCCGCTTTTAAGTTTTTCTCATGAACGACGCTCCAGGTAAACGGCTCCGGGAAGCCCGGGAAGCTCGCGGTCTCTCCGTGGAGGACGTCACGAGCGTCACGAAGATGCGGCCGAACATCATCGTCGCGCTGGAGGCGGACGATTACACGCGCTTCCCGAGCATCACGCATGCGCGCAACTTTCTGTCGCTCTACGCCAAATACCTCAAGGTCGATGCCTCCGCGGCACTTTCCAGTCTCGCCACACCCGCGAAGATCGGGGTGGAAAATTATCAATATCTCAACGTCGAGCGGAACGAAACGACGAGCTACCGCACGCAGCGTCGCTCCCGGTCCAGCAGCGGGCCGCGCGATGGCAAGCCATTCCCGTTCGGCACTGTCGCGCTGGTGTTAGCCTTTTTCCTCTTCGTCGGCTACCTCTGGATCAACCTGCAACGGCTGAACCTCGCCTCCGGCACGCGCGAACCCGGCACCGAGCCTGTGGCAGAAGTCAGCCCGACGCCGGCGGTGGCAGAGCCAAATCCCGTTACCAAGCCGAGCCCGGGCAAGCGGAAAGAGGAGTCGGAGCCGAGCAGCACGCCGTTTTACACTCCGCCCCTCGAAGATCGCCAGCTCATTCCCTCCCGCCGGCGTCCGCCGGAATAAGGCGTGTGGCTTTGGGGGTTTCTCAAAAGAGAATCGTTTCAACGAACTGCTCCACATGCGCTACCGGCCTGACGGAGCGCCGCACGAGTACCACCAGGCTGCGGGTAAAACGCTCCGGGAGGACGATCTGCCGAATGGCCCGTTTCCTCGGATAATTCGCCAGGGCTCGCTGAGGAACAAGACTCACGCCCAAGCCCAACGCGACCAGGCTGATGATGAGGTCGAAATTGTCCGCCTCGTTGGTGATCTGGATGCGCCCGCCCTTCTTGCTGATCCACTCGCGGAGGCGGCGCCCGGTGTTGGATTGCTCGTGAATATGCAGCCAGCTTTGGGCATTCAGCCACTGGGTCCAAATGCCCGAGCTTGCCTCTGTAATGTTAGTCGGCACTTCCAACGCCGCCGGCACAATGAGCGTAAATGCATCATCGAAACGATGGCGCACGAGCAGAGACTCGGGCAGTTTCTCTGGCGGGCAAACCACCGCTACGTCGAGACGGCCCGCCTCCAGATCGGCAAGAATGGTGGAGCTCGCGTCGTGTTGCACCTTCAGCGCTACCTCTGGGAACTTCCGCTGGTTGGCGAAGAAAAACCCCGGCAGGTAAGCGAGACCGACGGTCTTGGAAACGCCGATTCGCACCACCTTCGGCGCAGCTCCAAATTCCTCCCGCAGCCGCCTCAGCGACGATTCGATATCGCCAACGATGTGCCGCGTTTCCCGGAGCAGTAGATCCCCCGCGGGAGTGATCCGCACTTGCCGCGTCGTGCGATCGAGCAACGGAAGCCCGATGCGCGCCTCCATTCCCTGGATTTGCCTCGTGATGGCGCTCTGCGTCAGGCCCACTAACGAGGCGACTTTGGTGAATGAGCCGTGTTCCGCGACGAGGTGCAAGAGGTGAAGCTCGAACAAATCGAATGGTGTGGTGGAGGTGTATTCATGCATCACGTGCATGAATGTATTCAGCTTATGAATTTTTCGCGAGGCGTGAAGTGGCTAGGTTGCTCCATGGCTGATCCAAAGTTCAAAAACTCCGAAAACACACCCGGCGCGTTCTACGTCGACGACACATGCATCGATTGCGACATGTGCCGGAGCAACGTCCCTCAATTCTTTCGCCAGATGGACGCCGAGCCCTACTCCGTCGTCTGGCAGCAACCCGTGACCCCCGAGGAGATCGCGCTGGCGATGGAAGCGCTCCAAGGTTGCCCGACCGAGTCGATCGGGAACGATGGCGCGTAGAAACTAGCGAAGCGCCTGCTCGAAATCGGCGAGCACCTTGGCGTGGTCGAAGCGGGAAACGTAGGCGTGGCCGTTCTTCTGGAAGGTGGTTAACTGCTCTTTGTGGGCGGCGAAGTTTTCCAGGACCTTCGCGAGGGAAGCTGCGTCGCCGGGGAGAATGTTAGTTCCAAACCGCCCCTCGGCGACCGCGCTCGCGAGGGCGCTGTCTGCGTCGGCCACGCTGATGACTGCTCGACGGAACGCAAGCGTGGGCAGCAGCTTGCTCGGGAGGAACGCATTCCCGGATCCCGCCTGCTGCGTGATGAGACAGACATCCGCCGTCTGAAGAAGCGCTCGGTATTCCTCGTCGGCTAGAAGCGGGAGCAGACGGATGTTCGTGAGTCCTAGCTGGGCAATCTCCTGCTCCAGCAGCGGGCGCCGCGCGCCGTCGCCGCAGATGACGATCTTCACGTTCGGGTTCTTCACGAGAGCGGCTGCGGCGGGGAGAATTTCCAAACCTTGCTTCACGCCGAGATTGCCGGAGTAAACGGCTAGGAAATCCGACTCCTTAAATTGGTAATACTTCCGAAAGTCGAAGCTCGAGGGCCTCTCCGCTCCCGTGACCTCGAACCCATTCGGCAGCAGCGCGATCTTCTCCTGCGGCACGCCTTTTTTTGCGAAGGCGTCGATCATTCCCTGTCCGATGCCGCTGACCTTGGAAGCATGACGATACGCCAGCGCCTCCAGCTTGTAGAGGAGTTGAGTGAAAATTCCCGGCTTCAGCATGTTGAGCCCGACTGCCGCATCCGGCTGCAGATCCTGCACGTGGAAGTGATAGCGATTTCCCCGCAACGTCGTCAGTGCCCATGCCGCGGCTCCTAACAACAGCGGCGGCGAGACGACCACCACGACGTCCGCTTTTCGCAAGAGGAGCGCGCGAATGAACGACGTGGCGACAAACGTGCCCTCGTGCAAAATGCGTTTCGCGGCGGAGACTTTGCGCGGGACGTAATGCCAGCAACGATGCACGCGCACGCCGTTGACGCGGTCGGCGCGATAGAGGCGGGCGCGGTCTTCCGGGCGCTTTTCCCACTGCGGATAATACGCGAACGACGTGACCATTTCCACATCGTGTCCTTGCGCCTGGAGATACTCGCAAAGCGCCACGTTGCAGGGAGCAATGCCCGTGACTTCTGGTGCGTAATTGATTCCCCAAACGATGACTCTCATGCGGCAGCCAAGAGATTCAAAAGAAGCCGCGTTGTCGATGGAAATGCCTCATGCGGGGAGGAAACATCCTGCGGCTGACGTCTCACTCATCGCGGTAACGGGGGAGCGGCGGATGCCATTTTGATAAGAGCTGATCCGAAGGAACTCTCGCGATCCGCTTACTTCCAGGCGTCTCTCCACATACCCGGATACCAGCGGCCTTCATCCATTTCGATGATGTCGAAATCTGTGGTCAGGCTCCCGTCGTCTGGCAGGCCGTAGCGGCGGATGGTTTCTGGAATAAACTCGTCTGTTTCATCATCCTGCCAGCCGCGCTTGCTCATGAAGCTGTTGAAGATGAGCTTTTCCTCATCGGTAAGGCTACGGCCGTGACTCATGCACCATTCCAATGCCTGCTCGTTGGTTTTGTCGCCGAGAACTTCTTTTTGGAGATCCTCAAATCGAACACCCAAATACCGGCACGTGCGCCCGTCAAAACCAGCTCCCAACATTTCGTGGTAATCCTCCGGGAGCTTTCCCTCGGCGTGCAGTCGGATCTTCGAACACATGCGTGCGAAGTAAAAGAGCCCATCGGTTTTGGCGTAACAGCTTTCCAGACCTTCGATTTTCATCCTGAAGATTTATCAGACGTTCTCGAATTCGTCACGGCAGACGAAAAGGCATCCTCCGTGCTCTTCATCTTAATCATTCCTTAAGCATCAGCCTGTTACTCTGCCAAAATGCCTCTCCCCTCCTTTTCTCTTCGCGTCCTTCAGGCTCTCGCCTTTTTGTCCGGCGCTTCCTATGCCACCGCCCAAACTGCACCCATCATCACGCGCTGGCAGACGGCTCGCAGTTACGCCCGTGTCTTCGAGACTGCTTCCGATAAGACCTCCGGCAACGCTGTCGCCACGTGGCCCCGCTCCGGGCTGACCAATGGCGGCGGCGGACAGGCCACGGCCGTCTATTCCGACGTGCAGCGCGTCGTTTACTCCAGCAACTACGTTTACATTTATTCCACCGGCCTCGCCAGCTACAACATGGGCAACTGGCTGACCCCGAACGGCGGAGTCTACACTTCCTGGCCCACCAACCGCGCGGCGATTCACCGGCTGCCCCTCACCACGTCGATTCCCACCACGAAGCAGAAGACCAACGGCTCGGGCGGCCTTCTTCTCAACGGAGTCTTTGTATGGGCGAACGGCGACGCGCAGTCTTACACGACGTCCACCGGAGTGGTGTCGATGCAGGGACAAGGAATCTGGAACCGCCTCGCTGGCGTCGCGGAAGCATTTAACTTCGACCCGGGTCTCGGTCACCAGCCCGGCAATGGCGCTTACCACAACCACATCAACCCCATCGCGCTCCGCTATCAACTCGGCGACAACGTCACCTACAATGCCGCCACCAAGGCTTACGCGGAGTCAGCCAACATTACGAAACATTCTCCCCTCCTCGGTTTCGCCAACGACGGGCTGCCCATTTACGGGCCCTACGGATACTCCACAGCAACCGACGCGACTTCGGGCATTCGCCGCATGACGACTGGATTCCAGAAGCGCAACGGCACCAACGGCTCGATCAACTTAGCAACCACCGGGCGCACCACTCTTCCGACCTGGGCCGCATCCGTGCAGGGAAAAACCACCACCCTCGCATCCACAGAATACGGCCCCACAACGACGGCTACCTACCAGATTGCTCCTAACGTCACGGGCACTTATTCGATCGGGATCTTTGCAGAGGATTACGACTACATGGGTGACCTAGGAAAAACTCAAGGCGTCGATTTCGATCTCAACCGCCAGAACGTCCGGTTCTGTGTGACGCCGGAGTATCCCGCCGGCACCTGGGCTTACTTCGTGGCCATCGATGCGTCGGGCACGACCGTGTTTCCCGATCTCATCAATCAGGAATATTTCGGCTCCGTTCCCAACGGCCCAAGCACCGTCACCAGCATTTCTGAGACGGTCACTGAATACATTCGCGGCGGCCAGGCGTCCGCGCTCTCCCTCGCTGCAGTCACCGATCCTGCAGGAGTTAAACTCACGTGGCCCTCCGTCGAAGGCGCGACTTATACGATTGCCTCCTCGCCCGATGGCACGACCTATTCCAATCTGGCAACGGTGGGCAGCGCAGGTGGCAGGACAACATCCACCACTACGCCGACGGTGGCGAGTCATTACAAAGTCACCCTCACTGCAGTGGCGAGTTACGACACGAACGGAAATGGCGGCGTCTCCGGCGTCGGCACGTCAGCCACCGCTACCTATACCGTCCCGGCTGTCGCGCCAGCCATCACCACGGCGCCCGTTTCTCAATCCGTGACTGCCGGAACGAGCGTGACGTTCTCCGTAGTGGCTTCGGGCACCGCACCGCTGACCTACCAATGGAGCAAGGGCACTTCTGCGATCGCGGGTGCCACCGCGTCGAGCTACAACATTGCTTCCCCGGTGGTCGGCGACACGGGCACCTACAACGTCGCGGTCACTAATAGCGCCGGAACCGCCAACAGCTCGGCGACCCTCAACGTCACCGCTCCACTCACGTCGTTCCAAGCTTTCGTGGAAGCGAAATTCACCGCAGCACAACAAGCCGATCCGGCCATCAGCGGCATGACCGCAGACCCGGACGGCGACGGCCTCTCGAACGTCCTGGAGTGCGCCTTCTCGCTCGACCCGAATGTGAGGGATGCCTCCGGCGCGACTTCGTCAGCCTTAAGCGGCTCCCATCTAACCATCACGTTCAAACGCCTCGTGAACCCGAATGGGCTGACGTATTCGGTAGAATCCTCGGGCGATCTCGCCACCTGGAATTCCGGCGACACCTACACGGAACAGGTCTCTGCAACACCCATCGCGGGCGGGACCAGTGAACAAGTAGTAGTGCGGGATCGAACTGCGACCACAGCCGCAACACGCCGCTTCCTGCGAGTGCGCGTCACGGCGCAATAACGTCCCTAGACCTCCACGTCCGGAACCGATGACACCTCTGCGCCTTCTCCTGGCCGTCGCGGCGCTGGCCTGCGCATGGGTGGCGCACGCCGCGGACGTCGCGCTGCGCTTTGGAGCGCTTGCCGGGGAAAAGAAGCTGGATCCAACCGCGCCCGAGTTCGTCAGCATCGGAACCAATTCCCTCAGCCTCACCCGTTTTTCCGGTCTCATCTCCAGCGTTGCCTTCGTGCGGCCGGACGGCTCGTTTGCCCAACTGGACGGGCAGTTTGGCGCGCTCGATCTGGCGGAAGGCCGCGACTCATTCATGCTCCGGGGCGTGCCGCCCGGTCGTTATCAAGGTCTGCAGTTCCTCGTCGGGCTGCGGCCCGAAATCAACCACTCCGATCCGGCGCTCTGGGCTGCGGGTCACCCACTCCATCCGCTGGTCAACAACCTGCATTGGGGCTGGCAGGGCGGTTATGTTTTCCTCGCTCTCGAAGGCCGCTACCGCCGCCCGGACCAAACCCTCGGCGGCTGGTCGTTCCACGTGGCGAATGATCCGCGGCTCATGCTGGTGGAGCTCCCCTACGCAATCGAGGTCACAGGCGACCTCACCATCACCTTCAACGTCGACCTCGCGCGCATCCTCGACTCCATCACGCTCTCCCCCAAAGACGGAGCTGACTCCACACATTCCGCCGTGGGCGACCGTCTGGCCGACCACTTGGTGGAAAACATTCCCGCCTCGTTCCGCATTAGCGCCGTGCAGAGCTCCCCGCGTGTCCTGCCGACTCCATCAGCCGCGCCCAAAGCCGTCTCCGCCTTCGAGCCGACGCCTCGCGCTTTTCATGTGCCCGCCGGCTTCCCTCAAGTCACCCTGCCTGCCGACAACCCGCTGACCGAAGAAGGCGTCGCTCTCGGTCGGCGGCTCTTCAACGACAAGCGCCTCTCCGCAAACACCGCCCAATCCTGCGCCTCGTGTCACGACGCCCGCCACAGTTTTAGCGACACCGTCCCCATCAGCAAGGGTGTGGACGGACGCCCCGGCACGCGCAACAGCATGCCACTTTTCAACCTCGCCTGGAGCCCGTCTTTTGGCTGGGACGGAGCCAAGCCGCGCATCCGCGACCAGGCCCTCACCGCGATCACCAGCCCCGTCGAAATGCACGCCGACCCCGCGCGTGTCACAGAGCTGCTCTCCGGCGATGCCACATTGCAGTCGGAGTTCGCCCGCGCCTTTGGCGATGCAACAATCACCGTCGATCGAATCACCCGCGCCCTGGAGCAATTCCTCCTCACTCTCATTTCCAGCGATTCCCGCTTCGACCGATCTCTCCGGGGCGAAGAGACGCTCACCGCCGAGGAGAAAGAAGGTTTCGCCCTTTTTCTCACCGAGTTCGACCCCGCACGCGGAAGGCGAGGCGCGGATTGTTTCCATTGCCACGGCGGGAGTCTCTTTTCCGATCATCAATTGAAAAACACCGGCCTCACCCTCCTTCCCAGCGACACAGGACGGGCCGCGATTACTGGACGTCCCGCCGACGCCGGAAAATTCAAAACGCCCTCTCTGCGAAACGTCGCCCTCACCGCGCCCTACATGCACGACGGCCGCTTCACGACGCTTGAGCAAGTCGTGGCGCATTACGACCACGGCGTCCGGCGCACGGAAAACCTGGATCCCAACCTTGCCAAGCACCCCGACGCCGGCCTACAACTCACCGCCGCCGAGCAAGCCGCTCTCGTCGCTTTTCTCCGCACCCTCACCGGCGGAAACTCCGGAGATTCCTCCCAGCCATGAAACTCCTCATCATCGAAGACGAGCCGGACCTTCGCGCCACTCTCGCCGCCTCCCTGCGCGAGCAAGGTTACGCCGTGGACACCGCCGCCGACGGCGAGGAAGGCCTTTACCAGGCGCTCGCCGCTGACTACGACGCCATCCTCCTCGACATCATGCTCCCGAAAGTTGACGGCTGGGAAATCCTCCGGCGCCTGCGGCTGCGCAAGAAAACCCCGGTCCTTCTCCTCACCGCCCGCCGCGCTTTGGGAGACCGGGTTCGCGGGCTCGACCTCGGTGCCGACGATTACCTGGTAAAACCTTTCGACCTCGAAGAAACGCACGCCCGCGTTCGCGCCCTCATTCGGCGGTCCAAAGGGGCCGCTTCACCTCAGATCGTTCTCGGGCGCGCCATTCTCGACATCACCCGCCGCGAAGTCACCATGGACAACCGCTCGCTCGACCTCACCGCCCGGGAGTATTCGCTCATCGAGTATCTAGCGCTGCACCGGGGGGAAGTCGTGGGGCGCGCCCGCCTTTACGAACATCTTTTCGCAGACGACGACGAGACGTTTTCCAACCTTCTGGAAGTTCACGTCTGCAATATCCGCAAGAAAATGGGCAAAGACTTCATCGTCACTCGCCGCGGGCACGGCTACGCGCTGGCCGAGGAATAGCCGGAATGTCCTTCCGCTCCCTGCGCTGGCAGATTCAGCTTTGGCATACCGTTGTCTTATCGACGCTGGCCATCGTGCTGCTCACGACCTTCTACGCCTACGAACGGCAGGCTCGCGTCGCCCGCATCGACGCTGAACTCACCGGACCGCTGGTCGCCCTGCTGCCGAGGCAACTCGGCCCTCCCGGCGGACGCCGACCTCCCGATGAACACCGCCGCGACCGGCCTCACCGCAGACCCGGCGGCCCGCACAACGATCCCGATTTTGAAAAGAAACTGGAAGCTGCCGGACATTACATCCTCGTTTTCCGCCAGGGGAACACCGCCACCTATCGCACGCCCGGCGCACCTGCCACCCTGCCTGCTCTCGACCGGCGCGGACCCGCCATGTTTGGCCGCTGGAACGGAGCCAACCGGGAACTCGTCAATCTCACCCCGCATGGCGACCTCATTATCCTCGGCCTGCGCGATACCCATTTTACCGCTCAGCTCCGAACGCTGGCGCTCCGCCTCGCGCTCGTCGGTCTCGCCGTGGTCAGCCTGGGACTCGTCGGCGGCCATTTCATCGCCAGCCGAGCCATCCGTCCGATCCGCGCTATTGCTCAGGCCGCGCGTCGCATTGCCAACGGCGATTGGGGGGAACGCATTCCGCCCGGCGGCGCTCCCAACGAATTGGAGGAATTGCGCGCCGTCCTCAATGAGACCTTCACACGACTCGCCACGGCCTACGAGCAGCAACGCCGCTTCACCGCCGACGCTTCTCACGAGCTCGGCACCCCGGTGGCCATCATCACCGCGCAAACCCAGCACGCGCTCGCCCGGTCCCGCACCTCGGAGGAATATGTCGCCGCCCTTTCCGCCTGCCGCCGTGCCGGAGAACGTATGCGCGCCCTCACCCGCAGCCTCCTCGAACTCGCCGCTTGGGACGCAGCCACCTCCACCCCATCCCGCATCGAATGCGACCTCGCGGAACTCACCCGCGAAGCCCTCGGCATCGTCGCCCCCCAAGCCGCCGCTCGCGAGGCGCAGTTGGAGGAACAACTCGAATCCGTCCTCGTGCAAGTCGATCCCCTTGGCCTCAGCCAGGTGCTCCTCAACCTTCTGGAAAACGCCCTGCGTCACAACCCTCCCGGTGTTCACATCAGCGTGACTTTGAAAAAAGAAAATCAAAGCGCCGTCCTCACGGTCAGTGACAACGGACGCGGCATCCCGCCCGAAGCTCTCCCCTTCGTCTTCGACCGTTTCTACCGCGCCGACTCCTCACGCAGCGACGAGGCTGGCAGCACCGGCCTGGGCCTCGCCATCGCCCGCCAAATCGCAGCCGTCCACCAAGGCGAGCTCACCGTAGAAAATCCCCCCACCGGCGGCACCCGCTTCACCCTGTGCCTGCCGATTAGGTAAGGAAACGATTCCTTTCTTTGGCAGCGTCCGGTTGCCTGTGGCACCCAGTGCGGAAGATGTTTGAGTCGACCGGGAATAAGTTGTCACCGCGGCAGAATCGGTTCTAAATCGGCTGGAAAAAATGATGCTCCACGACGGCCTGATCCGCGCTTGGGAAAATCCTGAGCTCACTTCTCTAAACAAACTCCCGGCTCGCGCGACGTTTTACCCATTCGCGACCGCGAAATCCGCACGGCGCGAGCCGCGCGAAAGCTCGCCGTTTTTCCAGTCGCTCGACGGCGAATGGCAGTTTCGCTTTGCCGACAGTCCGGAAAACATCGAGTCGAGTGCCAACGATCTCCACGCTGATTGGACAACGATCCAGGTTCCGGGCAACTGGGAGCTGCAGGGGCATGGCCGGCCGCATTACACAAACGTGCAAATGCCCTGGCCCGATCTGCCGCCGCATGTCCCGGCGCAGAACCCGACCGGCGTTTATCGGCGGACGTTTACGATTCCCGAATCCTGGGGAGATCGCCGCACCATTTTGCACTTCGGCGGCGCGACCAGCGTGCTCGCTGTGTATGTAAACGGCACCGCGGTCGGACTATCAAAGGATTCCTGTTTGCCCGCTGAATTCGATGTCACTCCGCTCGTCAAGATCGGTGCGGAAAACGAGCTCGTCGCCATCGTCATCCAGTTCTCCGACGCGTCGTTTATCGAGGATCAGGACCAATGGTGGCTCTCCGGGCTGCATCGCGAGGTTTTCCTATTTAGCACGCCGAAAACGTTCATCGCCGACCTCATTGCGCGTCCGTCCGTGCACGGGAAAAACTTCGAAACCGGCACGCTCAATTTGTCGCTCCACGTCGGCGTGACCGGGGCCGGTCCTATTCCGCGCGGAGTCATCGCGGAAGCGAAATTGTTTGATCCGCAAGGCCGCGCCGTCGCTGCCGTCCGTGGAGCTTTGGAAGTCATTGAGCCACGCTTCAACAACCAGCCCAACTTCCTGCGAATCGATCTGCAAATTGCCATTCCGGAAGTGCAGCTCTGGTCGCATGAAACGCCGGCGCTTTACACCGTCGTCGTCACGTTGCGCACGCCCGATGGCGACGCACACATCCGCACACGCGTCGGCTTTCGGCATCTCGAAGTCGGCAATCGCAACCTGCTCATCAACGGCCGCCGCGTCTTGATCAAAGGCGTCAACCGGCACGATCACCATCCCGATTTCGGCAAGGCCGTGCCGTATGAAACCATGCGCCAGGACGCGCTCCTGATGAAGCAGTTTAACTTCAACGCCGTCCGCACCTCGCATTACCCGAACGATCCGCGCTGGCTCGACATTTGCGATGAACTCGGCCTCTACGTCATCGACGAAGCCAACGCCGAGTCGCACGATTTTCACAATTCGCTCTGCCACAACTCTCGCTACGCCACCCCGTGGCTGGACCGCGCGATGCGCATGGTGATTCGCGACAAGAATCATCCCTGCATCATCTTCTGGTCACTCGGAAATGAATCCGGCTACGGACCGAACCTCGCCGCAGCCGCTGCCTGGGTTCGGGAGTATGATCCGTCGCGTCCGATCCATTACGAAGGGGCCATCTCGAAGGGCCAGAGCTACCTCACTTGGGAAAGTCATCCGCTCGGAACAGACATCATTTGTCCCATGTATGAATCCATCGCGAGCCTCGAAAAATGGAGCGATTCTGTAACCGAAAAGCTTCAGCTTGGAACGGGGTCTAACATCCAGGGCGAGGCGCTCACCGGTTCTCCGCGTCCTGCCGGCCCGCGCCCGCTGCTGCATCCGCTCGAGCGGCCGGTGATCCCCTGCGAATACTCCCACGCGATGGGCAACTCCAACGGCTCGCTCGCCGACTATTTCCGCGTCTTTAAAACGAAGCCGGGCATCCAGGGCGGCTTCATCTGGGAATGGCTCGACCACGGCATCCGGCAGAAGACCGCCGACGGACGCGAGTTCTTCGCCTACGGCGGCGATTTTGGCGACAAGCCGAACGACGCGAACTTCGTCTGCGACGGCCTCGTTTCGGCGGATCGTGTGCCGCACCCGGCCATGTGGGAATTCAAGCATCTGGCGCAGCCGGTGTCGGTCACGCTCCATTCGCAGCGGGGCGGAAACGTAAAAATCACCGTGCAAAACGATCACGATTTCCGCGATCTCGCGCATTTGCAGGGACGATGGGAGTTGCAGGGAAATGGCGCCACGCACAGCCGCGGCGATCTGCCGATTATGCCTCTCGCGCCCGGCGCCACGACGACGCTGACCATTCCCACGGGGAAAATTCCAGCGGAGTTCGAGGCAACTCTTGTGGTGCGCTTTTTCACACGCGAGAAGTCGGATTTCGCTCCGAAAGGACACGAAGTCGCCTGGACGCAGCTTACGTTGCAAGCCGCCACGCCGCGGGTGCGGACTATCGAAGCGCCGCGGGTTTCGGTGGAGAAATTCGGTGGCGGCGTGCGCCTGCAAGCAGGGGAAATGACGGCAGCGTTTTCCGAAAATGACGCGACTTTCAGCGGGCTCACAATCGGCGGAAAAGAGATTCTCTCCCGTGGTCCGCTGCTGGAAATCAACCGCGCTGCAACCGATAACGACGGCCTGAAACTATGGAGCGGACAGGATTGGAAACCGCTCGGACGCTGGCTGAAGCTCGGTCTCATCGATCATCCGCTGGAGCACCGAAAGAAGAGCTTCGGGGTGCGGTCCAATCGCGACGGGAGCGTCACCGTCACGCTCGTGCACGAAGTTTCAGGGCGGAAAAACTGGGCGGACTTTCAACACACCCAACGCTGCACCGCGCACGGCGACGGCCGCATCGAAATCGCGAACGAGGTGCGCCTCGGCTCACCCGATCTGGTCGACCTTCCGCGCATCGGCATCCGGCTCGATCTGGTTCCCGGGTTTGAAAAACTGCGCTACTTCGGCCGCGGCCCTTGGGAAAACTATCCCGACCGAAACGCCAGCGCGCTTCTCGGGCTCTACGACACCAGCGTTGCCCAAACTTACGTCGATTACGTGATGCCGCAGGAACACGGCCACCGCACGGACATTCGCTGGCTGGAGCTCGCCTCCGGCAAAAACGGCCCCGCGCTACGCATCACCGGCGCTCCCGTTTTTGAGTTCAACGCGACACATCTTAGCGCGGAAGATCTATACGCCGCGCGCCACGCAACCGATCTGAAGCCTCGCCGCGAAACGCTCCTCTACATCGACGCGGTTCACCGCGGACTCGGCAGCGCCAGTTGCGGCCCTGATGTGCTCGACCAATATAAGGTTCAGGGAAAAGTCTTCCGCTTCACCGTCACCCTCAGCGCGGGCGCATGACCCTGAAAAAGAAGGACAGAGTGCCGTTCTCACCGGCAGTGGACTCGTGCCGATGCCTCACCCAGCGATGAGGGGCGGAAGCACCGGACTGGTCCCGGCGTTCGCGCAGCAGATCGTCTCCGTCCATCAAAGTGAACGTGCGGTATAAAATCCCAAACGGCGGCACCCGCTCACGTAGCGCCTGCCGTTTTGACACGGGGAAATTCTTTAGGCAAAAGAGCTAGCACCGGCATTTTCCTTAGTCCTGTTAGCAGGCACGCGCGGGAGGAGGCAGAATGCCCTTCGGTAGGACCTGATGTCCTGCTCAGAGCGTTGCGAAGGGCGCGGAGCTTTAGTTGAGAGCGATTTAAGGGAAAGCTGTTCAGCCAATCCCTCCTTGTCCCCATGAATTTCAGGTCGTACCAAAATAGCTCCTTCTTTGACGAAATTTTCGAACCCAGTGGCAGCGTGCGCCCCGAGGCGGCACCTGTCATACGGATGATTGAATCGCTGGAACCCGGCGGGCTTCGCCAGCGGCAGGAGACGGCGGAGCGCGTGTTGCTCTACTCAGGGATTACTTTCAATGTCTATGGCGACAAGACTGGGAGGGAGAAAATTTTCCCTTTTGATATCGTCCCTCGGATCGTCCGCAGCGCGGAGTGGGATTTGATCGAGCGAGGCCTGATCCAGAGGATCCACGCGTTGAATCTTTTCCTCGGCGATGTTTATGGCAGCCAAAAGATCATTCGCGACGGCATCGTGCCGGAGCATGTGGTCCGCTCGGCGACGGCCTTTCGTGAGCAGTGCATGGGCTGGAGACCGCCGCGCGGGATTTGGTGCCACATTACCGGCACGGACCTCGTTCGGGACGGCGACGGAACGATCTACGTGCTGGAAGACAATCTGCGCTGCCCTTCCGGTGTTTCCTACGTTTTGGAAAACCGCCGCATCATGAAGCAAACGTTCCCGCAGATCTTCGAGGCGTCGCGGGTGAAGCCGGTGAGCGATTATCCGAGCAAGCTGCTGGAGACGCTGGAATGCCTCACGGTTAATCCCTCGCCGACGGTTGTTGTGCTCACGCCGGGGCCTTACAATTCCGCCTACTTTGAGCACTCGTTTCTCGCTCAGCAGATGGGCGTGCAACTGGTAGAAGGGCGGGACCTCGTTGTCGTGGACGGCTATGTTTGCATGCGCACCACAGAAGGCTTCGAGCGGGTGGACGTGATCTATCGCCGGCTTGATGACGACTTTCTCGACCCGCTGACTTTCCGCCCGGATTCGTCCCTCGGCGTGCCGGGGCTCATGGAGGTTTACAAGGCAGGCCGCGTGGCCCTCGCGAATGCGCCAGGCACCGGCGTGGCGGACGACAAGGTCGTCTATGCCTATGTGCCGAAGATCATCAAATACTACCTCGGGGAAGAGGCCATCCTGCCAAACGTCCCGACTTATCTCTGCTGGGATGAAGCGGACGCGAAGTATGTTCTGGAAAACCTCGAGAAGCTCGTGGTCAAAGCGGCCAATGAAAGCGGCGGCTATGGCATGCTGGTGGGGCCGCACTCCACGGCAGCGGAGCGCGCCGAATTTGCCGACCGCATCCGCGCAAATCCGCGCAACTACATCGCTCAACCCACGCTCGCTCTGAGCTGCGTGCCAGTGATGGTGGACGACCATTTTGAAGGCCGGCACGTCGATTTACGACCCTACGTCCTTTATGGTGAAGATATTTACGTGATGCCAGGCGGACTAACCCGCGTGGCCTTGAAGAAAGGCTCGCTCGTCGTGAACTCTTCACAGGGCGGCGGCAGCAAAGACACATGGGTGGTGGACCAATGAACAAGATGCTTAGCCGCGTTGCGGAATCAATTTACTGGATGAATCGCTACATCGAGCGGGCGGGGAATATTGCCCGCTTTCTGGATGTTAACTTCCGCCTGATGCTCGACTTGCCGGCGGGCACTCAGGTGCAATGGGACGCTCTGGTGCGGATCACCGGCGACTATGACGCCTTCGTAGCGCGCTACCCAGCCGCCACACGCGAGGCCGTCATCCAGTTCCTAACCTTTGATGCCGAGAACCCGAGTTCCATCCTTTCGTGCGTGAAGAGCGCACGGGAAAACGCCCGCTCGGTGCGGGAGATCATCTCCTCAGAAATGTGGGAACAGGTGAATCGGCTTTACCTCTCCTTGAGAGACGCCGCGGAACGTCCGCTGGAGCCGCGGGACGAGTTTTTCGCGGAAACCAGGCAGGCCACCCAGCTCTACACGGGTCTTACTTACACCACCATGTCCCACGGGAAGGCCTGGCATTTCGCGCGACTAGGACGGATGATCGAGCGCGCGGATCAAACCTCGCGGATTCTGGATGTGAAGTATTTCACCCTGCTGCCGAGCGTGGAGGACGTGGGCACTCCGATCGATGAAGTCGGCTGGAACGCGGTCCTCAGTTCGGCCAGCGCGATGGAGGCCTATCGGCAAAAGCACGGCCTCGTTTCGCCCAATTGCGCGGTTCAGTTCCTCGTTCTGGATTCGGAATTCCCGCGCTCAGTCCGTTTTTGTCTGACCCAAGCGGACGAGTCACTCCACGCCATTTCGCGGACGCGGGGCGGTTCGTTTTCGAATGCCGCCGAGCGCCGATTGGGCCAACTGCGCAGCGAACTCGATTACATGTGCGTCGCCGACATCATGAAACGCGGTTTGCACGAATATCTCGACGCGCTGCAGACCAGATTGAATGACGTGGGCAGCGCGATCTATGAAAGCTATTTTGAGCGCCGGCGAGTGAGCGGGGTGCAGCACCAGACCCAGAAATAATTCATGGAGCTTGGAGAGACCTCCACCCGCTCCGGTGCGGTCGATGAAGTGCCTGCTCTGGTCGCTAAGGCTCCAATTGTGGAAAAGTTGGATACGTCGGCCGCCTATCGGATCACGGCACAAGATGAACTGCCACGAGTGGTCATCTTTGGCTCGATTCACGGCGATGAGCCAGCCGGCTTTGAGGCGATCAAAGCGCTCCTCGTGCAATTCGCCAGCGGCGAGCTTCAACTGGAGCGGGGTTCGTTGACTCTAGCGGTAGGAAACGAGGAAGCGCTGGAGCGCAGAGTCAGGAAGGTCGAGAAAAACCTCAACCGGCTCTTCAAGTTAGAGCCCCATCGACGCTCCATCTTGCTACGAGGAACGTCATGCAGAAGCATTGAAGTCCATCCTTACAGACGCAGCCTACCTGATGGATCTGCACGCCACCTCCCAGCCGACCCTCCCCTTCGTGATGTGCGAATCGCGCCTCCTTGAGGAGGCGCGGGCCTTGGGCTTCGCCCGGATCGTCACCGGATGGAACGAGCTGGGCGACGCTTCTCTCGGCGGGGACACCGAGAGCTATATGAACGCCATCGGAGGCAAAGGCTTCACCGTTGAAACTGGCCAGCGCGATTCTGTGGAAAGTCCCGCGGTCGCTCTGGACGCAGCCCGCCGCTTTTTGCGGCATGTGGGGATGATTCCGTATGAGACACCCACGGATGCGGAACCCGAGGCCTTTGAGCTTTTCGCCTCCGTGCATGTACACGAAGCCACCTTCTCCTACACTCGGGAGTTCCAATCCTTCGACCCGTTGGAGGAGGGTGAACTGATTGGCTTCGAAGGAGATATGCGACACTGTGCGCCACGGGATTGCGTGCTGATCATGCCGTCGGCCGCCAGCTTCATGCTTGCGGAGCGGGAGAGCTGAGCCAGCGGGCTAAGGATGCCGTTCCCTTTCGCACTGATTCCAACGGCGGATTGAATCGCTTCATCCGAGCGCTTGCAGGCGTTGCAAATGAAGGTCTCAGGAATCCTCGAACTCGTCCGCATAACACCGGACTCGCTCGGCCGACGCTGCCAGCCGAATTCCCAGGGAAGGGCCGCCGCAGCGGCTGTTAGCAATTCCTTCAGGATCGAGCGATGACACTGATCTTCCTTCTGACAGGAACAGCCCACGCTCAACGGCTGGTGTCGCGACAGCAGGGCGAGCATATCCATGACTTGCCGAGGCTCCGTCTGCTTCATTTCCGCGCGGTAGCGGACTTCGAACTGCGGAAAGGTTAGCTGCCCTTTCCGATACGCTCCCAGAAGGGTCGCCGAGGGACTCAACGCCCGCAGCCACAGATCGAAATGATCTTTCGCAGCATAATCCTGTTGGCGAACGCCTCGCGGAGGGTAACGGGTCGTTCCAATGCGCAGAGCATTGTCGCTCCGCGGCTCTCCATAACGATGCGTGGTGATCATAACGTCGAAAAGCGGCGGATCGATGGACTGGAGGCGGGAGGGGGAATCGAACCCCCGAATAGGGCTTTTGCAGAGCCCTGCCTTACCACTTGGCTATCCCGCCAGTCGCTGGCAAAAAAGAAGTAGCGCATACGGGACTCGAACCCGTCCACCAGCCTTGAGAGGGCTGTGACCTAACCGACTAGTCGAATGCGCCGTTTGGTGGGGAGAAGAATAAACGCTAAATCCGGAATGACAAGCGGCAAACTGCTGATGCTTTGTCCCTGCCCGATTGCGGCCGGTCCTTTAATTCAGAACCGGGAGCGGGCCGGTCCGCTTTTTCTTCTCTGCCTGATCTGCGGCTTCCTCGCTCTCGGCTTCGACCTTCATCAAGGACGCAGGCCGCGCTGGAGGCTGATAATCCGGCTCCGTGCGGGCGCGGCCGAGGCGATTCTGGTGCAGAAATGCCCACTCCTCCGCTTTCTCTTTCAGATCAGGCGAGCGCTGGACGATGTAGGCGGAGATGGCTTGATAATATTCTCGAAGGAGCGCGCGTTTTTGGCGCTCGGTGCGCGAGGCAAAGGCGCGCAGCCGGATGTCGGCCAGGGTGAAATCCTCCTGAGCCTGTGTTTTGGCGGCGCGAAAAGCTTCGTCTTGTCGGCGTTTCTCGTCGCTGGTCGGGCCGGTGGGCTGTGAAATTTCCTCCGTGGGAATTGGCTGAACAGATAGCCCGCTCATGTCGGGAGCGGGCTCGGGTTCTGGAACGCTAAGAAGTGGCTCATCGGGCAGGACAGATTCCTCCGTGGCTTCTTGCGAGGCAGGGAGAGCAGGCTCTGTTTCGGCGACCTCCGTTTGTGCATTTCCGCGCTTCTGCGGGCTGATGGCGTCGGCCGCAGAAAACAGGCCGAAGCAGGCGACGAAGGTGAACAGGGAAAGGCGAGGCTTCACGGGTGCCAAATTAACAAATCCGGACGGTTTGCAAAGAATGCATTTGCAGGATTTCCAACCGCTGCCAAAGCTCCCGCATGGCGACTCCGTCTCCGTCTTTTCTGTCGTCTGCTCCGCTCGCGCTGGAGCTGACGCCTTGGGAAGCCGCCGCGGGCCTGCGGGAAAGGGCGGGGTTTGTTTTCCTCGATTCGGTGACCGAGGAGGCAGGGCAACTGTCGATCCTCGCGGTGGAGCCGGAGATGATCTTGGAAGGTGGCGATTTTTCGGAGTTGGAGAAAGAAATGGAGAAACGCCAGCGCACCGCGTCGGATCACGGCTGGCCGGTGGGGGCGGCGATCGGGTTTGTGACATATGAAGGCCGCTTTTGCTTTGGCTTTTATGACGATCTGCTGATCTACGATCACGGGCAACAGCGCTGGTTTGGGAGTGAGCGCCTGGCGGGAAAAGTGGGTGAGCCGGTCCGCTCCGGGCGTGCGAAGAAACTGGAGTTCACCGGCACGACGACCGCGGAGGAATATTGCCAACAGGTGGAGCAGGCGAAGGAGTGGATCGGTGCGGGAGATATTTATCAGGTGAATGTGACGCATGAATTTCGCGCGCGGTGGAGCGGTGCGGGTTTTGCGCTGTTTGAGGCGCTGCGGCATTATTCGCCAGCACCGTATTCGGCGTTTCTCGATCTCGATAGGCGGGAGATTATTTCCTCTTCGCCGGAGTTGTTTCTAAAGATGAGCGGGCGGCGAATCGTGACCCGGCCGATCAAGGGCACCCGGCCGCGCGGTCAGGAGCAGGAGCGGGATGAATTGGCGGCGTATGAGTTGATCACGTCGCCGAAGGAGGTGGCCGAGCTGGTGATGATTACCGATCTGGAGCGAAATGACCTGGGGCAGATTTGTGAATACGGAAGTCTGCGCGTGACGGAGTTGCTGAAGCTGGAACGTTACGAGCAGGTGTTTCATCTCGTCTCTACGGTGGAAGGGGAACTGCGACCCGAGGTGAGCCATGTGGCGGCGCTGGCGGCGTGTTTTCCCGGCGGATCGATCACCGGCGCGCCGAAGCGCCGGGCGCGGGAGATTATTCGCGAGCTGGAAGGGCGTGAACGCGGAGTTTACACCGGGGCGATTGGGTATCTCGGCTACAACGGCGAGAGCCAGTTCAGCATTGCTATTCGGACGGTCTGCAAGGCGGGCGCGGAGGTGAGTTTCGGCGTTGGCGCGGGGATTGTGGCGGATTCGGATGCGGCGCGGGAATATCAGGAGACGCTGGATAAAGCGGCGGGCATTCTGCTGGCGGCAAGCCGGATTTCGTCGGTCAACGGCTCAAACGCAGGGCCAGCGTGAGCCAGAAGAGCAGATTGATCAGCCCGAGCATGATGAGCGGTTTCTGATGTCGGCTGAAGGGTCGCGCTGCCGGGAAGGCGAACCAAGCGAGAGCCGCTGCAAGGACGAACCAGACGGCGAAATTTTGCAACGGCGGCCAGTCGGGGGTGTTGGCGAGAGGGAAATACCAGAGCCAGTAGGCGCGCACTTTCCACGCAACCCATTCGAGGCTGAGATCGGTGAGAACAGCGAGAAGTCCGGTGCCGACGGCGATCTGCCAGCGCTGGGCGTGTTCCCAGAAATGCAGCACGCTGTAACGCGCCGCAACGATGATGACCAACCAGAGCAGCGGAATGGAAAACGGCACGCCAGAGATGCGGGCACCGAGTTGGCTGGTGTAGATGAGAGGGCCGAGGGGAAAGCCAGTTTTGAGGTTGATCGCCAGCACCACTCCCGAGCCGATGAGGAGCGTCAGAGCCGCTCGGCGAGCGACGTTTACCCCCTCCAGACGAATGATGTAGAAATAGAGAAACGCCGCTGCCAAGACGAGCCAGACTGCGTCGGCAGCTTTCAAGATTCCCAGCAAGACGTTCTGAACGGCAGGCTGCGAGGTCCAGAGCTTCACTTGCGCTTCCCCGATGTCGAACGGCAGAAGAATAAACAGCAGCAGCGTCCACCCGAGAAACGCCCACCAAAGACTGCGATGAACGGTCGCGGCTTTCATCGGCGGGTGTTTTCCATACGGGAGTGTATTCACAAAGAAGTCGGCGGCGAAATAGGTTTGTCGCCGTGGAGGAACTGCGGTTTACTCGCCCTCCCGCATGAAGATCGTCGCTGTAGCCAATCAAAAAGGCGGAGTTGGAAAAACCACCACCTCCGTGAATCTGGCGGCATGTCTCGCGGCGATGGGGCGCAAGATTCTCCTCGTCGATCTGGACCCGCAGGGAAACGCAACCAGCGCACTGGGTGTCACCGCGACTGAGGAGAAGAGCTGCTACGGTCCGTTGCTTGGTGAATCGAAGCTCGCCGACAACATCATCTCGACGCGCTTTGACAATCTCTCACTCGTCCCGGCGGATCTCGACCTCGCTGGCGTGGAAATCGAAGTGGCGCGCCTGGAAGATCACCTCGTCCGGCTACGCAATGCCGTTGCCCCGTTGCGGAAAAGTGCCCCTTTCGACTACATCCTGCTCGATTGCCCGCCGTCGCTCGGCATTCTCATGACCAACGCGCTCGCCGCGGCGGACGTCGTGCTCGTTCCGTTGCAGGCGGAATATTTTGCGCTCGAAGGACTTACGCGCATCATGGAAGTCACCGAACACCTCCACACCGTCAATCCGGGGCTCAAGGTCGAAGGCATCGTCATGACCATGGTGGACAACCGCACCAACCTCAGCCAACAGGTGGTTGCCGAGGTGAAATCCCATTTTCCCGAGATCATCTACAAGACGATGATCCCCCGCTCCGTGCGCTTGGGCGAAGCTCCGAGCTTTGGAAAGCCGATTCTCGAATATGACCCCGCGAGTCTGGCCGCCTTCGCCTACACGGCGCTCGCCGGAGAATTCCTCCGCCGCGATAACGCAATTGGCAAACCTTCCGATGAACCAGCCGACGAACCCGTTGCTGAGAAACCCGCCGCCGCTAATCCTTCCGCCAAAGGCGCCGAAAAGCCTTCCCGCAAACGTGGAGGCAAACCTTCTGGTAAATAACCGCGCAATTCCGTTTGACAACCCACACACCGTTCCCTAATTTCCCTGCCCCTTGCAAAAGTCCAAGGGCACCGCATCTATGAGCACATTTTCAGCCAAAGCCAACGAAGTCACCCGCAACTGGTGGATCATCGACGCCAAAGACCAAGTCTTGGGCCGGGTCGCCGAGCGCGCCGCCACCCTCCTTCGTGGCAAACACAAAGCCATCTACACCCCGCACGTGGATACCGGCGATTTCGTCGTCGTGATCAATGCCAAGGAAGTCAAAGTCCTCGGCAAAAAAGACGTGGCCAAGGAATACATGAGCTTCTCCGGCTTCGTCGGCGGTCATAAATCCGAAAGCTTCAAGGCTCGCAAAGAGCGCCATCCAGAGCTCCTCATCGAACGCGCGGTTCGTGGCATGATCCCTCACAACCGCCTGGGCCGTTCCACCTACACGAAACTGAAGGTGTATGCTGGCGCTGAGCATCCACACGAAGCGCAGAACCCTGCGGCCATCGCCATCGCCTAGTCCTTACTTTCATCTATCATGTCCACCACACAGGAATACATCGCTACTGGCCGCCGCAAAACCGCTGTTGCCCGCATTCGCCTCACTTCGGGAACCGGTAAAATTGAAGTCAACGGCAAGTCTTTCGAAGACTACTTCCCAACCCTGAATCTGCAGAACACCGTTTTGCACCCTTTCCACACCGCGAAGACCATCAATCAATTTGATGTCCGTGTGAACACCTCCGGTGGGGGCGTTAATGGCCAGGCTGGAGCCGTCAAGCTCGCTGTTTCCCGCGCATTACTTCAGTTCGATCCCGCTCTCCGTGGCACTTTGAAGGAAGAAGGCCTCCTGACCCGTGATCCTCGCATGAAGGAACGTAAGAAGTCCGGTCAGCCAGGCGCCCGCAAGCGCTTCCAGTTCTCCAAGCGCTAATCCGCTGGAATCCTTTTCTCGAAACAGCCGCAGACGAAAGTTTGCGGCTGTTTTGTTCTCTGGGAGGAGCCCCACCCGGATTTCCCGCGAGATTACTCAACGTTCGCCAGGAGCGGCTTCCCTGATGCGGCTGGAAAAGTGTTCCGCGAGATCTCCCATCTCTTCAATGGCTTCCAGCTTTGCACGCAAGGGCAGCGAAGCCCAGTAGCGGATCTGAAACCGCCGGCTCGACTCCCAATCGCACTGCCAATCCTCGGCATCGAGCGGAATCCGCCAATCGAGAGGTTCGCTCATGGTGCTTCTCCTTGCAGACCTAGCTGTTCGAACATCTGCGAGGAAATTTGGCCACACCTCAGAGTCTCAGAAGCCAAATTAGACCCTCTAAGTCTGACTGCCGGAGGCGGGAGGTTCTTCGCTCGGGGGCTGTGAGAAAATGTCCGCCAAGTCGGCCATTTCCTCTTGGGCTTCCAAAATCTCATCGAGTGACAGTTCTGCCCAGCGGCGAATCTGCTCGCGGCGACTGCCTTCCCATGTGGTCAGGCTCCAGTCGATCTCAGGCTCAGGTTGAGACATCGTTTCCTAATCTCCATGAAAGTTCGTGGATGTCTTGCAGATCTTGCGGACGCCCGGCAACGCGCTTCATCGCCAAGAGACGTTCGAGGCTTACAAAGGCGACATCGTTACCATCGCGTAAAGGTTTGTGAAGCGCCCGGGACAACTCTTCTTCAAAGTCGAAGTTGAACTGCACGAAGATATCGAGAGGGGTTTCCCGGTGGTCGTCAGACCAAAACTGGAGAACGAGCATGCCTTTCTCCTGAATCCATGAAGCACGTTTTTTGCCGTCAGCAAAGTCGCTAGCTGCAATAGGAACATTTGGGCGATAACCAAGTCCCTCCAAGGCTGTGAATGCTGCTTGAATGTTGTTAGGAACGAGCTCGATAACCAGATCAGCATCTTTGGTGAAGCGAAGAAATCCATGGGCATTCACGGCTAGTCCTCCCGCGACCATGAAGCGAACGCCCGCTTTGTTAAGAACCTGCACTATTGAGGTAAACGAGGCGCTTTTCATCCAGATCAATGCTCCGTCTAGATTACCGAGGGTTGTGGGTAGTTATGTCCCAAGAAACGATGTCATCGGAACCTTGTAACTCAGCGCGTCTTTGTGCGTTGCCAAAGATGCCATCTTTGCCGGAGCACCAGACGATCACCGATTCCGAAATTTTCTGAGGCCCTGCAAACGAGTCGGAGTAAGGATTGGGGATGAAATTGTCGTAGTCGATGTCGAGTTTGACAAGGTAGGGACTTCCGAAAGGATCCACCCAAGCACCGGTCTCTAGGTGAAGGCCGCTCCGCCAGCGCCCGTCAGTCTTTCTGGCGTCTGGCACTTCCAGAAAGACAATCTTCCGCGGATTTTGCTGCTGATCTTTTCCTCTGAGGATCGCCATGAGAGCAGCGTCAGCCGGAACGCATTCACCCTTTGCTTCCGGCAGGCGACCGTATTCGGTGTAGAAGGCTTTAATTGCCGTAACTAGTTGGAATGCGTCGTTCTTGGCCTGTGCCTTCGGGGCAGCGTCTGGTCCAATTCCCAAATCTGGGGTGAGAACCCCGTAAACTAGGACTCCCAAGCCTGCGACTAACGCCGACTTCCAAATCCAGTTCATTGCAGCTTGGCGTTAAGATCTGCTGCTTTTTGCACGAGCGGCTCGAAGCGGGCTTTCTCGGCGTTACAAAAATCTTCCAGCGGGGCGAAGGTGGCGCTGAGGTCTTGGTAAAATAACGCGATTGCGTGTTTGAGTTGATCTTCCAAGGCGGTGACGAGTCCCTCGCGCTTCACGATCATCTGTTCGGAATATTCGCGTAGGATTTGGCCGCGTTTGAAGATGGCCACGACGGTTCCGCCTACGGCTCCCACGGCGGCGACGGTGCCGGTGACGTCCAGGATCGCGACGTGCGTGAGGGCCGCGATCACCGTGGCGACACCGCCGACGGCGGCCACAGCTCCCGGAACCCGCAGCCACGCGGCGGTTTCTCCAAAGAGGTTTTTGAGCTGCGTCTCGATCTTGCGGTCGGACATTTGCTCCAGCAGCGTTAGGTCTAGTTTGCGGACGACTTCGGCACGTTGATCGAGGAACAAGCGAGCGGTCTGCAGGCGATCTGCGCTGTCGCCCGCGAAGCCGCGTTGCAGGCTCTCGTGCAAGGATTGCCAGAGGGATTTGAGGTCGCCTTCGATGAGGTCCAGACCCTTCGTGATCTCCCGTTGGACCGCTTCTTGCAGATCGCTTTCGACGCGTTTCTGGAAATCCTGCTGCCATTCGCCTTTGTGCAGCATGAGCTTGAAAGTGCCCATCAAGGTGAGGCGCTCCCTGAGCATTTCTTCGCCGCGCACGCGGCACTTATCGCACGCTTGCTCGACGGTGCGGAGGAAGCCGCCGATCTGCCGCAACGACTGCTCCTGACGCTGCGCCAGAATGGTTTTCAGCTCCGTCAGATGCTGGAAATCCTGCTCGATGATGGCGAGCGCGTTGCGGGTTTTCTCGGTGAGATCGCGCAACACGACGCCTGCCGTGCGCTGAATCGAGGCGAGTTTTTCCTGCCGCATCTCTCCTCCGGCGACGGATTGGTTGATGAAATCCTGGAGCTTCTGAAATTGGCTCGCCTCCCATTGCTCGGCGTTTCCGGTTTGTTGCGACTCCAGAGCGAGCTTGGCGGATACAGGAAATACCGGGCATTCGATGCCCAGCTTTTGGAGTGAAGTCTGCCGCAGATGGCTGACGATGCGTTCGAGATCCTCCGCGGAGCGAAGGTCGGCTTGCTGCACGACGAAGGCGACTTTTTTCAGCCACTTCTGCTGAATGAAGCGCATGAAATCCCACGCGGAAGCACCCCAAGGATTGGTGACGCTGAAGACGAAGAGAATGAGGTCGGCCAGGGGAACGAACCGCTCGGTGATCTCCTGATGCTCGGCGATGATGCTATTCGTCCCGGGCGTATCCACGATGTTAAAGTCGCGGAGAAACTCGATGGGTCGGTGCAGCTCGGCAAAGTGGGCGTTGATATCGACGTTTTGCTCCGGCTCGCCGTATTTGAAGAGGTAGATGCGGTCGGTCGCGGGGAGAACATCGACGCGGCAAAATTCCTGGCCAAAGATCGCGTTGAGGAGGGAGGATTTCCCGGCTTTGACCTCGCCGGCGACTACGAAGAGAAACGGCTCGCTGAGCTGCTGTCCGAGCGAGGCGACGGTGGCCAGGGTGTCGTTTTCGGCTTTGCTGGCGCGGGCTAGATCAGCCAGGTCGGCCAGCGCGTTCTGCAGGGCGGCACGCTTTTGCAGGTAATCCGCCCCGAGGTTCACTGGACGGTTTTGGGCTTCGGTGTGGCGGAGGGAACTTCGGTTGCCTCGGTGGTAGAAGTGGCTGGGACAGCTGCGGGGGTCATTACTTCCGGGGAGGCCTGCGCCAGGACTTTGGGAGTTGGTAAGGGCTTCGGGAGCTCCATGGCTAGCAACTCGGAGACGGTGGCAAATTTATAGCCTTTAGCGAGCAACTCGTCGAAGGTGGAAGGCATCGCGCGAACGGTGCTGCCATGAATATCGTGAGCCAGGATGATGGCGCCATCCGCGGCGCCGTTGACGATCCGGGAGCGGAGCACGTTTTCGCCGGGTTTCTTCCAATCGAGGGGATCGACGGACCAGAGAATGACCTGCAGCCCCATTTCCTCGGGGATCCAGCGTTTTTGCGCCTGGGTAATCGAGCCGTAGGGCGGACGCATCAGCGTCGGCTTCACTCCGCAGGCGGCTATGATCGCGTCCTGCGTTCGCTGCAGCTCGCTGCGGACAGCGGCATCGCCCATTTTTCCGAAGGCCGGATGGCTCCACGAGTGATTCGCGACTTCGTGCCCTTCGGCCACCATGCGTTTCACGAGCTGCGGAAACTCCTGAACGCATTGGCCGACCATAAAGAAGGTGGCTTTGATGTTTCGTTTCTTAAGTTCGTCGAGGAGGGTGCCGGTGTATTCGGCGCTCGGACCGTCGTCGAAGGTGATCGCGATGTAGGGGCCTTTGACGTAAACCTGCGTGTAGGTGTTTGCTTTGCCGGGGGTGAAATTCTCCATGGAGATTTCCGGATCGGCCTTCAACGCGCGGGCGGTTTCGAGGCGAGGCTGGCGCAGAGGTTGGGGAGTGGGAAGTCCCTCCGCAGGCGTGGGAGAAGCCGTGAGCTGGCGAGGAGCCGGGAGGTCTTCCTGAGCGCAACCGAGTTGCGGGATGAAGCTACAGGCGACGAGAAGAGAGAGAGCTAGGCGGGACTTCATTTTTTCTGGTGAAAACGATAGAGGATGGCTTCGAGTTTGCGACTAGTTTCTTCCGGCCACAAACTGCGGTCGGTGACGATGGCTGTCTCGAGGGAGGAGTGCTCCGGCCAGGTGGCTTCGGTGGGCAACATCGGGATGACGCGGCGGAGGATTTCCTTGGCAGTTGCGGCGTTGGAAAGGAGGTGGCCGATGACCATCTGCAGGCTGACGGGTTCCTCGTCTACTTTCCAGCAATCGTAGTCGGTGATCATGGCGAGAGTGGCGAGGGCCATCTCCGCTTCGCGGGCGAGTTTCGCTTCGGGGAGATTGGTCATGCCGACAACGTCGAAGCCGAGGTGCCGATGGACGTTGGACTCTGCGCGGGTGGAAAACGCCGGGCCATCCATGTTGACGTAGGTGCCTCCGTTGGTGTGCGGCAGGTTTATTTCCGTGAGCGTGGTGGCGAGCAGGCTGCGCAAGCCAGCACTGGTCGGATCGGCGAAGCCGACATGAGCGACGATGCCTTTTCCGAAAAACGTGTGCCCCTCGCGATGGGTGGTGCGGTCGAAATATTGATCCGGCAGAACGATGTGACGCGGAGGAAACTCTTCCTTCAAGCTGCCGACGGCGGTCACGCAGATGATCCAGGCGACGCCGAGTGATTTCAGCGCGTAGATATTGGCGCGGTGGTTGATTTCCTGCGGCAGGATTCGGTGCCCCTTGCCGTGGCGCGGCAGGAAATAGACCTGCCGACCAGCGAGTGTTCCGCTGATAATCGCATCGCTGGGGGAGCCGAACGGCGTCTCGACGGTGATTTCCTGGGCGTCCGTGATGCCTTCGATCTGGTAAAGGCCGCTCCCGCCGATGATGCCGATTGCTGGTGGTTTCATGCTTTCAGTTTTAAGATTTCGTCGAAGTGCTTGTCGGAGTGTTCGAGTTCGACCTGATGGTAGATTGCACATGCGGCGATAAGGAGGTCATTGCTCGGGAAAGTTTTCCCTCCGCTGCGGCCCTTTTCGGCAAGTTCGCACGCCATTTGCCAGATCTCATCGTTGATCGCAAGTTCCGGGATGGCTTGTTCGAACTTCCGGAGCACGGCACGCTCGTCGCCTGAGCCAATGCCTGCCCAAAGTTCCAGACGAACTGGCGCGCACCAGGCGGCTTGGCCCGATTGCACAAGAAACGTCATTCGTTCGCGAACCTGAACGTCTCCTTTCCGGCGCATGGCTTGCACCCAGCAGGTGGTGTCTACCAGTTTCACGGGGTGTTGTTATGATCATCCAGATCATTCACCGCCTCGATCTCGTCGTTCGTCATCAAAGAGTCGAACGTGCCGAAATATTTCACCAGCTCCGCCATCTTTTTTCGACGATTGAAATCCTGCACAGCGGTGACGATGGCGTCGCGCTTTGTTTTTGCTCCGCTGAGCCGCATCGCATCCAAAAGATCGGCTTCTGGAATATCAATCGTCGTCTTCATGCTTCGTATTACATCATATTTAGCTTCTCAGGCAACCGCTTTCACCAGTTCTGTTTGGTGTGACGGAGAAGATCAATAAACGCGGATTGAGCAGCGGTGAGGGCCTTTTTCTTCTTGGTCAGCAAGCCCAAGGGGCGCCACATGTCGGCTCCTACGACTTCTACGGCAACTAGCGTCCCGGCACGCACTTCCTCTTTCACCGAGGCTCGGGGCACCAGGGCGATGCCGCTTTCGATGGCGACGACCCTCTTCACAGTCTCGATGTTATCAAATTCCATCGTGATCTGGATGCGCACGCCTTCATTCGCGATCATCTGGTCAATCGCCTTTCGCGTGG
>DASVRZ010000051.1:0-10559 GCA_036388355.1 Chthoniobacterales bacterium | reverse complement strand
TGGATCTGCTCGGGGCTGTGGTTCGTCCCATTTTTCTGCACCCAATCGGCAATCTCCTCGTCGGAACTCAGCTCATTGGCGATCTGCTCGAACGCGTCAGGGTCAACGTTAAGAAACTCCAGGAGATGCTTGTCGAAGCCGAGGGTCTTGTAGTTGTAGCCGCTGAGTTCTCCGCGTCGGTGGAGACGCGCCTTGTCGATGAGACGAGGTAGGTGAACGTACCCGGCGAGACATTCGTACGGACTACGGGGGAACTTGCGAGGGGCTGGTGGCACGACGGAGGGGGTTAGCTGAGGCCGAGGCCGAGTTCGCTTTGCGGATCGTTCCGACCTGGAGTGCTCCTGGGCGATGGTGGCGTGGGAAGAAGGCTTGGCTCCTCAACGTCGTTCTCGCCGATATTCAGCTCTCCCTGGAATTCACCGCCGCGTTCGATGTTGATGCCGCGAGCGTAAATGGAGCCGTTGACGCGGCCCGACTTCGTAATATGGACGGTTCCGCTGCAGAGAATGCGCCCCGACATTTCGCCTTCGATGTGCATCTCGCGCGCACGAACGGGCCGGACGAACTCAGCGACGGATTTCTTTACCACCCGAAAAATGTCCGACTCGATGCCTCCGGTGATGCGACCGCGATAACGAATACTGATCTCGCCCGTGCAGACGAGATGACCCCGCATCGGCCCGCGAACATCTGCCGCGCCGCAGATCGCTTTGGCGCTGTTCAGATCGCCCTTGGGTGTGACGTAGATGGTCCCCGCAGTTTGGATCGCACGGCTGAATCCGCCGGTGATCTTGAAATCCTGGAGATCAATATAGGCGCCGCACGACTTACAGGAGCTGGAAGTGGCGCTGCGCACAACTTCCTGCCGTGTACCGCATTCAAAACAGGATACGACTTTCGGGGAATTATCCCGAAAGAAGCCCGTGAATTTCTCCCAAATGCCAGTGCCGTCGCCGCCTTCGTCGTTGGCATGCTGGCTCGGCAGACCAACCTCGAAATGCTGGCTGCAAGCCCGGCAATAAGTCGATTGCGCGAGCGAAGGCTCTAATTGGTGCGCACCACAGTGCGGGCACTGAACACTGACCTTGACTGCGGTCGGCTTGGCCACCGGTGCGGGTTAGCGCCCGAGGATGGACGCGATTTTCGACGTTGTAGGAGCCGGGACTTCGTCAGTGGCGACGGGTGTTCTCGGCAGCATGCCTGCCTTGTTCGCGTTGACTTCGGATTTGCCGACGAAAGTAGCGCCTTCTTCAATGATGAGGCGAGCGGCTTTGAGGTCGCCGATAAGTTGCGCGCGGGACTTCAGTTCGCACTTCTCCAGCACGGTGATGTTGCCGTGGACCTTGCCGAAAACCGTGACCGATTTGGTCTTAATCTCGCCGCGCACATCTGCGTTTTCACCGAGGGTCAAAGTGCCCTCGGAATTGATTTCGCCTTCAACCTTGCCGTCGATGGTGAGGTCGGTGGTGAATTTGATCGAGCCCTTGATCTCGATGTCTGCGGAAAGGGAGTTTTTAACGTGACTGATGTCGGCCATATAATGATTTTAGGTTGAATTCTGCGGTGATTTTATCCGGTTGAGGACTTCCTCGCGTTGCCGCGAAATCGAAGAGATTTCTGAGGAAGGTGCTGACTTGTCGGAGCCAAGTTTTTCAACACGCCCAATTATGGCAGGGGCGAAAAGGGTGTCAACGTTCTGCACGAAAAAGTCCCAGCTGTATTCTCAGAAACGAGAACGCAGCTCCGCCTACCAGGCAAGAGCCGTCTGATCGCTACCCCGAAAAAACGAGGAAACCGCTCCGGCTTATTCCGCCGCGGCGGTCGCCTCTTCGTCGGTCTCTTCCAGCACGGGCTCTTTATGATGATGCTGGATCTCAGCATTCTGATGCTTCTCGTCCACTTTCTTCTCGTGCTCCTCGTGTTTTTTCTCGGTCAGCTTCTGAATGTTTTTCGGTGATGTATCGCCCATAGGGTTACTTTACGTGGTTCATCACCCATCGACTGCATAAATCGGCCGGTGGCCGCATTTACTCGCTCGTGAGAGCCTGGGTCGGGTTGAGCGCAGAGGCTTTGAGCGCGGGATAAAGCCCCGCCACCATGCCAATGATCCCGGCGCTGCAGACTCCGAAAATGACGATGCCCCAGCTGATGACGGGTGCGTTCGCCGGAGGTGAGACCGCTTCCAAGCCTCGCAATAGAACCAAGGAACCGCCGATGCCGAGCACGCCGCCAAGCAGCGCAATGACCAGTGACTCGATAAAGACCTGGCGGAAAATGTCTCCCGCTGACGCGCCGAGTGCGCGCCGCACACCGATTTCGCGAGTGCGGTCGGCGATGCTCGCCAGCATGATATTGACGATGCCCAACCCGCCCACGAGCAGACTGATCCCCGCGATGACGTAGCCGGTGATCCGGTTTGAGCGGATTTCTTTTTCCACCTCGTCCATGCTCGCGTCGGGAGGGACGATTTCGAAATCTTCAACGCCGTCATGCGTGTGGAGCAACACCTGCCGCGCTTTTTGGGTAATCTCTTCTCTATTGCTGCTGATGGAGAAGCCCACCTGGATTTCGCTGATGGTCGAAATCGGGCCCCCATCTTGTCCGTCGCTGCCGACGCTGGCGGAATTGAACGTCGCCTGCGCGGTGCTGATAGGAATCACCGCGATATCGTTTTTCCAGGAATAGGCATCCCACTGGTTCCTTCGAGGAGCCTGCCCCCCAGCCTGGCCTCGCCCACCTGCCCGTCCTTGACCGCCCGGTCCTCCTGCCCCGCCTGCTCGCGCTTGCCCACCGGGCCGTCCGCCGCCCGCGCGGCCTTCCACGCCGGGTGGCCGCCCCTCTTTGGCGCGCAGAGCGAGGTCGCGTTTGGCGCTTTCCGACAAGTGCACCGGCAATACGCCGATCACCCGAAAGGAAATGCCGCGGATGATGATGTCTTTGCCCACTGCTGATGAAGGGTCATCGAAAAGCTGCAGTGCCGCGGTTCCGCCGAGCACCACGACGCGCGCGGCTCGATCGATATCCACTGCGCTGATGAAACGTCCGGCCGTCGGTGGTTCGTATCGATCCTGGATGGCTACTTCCACCATTCCGGCGAGCACACGAGGGTGCGCGGTTCGGTTTTCGAAGGTGAGCTTCTCCCTTTCGTAACGGACCACGGGAGACACCCATTCGACGCCCGGGATCGCTTTTTTCAAGGCATCTGCGTCTTCTCGCACCAACCCGCGGCTGAAGAGTCCTTTCAATGAAGCGCTCGTCCGGTTTTGTCCGGCGTTGATGATGATCTTCGTGAGATTGCCGCTTTGCCGAGAGGCCTCCAGCTTTCCGCGAGCCACGCCTTCGTTCAAGGCGACCATTCCAACGAGCGCCGAGACGCTCATGATGATGCCGATCATTGTCAGCAACGTGCGAAACCAGTGCGTGAAGATCTCCGCGACGCCCTGCTGCCAGGCTATTTTCCAGGCGGCGATCATTCGTAACGAAGCGCCTCGATGGGCGACATGGCTGCACCGCGCAGCGCTGGATAGATGCCGGCTACGACCCCCGTGACGACTGCCGACGCGAAGCTCCAGCCGAGGTCTCCGGAGAGAATGATCGGGACGGCTTCGCTAACGGCTGCAGTCTTAAAAAATAGAACAATGCCCCATCCGGTAACGATTCCGAGGAGCCCGCCCAGGAGAGCCAGGATGAAGGCTTCCAGCATGATCTGAACGAAGATGTCGCTGCTATGAGCCCCGATAGCCCTCCGCACGCCGATCTCCCGAATGCGCTGCTTGATCGCTGCGAGCATGACGTTGGTGACGCCAATGCCGCCGACCAACAAGCTAACCCCCGCAATGACGCTGCCGCTAACCCGCACGGCTTGGATCCGCGTTTCGATCTGCTCCGACCACTCGACCATCGTCTCAACGGAGAAATCCTCCACGCCCCGATGGTTTTGCAGGAGAATGGTTTTCAGCGCCTCGACAGACGCCTCCACCTGGCTCGCATCGCGCAGAATGCCCTGCATTTCATTGAAAGCCGTGGCTGGAATGGGATTGCCTTTCGCATCGACCCGGCCGTGCTCGAAAATCATGAACGCGGTTGTGTGCGGAAGAATGACCTCTTGGTTCATCCAATGCGCCTCGGTGGCTTGCAAGGTCCCGATGATCTCAAAGAGTTCGCCGTCCAAGGCGATCATCTTCCCGATCGCGCTTGCGGGCGTTAGTTTCAGCGCGTCCACCATCCCGTTGGAGATCACGCAGACCGGGCGTGCACGCTCCACGTCCATCACCGAAAGGAAGCGACCTGCCGTTAAAACGTGCTTCCAGACAATGTGGTAATCGGCCGCTGCACAGGTAAAACGGGAGCTATAAATGGCCTTGCCCATGTAGCTGATTACCGGATTTGGACGCAGACGGTGGGTGGGCGTCATCGCTGCAACCAAGTGGGGTTTGCTCCGCACCGCGGTGACGTCGTTCATCGTCATGCCGGGACTCAACTCGGGAATTGCGTATTGATCCGGCGGAACTTGGGCCCTGCGGATCGTGAATCTTTCCACTCCGCCAATGGACTGCAAGAATTTGCGTTCCTGGCGCGCGATACCTTCCGTCAGGGCGAAAGTGGCCAGCAAAGAGCCGGCTCCGAGGACAATCGCCAGCATGGCAATGGTCGAACGCAGGCGATGCGCCAGGATCTCCCGGAGCCCTTGAGTGAGCCCGATGGCGATGTTCATTTCAGCTGGTTCACGATTTCGGAGCGGGCTTCGTCAGGAGCACTTTCTCTCCCGCATCCACGCCCGCTTTGATCTGAGCAAAAGCATTATTGGTCAGGCCGATTTCCACGACTTTCTCCGCTGGTGGATTGTCGCCATTGGGGAGGTAAACGATTTTGTCGCCGGTCCTGTTCTCGAAAATGGCCCCAATCGGCAGGGCGGTGACTTCCTCCACTTTGTTGGTGGGAATGGACACCTGAGCGGTCATGCCGGGGCGCAGGCGAGGGTTGGGATTTTCGATTTTGAAAGTCACGACGTAGCCCTTGATGCTGTTCACGATCGTGGCCATCGGGGCGATGGTTCGCACACGGCCGTTCATCTTGATCGCTCCCAAGGAATCGACGCGGAACTCGAATGGCATGCCGATGTTCAGCTTCGCGACGTCCACCTGATTAATGTGCGAGGTGATAATGAGATCGCCCAGATTGGCAACGCTCATGAGCAAAGTTCCGGCGCTCACGCTGGCTGCGCCGACGACCACTTGGTTTTCGACAATGGGCATGGACAAAACCGTCCCGTCCATAGGAGCCATGATCTTGGATTTCTCGATGCGGCTCTCCAGGGTGCTTAACTGTTGGCGCGTTTTCTTCAAGCCTTGTTCCGCCACGTCGCGGACAGTTCGTGCATCGCGAAATTCCTGATCCGTGATGATGTTGCTCTTCAGCAAACGCTGCTGCCGCTCCAGGTCGCGGCCGGCTTTTTCCAATTGCAGTTCGGCAATTGCGATCTCCGTGAGGGCGGCGGAACGCTGCGTGAGGAGTTCGCTATTATCCAGATCCACGAGCAACTGGCCGCGAGTGACGTGATCACTTTCCTTGACGTGAATCTTCAAAATGCGCGCGCTGATTTCCGGCTTCACCTCGACGAGCACTTCGGGCTTTACCTCGCCGGCGACTTCGACCGTTTCGATGATTGTTTCGCGAGTCGCCTCCGCCGTCATGACAGCCGACGCTTTGTCGTCCGGGCCTTTGCCTTTCCAGCGGGTCCACCCGTAGCCGAGGACTAACAAGAGACTGATTAAGAGGAGGAACTTCTTCATTCGCACCCAGTTATAATAGAGAGAACTGACCCCAGCAACCGGTTTGGCCGCGCTGATAGAAGAATTCGGCAGCTTCCTGATATTAACATTTCCGCTGTAACACCGGTCGGTGTGAGGAGTTGCAAAAAACGCCGCGTGTGCCATTCTGTCGCTCCACATGAAGCGCGGATTTCTCGATAAATTTTTAGATCGCATCCAGCGTGTGGAGCCGGAAGCGGTGCAGAGTTACATCCTGCGTCTGGCGCGGGAAAAAGGGTTTTTCGAGCGGATCTTCAACGCGCTGCATGAAGGGGTGATCGTGACGGATGCGGGCAGCCGGATTCTTTATCTGAATCAGTCAGCTTGCGCGCTTTGTGGGCTGGATTCGAAGGGCGATATGGGCGAGCTGCTGACGGAGCGCGTGCGCGGGTTGGACTGGGACGGAATGACGAAGTCGGACCGCGTGGTGAGCCGCGACACGGAGATCTTTTATCCCCAGCATCGGCTTTTGAATTTCTACGTGGTGCCCTTTGATCTCGGCTCGGACACCGAGATGAAGGACGACGAGGATTTGGGTTATGCCGTGATCCTGCGGGACATTACAGAGACGCAGAAAACGACGGAAGAGTCGCTGGAGAGTGAGCGTTTTTCCGCGCTCACGCTGCTCTCCGCTGGCGTGGCTCATGAGATTGGGAATCCGCTGAATTCGCTGCACATCCATTTGCAGTTGATGGAGCGGAAGATCCGTAAACTCGAGTCCAGGCAGCGTGCGGCGTTGGAGGAATCGGTGGAAGTGGCGAAGGAGGAAGTGAAGCGGCTGGACTATATCGTGAACCAATTTTTGCGCGCAATTCGCCCGACGCAGCCGCAGGTGCAGAAGGAGAATATCAACGCGATCATCGAGGAGTCGGTGTCGTTTCTCGCGCGGGAAATTGATGACCGGAATGTGTTAGTGGAGACGCGGCTGGCGGAGGATTTGCCGTTGTTGGAACTGGATCGGAATCAGATCAAGCAGGCCTTTTATAACCTGATTAAGAACAGCTTCCAGGCGATGAATACGGGAGGAATCCTGCACATCGCGAGCTGGCGCGGAGATCAGCATGTGGCGGTGAGTTTCACGGATACCGGCGGGGGAATTTCTGCGGAGAACATGGGGCGGATTTTCCAGCCGTATTTCACTACGAAGGAAAACGGCAGCGGACTGGGGTTGCTGATTGTGCGCCGGATTGTCCGCGAGCACGGCGGCGAAATAGATTTGGAGAGCAACGAGGGTAAAGGGCTCATGATTACGATCCGGCTTCCGTTTGGCGAACGGCGCATCCGGATGCTTGGAGCGCCGTCGGAAGAAGGAGACGCATGAACCAATTTTTTCAGCCGGAGGAGAAACTATGAATCCTGTCGTGTTGATCGTGGATGACGAAAAGCACACCCGCGAAGGGTTGCGGAACTCGTTGGAAGACAGCTTCGATGTCTATATTGCCGCCGATGCCGCGGGTGCCTTGTCAGTGCTGGAGAACGAGCAGGTGGACGTGATGGTGACCGATCTCCGCCTCGGCGGCGATGACGGGATGAAGCTGATTGATACCGTCATGGCGCGAGCGAAACCGCCGATTTGCATCATGATGACGGCTTACGGCTCGGTGAATACGGCCGTCGAAGCGATGAAGCGCGGGGCTTACGATTTTGTCACCAAGCCGATCAACATCGATGAGTTGGAAATTCTCATCAGTCGTGCGTTGCGCAGCCGCAAGACGGAAGCCGAAGTCGTGCAGCTCAAGCAGGTGGTGGAAAAGCGCTTTGGCCTGGAGAACATCATCGGCAGCAGCGCTCCCATGGAGGAGGTGTTCGATACGATCCGGCAAGTCGCGCCGTCTCGGGCGACGGTGTTGATCCAAGGCGAAAGCGGCACCGGTAAGGAGCTGGTCGCGGCGGCGATCCACAATTTAAGCAACCGCAACAAGACCCGATTTATCGCGGTGCATTGCGCGGCCTTGTCGCCGCAATTGCTGGAAAGCGAGCTGTTTGGTCACGAGCGCGGAGCGTTTACCGGGGCAACGGAGAAACGCATCGGTCGCTTTGAGCAGGCGAACGGCGGCACGTTGTTTCTGGATGAAATCGGCGAGATCGACGCGAATACGCAGGTAAAGATCTTGCGCGCGCTGGACCCAGGTGAATTTGAGCGTGTCGGCGGCAACACCACCGTGAGAGTCGATGTGCGGCTGGTCTGCGCTACTAATAAGGATCTGGCGCAACTGGTGGCGGAAGGGAAATTCCGCGACGATCTGTTTTACCGCCTGAACGTCGTTCGCATCACGATGCCGCCCCTGCGCGAGCGGAAGGAGGATCTGCCGCTGCTCGTCGATGCGTTTCTTCGGAAATTCGCCGAGGCGAACGACAAGCCGTTTCGTCCCCTCACCCCCGAGGCGATGGAATGTGTCCTGCGCCACAATTGGAAGGGCAATGTTCGTGAGTTGCGCACGGCCATGGAGCACGGCGTCGTGATGGCCCAAAAAGATCAGATTACCGTCCGCGATCTGCCTCAATCTGTGCGAGATTCCATCGACGAAATCGGCGACTCGCGAAGCGGCTTTTCGAATGCGCCGCAGAGCGCGCGTTCCAATGTTTTGAATTTGCATGATTCCGAAACCCGTCTCATCATGCGCGCCCTTGAGGACACCGATGGAAACCGCACGGAGGCAGCTAAAAAGCTGGGCATCAGCCGGCGCACGCTCCATCGACGTCTGCACGAGTTAAACATCTCCTAATTCCACTTTATGGCTTCAGAAACATCCGTCCAAGGGCTCGTCCATAATCTGGAACAGGGGTCGCTGGCGATCATCATGCGGCGCGTGCTCCTCGTCGTGGCCGTGCTTGCCGTGGCCACCGTTTACATCATTTTCAAATTCCGAGGCTTGGAACATGGCATGGGTATGGACCAGGCCCAGATCGCCCGTGAAATTGCGCGAGGAAATGGGTTTACCACGCAGACTATTCGGCCCCTCGCGATTGCGCAGCTCACGGAACACGGCAAGCCTTTCAACGCGATGCGTTTTCCAGATACGTATCACGCTCCCCTCAATCCTTTAGTGCAGGCGCCGCTGATGACTCTCGTCAAAGGAGGTTGGAATACGGAGGCGAATAACCAGGAGCGCATCTACTCGGGAGATCGGCTGATTGCCATTCTGGCAGTTTGTTTTTTCCTGGGTGCAGTCCTGATCAATTACTTCACCGCGTCTCGTCTTTTCGATGAAAAGCTCGCGATCCTCGGCACCGGGCTGACTTTGGTCTCGGATATCTTTTGGAAATACTCGATGTCGGGCCTTCCGCAGATGCTCATGCTGCTGATCTTTAGCGGCATCGTCCATCTGGTGGCGCGGGCGCTGGCGGCTCAATCTGAAGGCCGCTCGTTCGGGATCACTCTCGGATTTGTCGGGCTGCTCTTTGGGCTGTTGCTGCTGGCCCATGCATTGACCATCTGGCTTCTGCTCGGCTTTGTGTTGTTTGCTGTTTTCGTCTTCAAGCCTCGTGGGCTGATGGCACTCCTCGTCCTCGCAGTTGCCCTGCTGGTGTTCTCTCCCTGGGTCGTTCGGAATCTTCAGGTCTCCGGCACTCCGTTTGGCATCGCCTATTTTGCTCCTCTAGACGGGGTGAAGCTCAGCGAAGCGGGATGGATGCGGCAGCCGACCACCACGCTTGGCATTTCCGTATCCTGGTTCCGCTCCAAGCTAACCGAACAAACTCTGTATCAATCCGGGCAATTGTTCCTGTTGCTCGGCTCGGCTGTGGCCGCTCCCGCTTTCTTTATTTCTCTGCTGCACCGCTTCCGGCGTGAGGAAACGTCCTTCTTGCAATGGGGAATTCTCTCGATGTGGGTGTTCGCCTTCATCGGGATGACGCTGGCCGGGCAGGAGAAGACGCTCATCACGCCCAACCAACTCCATATCCTTTTCATCCCGATGATGATTTTCTACGGCCTGGCGATGTTGTTGATCCTGTGGGGGCGCCTGGAGATCACCTTCAAATTTGCCCGCCACGCATTCATCACCCTCATTTTTCTCCTTTCGAGCATCCAGCTGATCCTCACCCTCCTACCCAAGGGCAATGCGATGGCCTTCGTCTGGCCGCCGTATGCGCCACCAGTCGTCGCGTTGCTGAATAAATGGATGCAGCCGAACGAAATCATAGCGTCCGATATGCCCTACGCCGTCTCCTGGTATGCAGACCGGAAGAGCATCTGGCTTCCCCTTTCAGTGGAGGACTTCAACGCCCTCAACGACTACAACCAGCTAAAGATGCCGATTAACGGCCTCCTGCTCACGCCCGTTACAAGCCGCCTGGGAATCTTTCCCGATCTCGCCAGCGGCGAATACAAAGGGTGGGCCGGCATCATTATGCGGAATCCCGCAGCTCTCGCGAAATTTCCTCTCCAGAAGATGGTCCCTCTGCCCATCGCGGCCGAGAACATCTTCTACAGCGACCGGGAGCGTTGGAACCGCTAATGGCTGCCTCATCCAAAACGCCCGATTCTGGCGGAACCTTTGAGTCTGCGATGGAACGGCTCGAAAAAATCGTTGCGCAAATGGAGTCCGCGCAGATGCCGCTAGACGAATTACTAGAGCGTTACGAAGAAGGCACTCGATTGATCGCGGTTTGCCAGGAGAAACTGAAAACCGCCGAACAGCGTATCGAAATCGTCACTCGCAAAGCCGCCGAACCTGCTCCCTCCTCTTCAACCACTTTCCCAAACGAACCTGATGTCAGCCTCTTCTAACCGCCCGTCCACCGTCC
>DASVRZ010000050.1:0-9510 GCA_036388355.1 Chthoniobacterales bacterium | reverse complement strand
GCCCTTCGCGAATCGGGCGTGCCGGAAAACGATCCCCGCCTCACCTCCGCCGTCCGCTGGCTCGTGGATCGCGAAGTGCGCTTCGCCGGCGACTGGAGCCGCATCGTCTCTAACATCGAGCCGAGCGGCTGGGCCTTCGAGTTTGCTAACATTTACTACCCCGATACCGACGACACCGCGATGGTCCTGCTGGCGCTCGCGCGTTTTCCAGAGTTCGACGGCACCGACCTACAAAAGCGCGCCTTGAAGTGGCTGCTCGCCTTCCAATGCAAGCAGGGTGGCTGGGCCGCCTTCGATAGCGATGTCACCGACCGCTGGCTCGAGGAAGTGCCCTTCGCCGACCACAACGCCATCATCGACCCCGAATGCAGCGACCTCACCGCCCGCGTTCTGGAATTGCTCGGGCACCAGAAGAGAATAGGTCCTATAGGTCATATAGGACCCATCCCCCCGGCTATCGCACGCGCCGTCGAATATCTCCGCCAGACCCAGGAACCCGACGGCTCCTGGTATGGCCGTTGGGGCGTCAACTACATCTACGGGACTTGGCAGGTTCTCCGCGGACTCTCCACGCTCGGCTGGGACATGCGCGAGCCATGGCTGGAACGCGCCCGCGACTGGCTGGAAAGCTGCCAGAACGAAGACGGCAGTTGGGGCGAAACCGCCGCCTCCTACACCGACCCCACCACCCGCGGCAAAGGCCACGGCACCGCCTCGCAAACCGCCTGGGCGCTCATGGGACTCTGCGCCGCGCACGAACCCGCCCGCTCCCGCATCCTGCGCGGCGCGCATTTCCTGCTACACACCCAGCAACCCGCCGGCGACTGGTGCGAACCCGACACCACCGGCACCGGCTTCCCCGGAGTCTTCTACCTGAGATACGACTCCTACCGCATCAACTGGCCGTTGTTAGCGTTGGCGGAGGTGCGAAAGTTTCTTGGGTAGGGCGGGACGTCTCGTCCGCCGGAGAATCGACGTTACTTCGTGCCCAATCAAGAGGTTGGTACGAGGCGAACATTCCGCTTGTCGCTATGGCGTCTTGTTTAGGCGCATTATCTTGGGAGTGAACTGACGAAGGTCAGTGCTTGGGCTATCTCTTTGGCGCAATATGTAGACCAGTGTGGATGATCTCTACACCATTCGCGATAATCCCGAAAGCTGGCGACGCCTTTCACCTTCGGAATTTCAATTTGCTTCCGGTGCGAGGGTGTAGATCAAGAATTCGGTTTCGATGGCATCGTACTTTGCATTTTGGGTGATACAACGCTGGAGGTAAGAGGGCAACACCCAGCGTAATCCTTCCGCTGAGAGGCACGACAGGTCATTGTGCAGGTATCGGATGGCGACATCTGGGAGCGTGGAGGCACTATATTGCTCAAGATCCCGTCGGAGGAACTCGCACGATGAGCAGCCGGACTTATGAAATGAAAGCGACGAGCCCCCTGGCTTTTCAACTGGATGGAACGCTGCTTCAACTTCTTGTAGGAGCGCTTTAGTATCGGGCATGCGATAGAGGCTAACACGAATCAGGAAAGACTCCTTTAGCCTCTAACCCACAAACTTCACGCGGACGAAATTGCTGGGGGAGGTCGATTTCCAGATATTGAGCTTTCTGCTGGAGCCCTCCATTAGAGAGTCAATCCGCGAATCGCTGGAGAGTGACAGCGTAGGGGGATTTGGACCTTTTTCTTTGTGTCCTCGGCGCTATTCGAAGGTGGTGGGCGGCGGGTGTGGTGGAAATAAGGATCGTTGCCAGTGCGAGGGAGTTTGTCTACGTTTTCTGGAATGTCCTCCCGCAGAGCTAGTTCCAAGATCCATCCCGGCTGGCTGGTGGCCAGTGTGTTGCTCGTCATTGCTGCCATCGCTGGCGGGCTGACGCTTTTTAAGAACGTCCAGGATCCGTATCGGACGACGGCCATTCTCGACACCCAGTTGTATCTCGAGAATGCCAACAGTCTGCGCGGCAACACCTACCGAGTGACGGGGACGGTGCGCAATTTCATCAAGGGCAACCGCACCGGGCGGCTTTTTTCCATTGAGGTGGATGATGCCGGGAAGAGTGTCATCCCGATTCTGATCCCGGAGTCGCTAAACAAGATGAATATCCAGCGCGGCCAGTCGTTTGCGATCCGGCTGACGGTGGATGAGAATGGCATTTTACACGTCGAAGAACTCCGCAAGGTATGAGATTTCCCCTCTTTTTAGGCTGCACGATGTTTGCCTCGATGGCGTTGGGTCAGGCGCCGGATCCGGCTCCTGCGCCCGCAAGCAGTGCTCCGGCGGCGGCGCCTTCCGGTGGTGCAAAACCGGCCGGTGGTAATGGGGATCTCCCGAGTTTCGATCCGAATACGGAGGTGTTTTCGTGGAATGGGAAGTCGTGGAACATCAACGACAACCGGCTCTTCAATGCGCGGTTTGAGAAGTATCTGAATGCGCCGGAGGAAACGACAGAGGCGGATAAGAGGTATCAGAATCTGCTGGCGACGATCCTCGACAAACTGGCTCCGGCGAAGGTGAACCCGACGAGTCTCGATGAGGCGTTTCGTTTGCTGCCACAGGCCGGCGTTTTCGATAACGATGCGCGGCTTTGCGATGCGATTGCGGATGCGGTTTACTCCGCCTGGAGTGCCCAGAATGAGCGTCAGCGTTTGCAGAAGGCGAATGACTCGTTGGTGACCGAGCAGAAGTCTGTGGAATGGAATGCGGGCATGGCTTCGCAGATGCCGTCCACCGATGCGCCCGGCTCAAAAAACGCCGCCGCGCAGCAGGAATACGCGAAGAACCAGGAGATGAAACGGACGACGCGGATGCAGCCGTATACAACGCGTCTGATGGAGATCAAGGCGCTGGTGTTGGCGAATCAAGCGAAGAAAGAACTCTCGGAGTTGCAGGCGAAGATCGAGTTTCAGTCGTTGTGCGCACAGCTTTTCTTTCAGCGGCGGTATCAGCATGTGCTGATCGCGACCCGGTTTTACCGGAATATTTTCAAGGACGGCGACACGACGATGCGGGTGGGGGATGATGCGAAATCGCTCTTTTCTAAAACGACGGGGATGCCGCCGACGGTGGGAACGCTGGATAGCATGGCGAATGAGGCGATTCGCGACTGCCGCGAGAGTATTCAGGCCTACACGTTTTTGCTGGAGAAAGAAGAGCTGGAGAGCGCGACAAAGCGGTTGGGCGAGGGGTTTATCGTGGGCGAATACATGCCGGAATTTCGGACTCTGCCGCGCGAGAAGAAGCGGCTCGCGTTGAAGTTCAGCCAGGCGAGTTATCAGCTTGTTTCTGCGCTGGATGTGAAGGATTACGCGCTGGCGGAGAAGCTGGTGAAAGACCTGGAAGCGATGGCGCATGATTTCGATTCCTCGAAGCCGATGGCGGCGATCCAGACAGCGAAGACCGTGGCAGGAATGCACCTCGCGAAGGCGAAGAATGCGGCGGCAAGCGGGGATCGGACCGTCCTGGAAACGGAGTTGAAGGAAGCGACCGCTCTCTGGCCGCGCAATCCGGCTTTGGCGGAGGTTTCGGGCATTATCTTTAAGCAGGCGGATGTGCAGTTGGAGGCGCTGGACCTTCTAGACGAGCTGTTGGGGCGCAAGGAATACCGCCGGATTTACGATGACCGGGTGCGTTTCATTGCCGCGGCGGCTTTGTATCCGGAGCGTCAGAAGCAGCTTCAGGAAGTGCTCGATGCCATGCAGACGATCGAAGGGGCGCTGATGCGGGCGGAAGAGATCGAGAAACGCGGCGACTTCGCCGGCGCTTGGGAGAATGTGGAGCACGTTTATCAGAAGTATCCGACCGACAATAAGCTCAACCAGATGCGTGCGAATCTCACCACGCAGGCGTCGGATTTTGTGAAGACGTTGCGGACAGCCGAACAACTGGAGAAGCAAAACCAGCCGGGCTCGAGCCTCTCCTGGTATCTTAAAGCGCAGAGTTTGTATCCCGGGAGCGATTTTGCCAAGGCGGGGATCGACCGTCAGGCGGCGTTGATTCTGCCGGATTGATTTGCGGGTCCGGTCGCCGCTGAGCTGCCGCGCGAACGGGACGGTGGCAGTGTTAGCAGTCGGATGTTGTGCTAACGTCTGCGCTTCATGGCGACGCGCAACAGCATCCTCCGGCAGATATTCGGGGACACGTTTCGCTCTGTGCCGGCGCCCCGGTTTCGGCCGGAGCCTGCGTCGTGGAAAGACGATGCTATTACGGGCTCCTGCTTGGGGCACTCTACGGTGTTGCTGAATTTCGTTGGGTCATGGGTTCTCACGGACCCGGTCTTTTCTGCGCGTGTTGGGCCGGGCCGGAGTCCTTTTATCTTGGGGCCGAAGCGGTATTTGCGTCCGGCATTAGGGGTTGGTGAATTTCCAGTGCCGGAACTGATCGTTCTGAGTCATGCGCATTTTGACCATCTGGATCTTTCCAGCTTGCGGAAGTTTTCCCGCGACACGGTGGTTGTGACGGCAAAAGGAACGTCCGATTTGCTGCGACGTTTTCGGCAGGTGCACGAGATCGAGTGGAAGCAGACAATCGAGTTATCGCTGCCTTCAGGCGAGGTCACCGTGACGGCGGTGGAGGTGAACCACTGGGGCGCTCGGATGCTGCGTGACGAGCATCGCGGCTACAACGGCTATGTGTTGGAGAAACAGGGCCGCCGCGTTTTCTACACGGGCGATACTGCAATGACGGATGCGTTTTCCCATCTTGGTGCTAATGGGCGAGACATCGATTTGGTGCTCATGCCGATCGGCGCTTACAACCCGTGGATTCGGGCGCACTGCAATCCGGAGCAGGCTTACGTGATGGCAAACGCTGCGGGTGCGAAGACGTTCGTCCCGGTGCATCACCAGACGTTCAAGTTGAGCGCAGAGCCGATGGAGGAGCCTGGGCAGCGGATCCGAGCGGCATTCGCGAAGGAGCCGGAACGCCTGCTAGCGGTGGATGTCGGCGAGACGTTCGTGGTGCCGTAGTGTCCGGGAGCGCACGTGTCTCGCGTGTTCCCTTTCGCGTCTCGCGGAGGGGCGTTCCCTCCCGACATTCTACTCGAAGAGCTTTGAGGCGAGACACCTCAAAGGGCACGCGAGACGCGTACGCTCCCAAGGGAGGCTACTCGCGCAGGGTGACGCCGCAGGTTTCCACGAGCCGGGTTTTGAGGCGGGCGTGGGCGGCGTTGACTTCGTCTTGCGTGAGCGTGCGGTCGTCGGCGCGGTAAGTTAGCGAATAGGCCAGGGATTTTTTGTCGGCGGGGATCTTTGTCCCTGTGGCGTCGGTGAAGATGTCGAAGATCGATACATCTCGCAGCAGCGGGTCGTTGGCACCTACCAACGCCGCTTCGATTTCCGCATGCGTCAGCGTCTGGGGAGCAAGCATCGCGATGTCGCGTGTGACCGCCGGATACTTCGGCAAAGCGGAAAAGAGCCGGTTTGTCGGGAGGGCAGTCAGCAGCGAGTTGAGATCGATCTCTGCGACATATACGGGAGCTTTGAGCCCGGTGTCGCGGACGAGGGCGGGCTGCAATTGCCCGATCCAGCCAACCTTCTTTCCGGCGATGGAAATATCTGCTGCCAACACCGCCGCCGGATGAGCCGAGGCGACGAAAACCAGCGGCGCAGCAACCAAATGGCTGACGTCTGCTTTGAGGCCGAAGAAGTCCAGCGGCTGGGAAGTCTTCCGCCAGTCGCTTTGGGTGTCCTGCCCCGTGATGAGCAAGCCGAGGGTGAGCGTTTCCTCAGAGCTAACATCGGTTTGACGGAACGTGCGGCCCGTTTCCAGAAGACGAATCGAAGTGGCTCCCATGCGCTGGTTGAACTCGGCGACGGTGAGGAGTCCCGCCAGCAAGCTTTCGCGGAACCAGGTCTGATCTTCGGTGAGCGGGTTGCGCACGCGCAGGGCTGCGTCTGTACGGAGAGCTGTTTCGTTCGCGGGTCGAAGCGAAAGGGTGCGGGCCTCGGAGAAACCGCGAGCTGCCAGCGCGCGCTTCAATGACATTTGAAAGTCGTAGAGACGGTCCACCTCGGAAGTTGGTGCGGCGAATCCGCCGGACTTTGCAGGAATGGCCTGGATGCCGTGGACGCGGGCGATCTCCTCGATGAGATCGACCTCGCGGGTGAGATCTGCCCGAAACGAGGGAATGGTCCAGCCGTCGGCTGCTTTCGTGAGGCCCAGACCGGAGAGAATGCCGTCGATGCGTCCGTCCGGCAGGTCTGCGCCGAGAAGTTGGCGGCAGCGGTCGTTGCGCAGGGAGACGGTCCATTGCAACGGAGGCAGTTGTCCGGCCACGGAAAGAGCTGGTTCGGCCTGGCCTCCGGCGATCTCAGCGAGCAACTGGCAGGCACGAGCGGAAGCGGCTAGGACCTGGCCTGCGTCCACGCCACGCTCGAAACGGTAGGAGGAGTCGCTTGATAGACCGAGCACACGTGAGGTGCGGCGGATGTTTGAAGAACGGAAAAGGGCGCTCTCTAGCAAAACATCGGTTGTGCTAGCGGAAACGCCGCTGTCCTGGCCACCCATCACACCCGCGATGGCGAGCGCACGGGTTTCGTCGGCGATGACGAGGTCCTCTGCAGTGAGCGTGTATTCGCGACCGTCCAGGGCGAGGAATTTCTCCTGGGCGTTAGCTTGGCGGACGACGATCCCGCGATCCACTTTTGCTAGATCGAAGGCATGGAGCGGCTGCCCCATTTCGAGCATGACGAAGTTCGTGATATCGACCACGTTGTTGATAGAGCGGAGGCCGACGGATTGGAGCTTGGCCACGAGCCATTCCGGGCTGGGGCCGACTTTTACATTGCGAACAATCCGGGCGCTGTAGAAGGGGCAGGAATCCGACTCGACCTGCACCGGGAAGTTTCCCGCGAGAAGCGACTCAGCGACCATGCCGCCACGGACTGGCGCTCCAAGGATTGCACCCAGTTCGCGGGCGATGCCGCTGTGGCTCAGGAGATCGGGGCGGTTTGGGGTGATCTCCAGATCAAAGATGGTGTCCGACGGAAAGAGCGCGCTGATCGGCGTGCCAATGGCACTCTCCGGCGAGAGAATGAGCAGTCCGGCGGATTCCTCTGAAATGCCGAGTTCCTTGGCGGAGCACATCATGCCTTCGCTCTCGACGCCGCGCAGTTTGCCCACTTTGATTTTGAAATCACCGGGCAGCACGGCTCCGGGGAGCGCGACCGGGATTTTGTCGCCTACCTGATAATTCTTTGCGCCGCAGACGATTTGCCGCGGCATGCCGCTGCCATCGTCCACTTTGCAGACGCTCAGGCGGTCGGCGTTCGGATGTTGTTCCGAGCTCTGAATTTGACCGACGACCACATTGGCGATGTCCACGCCTTTGGTTTCAATGCCTTCAACTTCCACGCCGGCGAAGGTGAGGAGATCGGAGATTTCGGCGTTGGTTTTGTCGAGCGGCAGGAACTCCCGCAGCCAGTTGAGTGAAACTTTCATGACCGGAATTGTTGGAGGTAGCGCAGGTCGTTTTCGACGAGCATGCGGATGTCGGTGGTGCCGGTGAGGATCATCGTGAGACGATCGATGCCGAAGCCGAAGGCGAAGCCGGTGACCCGCTCTGGGTCAAAAGCGTTGTCGCCGCGGCGCTGGTTGATGGCTTCGAAAACAGCCGGATCGACCATGCCGCAACCGGCGAGCTCGAGCCATTTGTTCGTGCCGGGCAGCTTGGCGTCCACTTCGAAGCTGGGCTCGGTGAACGGGAAAAAATGCGGCCGGAAACGAATCTCCGTGCTGGCTCCGAGGAGTTCCCGGAGGAAATATTCCAGCGTGCCTTTGAGATCGGCGAGGCTGACGTTTTCGGCAACGTAGAGGCCTTCGATCTGGTTGAATTGGTTGAGGTGCGTGGCGTCCACTTCATCCCGGCGATAGGCGGCGCCGGGGCAGATGACGCGTAGGGGCGGCGGCTGATTTTCCATGGTGCGGATCTGCACGGTGGAAGTGTGGGTGCGCAGCAAGCGGCCGTCAGGAAGATAATAGGTATCCGTCTCGTTGCGCGCGGGGTGATCCGCAGGCGTATTCAGCGCGTCGAAGCAATGCCATTCGTCGTCGATGTCCGGACCATCGGCCATGGCGAAGCCGAGTCGGCGGAAAATCTGGATGACGCGATCCTGCATTTGCGTGACGGGATGCAACGCGCCGGGCTGCGGATGCAGGCGGGCGGGCAGGGTGACGTCGATGCTGGAAACCGCCTCCGCATCGCGTGCTGCGACGAGCTCCGTCTGGCGGGCTTCGAGCGCGGCGTTGATGCTGTTGCGCGTCTCGTTGAGCAACTTCCCAAAGATCGGACGCTGCTCCTTAGGCACGGTTTTCATTTGCTCACCGATCACGGAAACGCTGCCGGAGCGTCCCATGAGGCCGACCCGGAGCGTTTCCAAAGCGGTGAGATCGACCGCAGCCGCGATGTCCGTGAGCGCACGGATTTGGATTTCTTTAAGAGCGTCTTCCACGAGAAAAGAGAGGGGTGGAAACTAAAACCGAGTCAGTGTGAGTGACTCGGTTCAAAGTTTCAGATGGACCGGTAGAATACCGGACGGTGAATGGCTTAAGCGGCAGCCTTTTCGGACTTCTTCTTGTCCAACGCAGCGACCACTTGTTCGATGATCGACTTGAAAGCCGAATCGTCGGTGATGGCAATGTCGGAAAGAACCTTGCGGTCCAAATCGATGTTAGCGGCTTTGAGGCCTTCCATGAAACGGCTGTAAGTCAGACCCTGTTCACGGGCAGCGGCGTTGAGACGCTGGATCCAAAGGGAACGGAAGTTCCGCTTCTTGGTTTTGCGATCGCGATATGCCCAGTATTGGGCCTTCATGACGGCGTCTTTGGCGTAGCGGAAAAGTTTCGAGCGGCGACCGCGGAATCCTTTTGCTTTTTCGATGACCCGGCGGCGGCGTTCGCGGCTCGCGGGTGCGTTAGTGGCTCTTGGCATGTTCTAAAATCCGCTTGGGCGCGGTCTCCACGAATGAACTGTTGGTTGTGTTGATGATTTCCCGACCCCGTTCATTCGGTGAGGAGGACTCTCGCTAAAAGAAGCGGTGGAGTGTCTCCTGGATGGAAAATCCGATGGCTGCGGTTCCGGGTCTAGTGGAAAGGCAGGCAGTCTTTGATGCGTTGCATGTCCGTTTTATCAACGAGGCAGGCTTTCGCATTCTGGCGTTTTTGTTTTGGGCTTTTGGCACTCAACAAGTGGCGTTTATTGGCAGAGGAGCGGAGAATTTTCCCAGTTCCTGTGATTTTAAAGCGCTTCGCCGCTGCTTTCTTGGTTTTACGTCTGGCAATGGATTTCGGCATAAGAGGACCGCGAAAATACACGGGTTCACCCGCGGCGCAATCTTTATATGGTGAGAAAGCGGAAAGTCCGCCTCTTCCGTGGAGAAATCGGCCGGTTCGCGCTATTTCTCCGACTCGAGGACTTTCCGCGCGGCCAGATTATCCTTCTTCATCGCCTCGGTCACCGCTGGATAATCCGGGCTGATCGATTCCAGAGCTTCGATGACGGCGGCGACAACG
>DASVRZ010000049.1:0-4242 GCA_036388355.1 Chthoniobacterales bacterium | reverse complement strand
TCCAGTATCGGGACCGGGCTGCACGTCCCCATGCCGCCGGTGTTTGGACCTTCGTCACCATCGAGCGCGCGTTTATGATCCTGCGCGCCTGGAAAGAGCAGATAGGACTTCCCGTCCACGAGAGCGTGGATAGAACATTCCTCGCCCACTAGAAATTCCTCGATTACCACCGATGCGCCCGAGTCGCCAAATTCCCGCAACTCCATCATCCGGTGAATGGCGTCGTTCGCCTCCTCGGGCGTCTGCGCAATGATCACGCCTTTGCCCAAAGCCAGCCCATCGGCCTTGATCACCACCGGACAACCTAACTCCCTCGCAAATTCCCGCGCGGTCGCTGCATCGCTAAACTGCCCGGAGCGCGCGGTAGGGATACCGTGACGCTCCATGAACTTCTTCGCAAAAATCTTCGACGACTCTAAACGCGCTGCGGCTTGGGTCGGGCCGAAAATCCGCAGCCCCGCCGCTTCAAAGGCATCCACGATCCCGCCTGCCAAGGCGTCGTCTGGACCGACCACCGTCAGGTCCACCTTCTGGGAAAGGGCAAAATCCAGCAGCTTTCGCACATCTGCGCCGCATTTCTGATTATCTGCCCCCGCTCCGGCGTTCCCCGGGACGCAAAGCACTTCTGTGACACGTGGTGACTGACGTATCTTCCACGCCAGGGCGTGCTCTCGTCCGCCGCCTCCGATAATTAGTATTTTCACTGGGCGGAAACCGTAGAAGCGTGCTCAGCTAAAGCCAAGCGGGAACTCCCATCGGGCAAGAAATTCGCGGTCTGCTGTTTACGCCGGCGTTTACCCGGCACTGGGATTGCTTTCTAACACGGATTCATGGATCTTTTTGAAGCAAAATCCGACCGCGGCCTCGAAAGGCGCGTGGACGAGTCGGACCTGCGCAACCTTTACCGCGCAGGATTTCTTCATCTGGATTCGTTGGTCCGCCGCTCTGGGTCACCGAATTGGTTTCGGGTCGATGAAATGTTTCCCCACTTCAGCAGGATCCCGGCGGGCAAGAAATACAGCGCGACCTTCGAGCCGGCGAAGCGCGGTTCGGGATTGCGCGTTGGGCTTTTCGTCATCGTCCTTATCGTGCTCGCGGCCATTTTTCTCCTGCGATTCTCGCAGAAGCTCTCCGCGCCAAAAGGCTCCGGCGGCGCAGCGGCGAGTCAGATCGGCTCCTGAGCGAAATGATTGAGAGCCATCACGGTTCTCTCGTCTGCCTTCCAGAGAAACGACTGCCGGATCGACTCGAAGACATACGTTTTCGCCTTCGCCACCGCCTCAGGCAGCGGCAACCCTCGCGCTAGCTGCGCGGTGATCGCCGCTGAATACGTGCAGCCCGTGCCGTGAGTCATCACGTTGCGAACAAACGGCGCTTCATATCTCCAGACCTGATCCCCATCGATCAGCAGATCCACGGCTGATCCGCCGGGGAGATGGCCGCCTTTCATCAAAAACGCCGTCCCAAACCGAGCGCTCAGCTCCTTCCCAGCGTGCTCCATTTCCTCCACCGTCCGCATCGGTGCGCAGCCGAGCAGAACCCCGGCCTCGTCGAGATTCGGCGTCACCAAAGTCGCCATTGGTAAAAGCTGCGTGCGATAGGCTTCGACCGCATTGTTTTGCAACAGCGGATCTCCCGACGTCGCCACCATCACCGGATCCACCACCACCGGAATCGCTCCCGCTCGGTCCCGCAAAACCGCGACCACTGCCTCGATCAGCTCGATCGAATACAACATCCCGGTCTTCAGCGCTCCCATTGGAAAATGCTCCAGGCTCAACTCGATTTGCTCCGCCACGATCTGCGGCTCGATCGCCTGGATCGACTTCACCAGCCCCGGCACCTCCGCCACGACGCAGGTGATCGCCGTGAGCCCATACACGCCAAAGTGCGAGAACGTTTTGAGATCCGCCTGAATCCCCGCCCCCGCAGAATTATCCGAGCCCGCAATCGTCAGTGCCGTCGGCGGCGCGCTAAAGCGAGGTTCCGTAGTCATCCGGCACCGTCGTAGCAGTTCGTCTCTGTCACCACCAAATCCATTCGGCGATCGTGCGCTTCCACCGGGAGATCCGGCACCATCTGGAAATCAAAACACACGCCCACTGTCCTCACCGCTGGATGCGCCGCCAGCCACCGATCGTAGAAACCCTTTCCCCTCCCCATCCGGTTTCCCTGCGCATCGAACGCCACGCCCGGCACCAATACCAACTCCGGCACCCCCGGTTCTCCTCCCGTCGGCTCGTGAAGCTTCCATTTTCCGGGCTGCAGATCCGTATGCGCCTCCACCACCAGGAAATGCAACTGGTCACCCTCTACCTTCGGGTAGAGAAACGTCTTACCCGCACCGTGTTCCACCGCCCAGAGCAGCGACGTCTCCATTTCGTCCGAACGACCCGCAAAAAGCCCAATCACCGCCGCATTTTTCCACACCTCCAGCGTCGTCAGGCGCAGCACCAGCGCATGCGATGCCTCGAGGCGCTCCGCTGCCGACCATCCCGCCAGCTTCTGGCGCATCAGACCGCGGACCGTGGATTTTTCCTGTGACATCAGGCGGTAAACTAATTGCGCCGCCCCCGTTTGCGAATATCCTTTTGCCCTCCATGTCTGGCCTGTGATGAACGATCTTCCGCCCTCCGGTCTCCCCCTCCCGGCACCGTCCAACGGGAAACGCAAAGTCGGCCTTCGCCCCGCCAAAGGCTGGAACAAACGCAACTTCCTCACCCAGGTCTTCCTCCCCACCCTCCTCGCCAAGCGCGAAGGGAAACCCGAGCCCGTCACCTTCCCCGCCCTCGCTGAGAACGAGATCGGCATCACCTGGATCGGCCATGCCTCGTTCCTCATTCAGGCCGCCGGGCTGAACATCCTCATCGACCCGAACTGGGCGAGCTGGCTCAAAGTCATCAAACGCATCAAGCATCCCGGCGTCCACCTGCACGACCTGCCCGATATCGACCTCGTTCTCGTCACGCACGCCCACTTCGACCACCTCGACCGCCGCAGCCTGCGCGCCGTTGCCGCCGATCAACCCATCGTCGTCCCCTTCGAAGTCGGCAACCTCGTCCACGACCTCGGCTTCAACAAAGTCCATGAGCTCCACTATTGGGAAACCATGAAACACGGCCCTCTCGAGATCAGCCTCACGCCGTGTCACCACTGGGGCGCGCGCGTCTTGCACGACTCGCATCGCGGCTTCGGCGGGTTCCACATCAAGATCGGCGACCGCAGCATTTTCCATTGCGGCGACACCGCGTATTTCGATGGGTTTGCAGAAATCGGCCAGCGCTGCCCCACCGAGATCGCCCTTTTGCCCATCGGCGCCTACGATCCGCCAAGCGGACGCGAAGTGCACATGAACCCGGAAGAGGCCGTGAAAGCTTTCCAGGAACTCGGTGCGCAACGACTCATCCCCATGCACTATGGCAGCTTCCGGCTGAGCTACGAGCCCGTCCACGAACCGCCCGAACGCCTGCTGCTAGAAGCCGGCCGCCTCGGCCTCGCGGAAAAGATCTGCGTGATGCGCGAAGGCCAGCCCATGGTGTTCTAGTTCGTCCGGCAGCAGAGCAAGCCATACCGCTAACTGGTGACCTTGCGATGGTGCCGATGGCCTCATAGCAGAGTTAGAGACCATCGTAACGGAGGCGAAAGGCGTCGAGGCTCTGCGATCCATCGCACTTGTTGAGGAAGTCTAAAGGACTATGGGGTAGGCGATTTCAGTGGGTATCTTAAAAGCAAACCCGGAGGTATCCCGAACCTCCTATCTATGAAGCAGCGCCGCGGGATCGGAGAAGTCGATCCGGCCAAACCCTTAGGTTCACGGCTAAAATATTACACCCGCTGCGTTTTCCTTGGCGATAAAAAGGCATATGAAAATTAACAAACAATATCTCCTCTTTGCAGTTGCGGCCACTGTGCTATCCCCACTCGTAGCGTCCGCGCAGACTTCTGGCGGCGCTACCGGAAGTGACACTGTAACCACTGTCGAGCGCGAAGATGATCGCGACTATGGCTGGGTCGGCCTGCTCGGTTTACTCGGGTTGGCCGGGTTGAAGCGGAAAAACGACGACCGTCACAGCACTACCGCGCGGTAGAACGAGCTAGCCATTAGCGGCAATAACCAGCCGCCGGTCTTGCGAGGCTCTCGCACAACGGTGGCATCATACTAACAACCGATCCGCTGTCGATCTCGCACCTATTGTGCAGATCGGCAGCGGATCCTTCGTTTCTTTAGCTAGTGGACTCACT
>DASVRZ010000048.1:0-23039 GCA_036388355.1 Chthoniobacterales bacterium | reverse complement strand
GACCGGATCGATGCGTTGAATAAGTCAAATTTGTTGCATTCTCCGCTGCAACGCCAGTGAGACCGTTGCCCGGTGAGAAGGATTTGTTCCCGGCGGCGCAGCAGCTACGGCAAAACTTTCGGAGGAAGAGCGTGGATCCTTTGAAGATCTGCGAACAATTCGCAGAATTGCGTCTCCACCTGTTTGCAGAGCTGCTCCCTAGCCTGCTTCGGTGATAACCCGGGCTCCGCGAAGACCGGCGTGCCGAAGTTCACCCAGACTTCTCCCCTGCGCGCAGGCAGCCACGGTTCCACCCGGCAGAGCTGTTGCACGCCGAGGATAACGCACGGGATGACCGGCGCTCCGGTTCTATGGGCGAGTAATCCGACGCCGCGCTTCAGTTTCCCGCCGTAAACGACGCTCTCTGGGCCATTTCGCACTTCGCCTTCCGGGCAAATGCCGATGTTCCCTCCGTTCTGGAGGGTGCGGATCGCAGTGCGAATCGCCCGAACCGGCACGCCCTGTCGATGAATGGGAATGGCGCTCACTGCGTGCAGCAGAAATGCCCACACCCGATGCCGAAAGAATTCCACGCGCGAAAGCCAATCCACTTTTCTCGGCACGAGACACCCCGCGGCGTGCGCGTCGAGATGGCTATTATGATTGATCGCCAGGATGAAGCCGCCTGGTAGATCAGCGGGGAATTTTCCCACGCTCCGCACGCGCACGCAGCACAGCATGATCCCGCGAAGAACCGCCCAGGTGGTCCAGAAGCTCAGTGACTGAACAAAGCGGGGCAGAGAATAGCGATAAACCTTGGGAGCGGCAGCCACAGACGCGGTATTTTTCCACAGCGGCAGCGCGAAACGCAAGTCCGCGTCAGATCGAACCTATAAAGGTCTGCACGCAATAGACGCGCTCACGTCCCCGCGCATCGGGTGCCGTGGCAAAGCCAATGCCCATTTGGGAATAGGGTTTGCCGAGAAGATTTTTGCGGTGGCCCGGGGATTTGATCCACTGCTGCATGACGCTCTTGGCGAGCGCGCGATAGGTGTATTCCGCCGCTTTAGGAACGGTGGCCGTGCGTCCGGTTTTGTCCCACTCGGCGTAGGTCAGCGCGATGTTTTCTGCGCAGATGCGAGAGCGGAGCCCGACACGTTGCATCCGGTCACCCAACGTGCGCTGCTCGCGGTCATGTGGATTTTTGTGAGCAAAAAATTTGTCGACCGCCATCGCCGTGGCGTGATCCTGCGCGGCGGTTGTCAAGGAAGCAGCAGCGGTGACAGGTCCCCTGCCCTGACTGGCGCGGTAGCGATTGGTTTCTTCCAAAACCAAGCGCGAGAGCAGCGCTTGATTGAGCGGTTTGCGGCTGCGGCTGGTGGAACCTGCGTCTGCAGCGACGACGTGTCCGGAGACGAACGCGGAAACAAGAAGACTGAGTAAAAAGGAACAGCGCATAGGATTTGGATGGTATGATCTCCTATTAAGCACCCGCTGTGCCCCCGCGTGGATTATCCATCCGCCCAGAGGGAACTACTTCTATGATCCCGTTCATCTGCCAATCAAAACCCTCCAGACTGGCCACCGTGCAGTCCGCCAGCGACAGATCTTGGTAACGCGTCAACGCGCTGGGCACGGCCACCACGCGCAGCCCGGCCGCCTTCGCCGCACGCACTCCTGGCTCCGAGTCTTCGAAGGCGAAAGACTGCCCCGCCTCCGCTTGGAGGTTCCCCAAAACCGCTAGATAAACGTCGGGAAACGGCTTCGGCCGCGGAACCGTCTCCACGGTCCGAATCACTTCGATCAACGGCAAAAGGCCCAGCCGCTCCAACCCGTGCTCCACCCAATCGCGCGTGGAATTGCTCGCCACGCCGATGCGAAACCCAGCCTCCCGCCCACGCAGCATCAGATCCGCCACACCCGGAAGAACGGGCTGTGCATGCTGATGCACTAACAGTTTCCGCCGCCGCTCCCGGTCAATGCTTTCCCAATCGAACACGCGCCCCGTGGCATTCTCCAAAAACGCCTTGGGGAGAAACGCATTCACCGAGCCTACGGCGGAGGTCCAGACCTGCTCCGTCAACTCCACCCCCGCCGCCTCATACACCTCACGCCACGAGAGATACTCAGGGTATTCGGAGTCCACAATCAGGCCGTCGTAATCGAAGATAAGCGCTTTCAAAATCGGGCGCATTCTTGCGATTTTTTTTCAAAACGCAACCTTCCGATTGCGCTCTAAGTGGAGAATTTCCGTGTCGTCACAGATGCGCTGTGACACAGTGAAACATGGTTCAAATCAACATTTCCTACGAAGGCGGCCTGCACTGCTCCGCCACCCACGGCCCCTCCGGCAACAGCCTCACTACGGACGCCCCCGTCGATAACCAGGGCAAAGGGGAAACCTTCTCCCCCACCGACCTCGTCGCCACCGCCCTCGGCACCTGCATGGCCACCACGATGGATATCTACGCCCGCCGAAAAAACATCGACCTCACCGGGATGAAAATCACCGTGAAGAAAGAGATGTCCACCTCGGCTCCCCGCAAGATCTCGAAATTAGAGACCGAAATCTGGATCCCCATCAGCCTCCAGACCGACGACCTCAGAACCATCGAAAAAGTAGCCTTCTCCTGCCCCGTCCACCAAAGCCTCCGGGAAGAAGTGGAAAAACCCATCACCTTCCACTACCTGGAAGAGGCGGCCGCTTAAGGCGTGCTCAGGATGGGGCGGCGGGTGCGAGGCTTGTCCTGTTTGGGGCGCCTCATGTTGTCCAAAATGCCTTGCAGCTCGGTCTGGCTCTCCGGCGATTGTTGCGCGGCAAATTTCTCGAAAGCCTCGGGGTTCGCGCGCGTCCACTGGAGGGAAACGGCTTGCAGCGACGCCTGGCGCAGGTCGCCTTGCTGGGACATCGCCCATTTCATAGCGGTCGGGGCGTCTGATTGAGCCCACGCAGAGGCGACGGATCGGGCCACTTCTGTCTGAGCCGGTCCGGGAGCCAATCCGCTGGCCCAGCGGGCCGCTTCTTCCGGCGCGTTCTCGGCATAGATGTGGGCGAGTTCAGGAAGGACCTGATTCAAGACTTCCGGTTTTTCGTTGCGGACGGCAGCAGCGGCAGCAGCGGGGTCGACGGTGGCCCAATTGAGGTAAGCGCTAGAAACGGGTGCCGGCAGATTGGTTTGATTCGCCATTTGGCGCGCCCAAGCCACAGCACCCGCGGGGTCGGTTTGCGCCCAGACTCCTGCGAGAGCGCGGTACGCGAGTTCCCGATCCTCGGGCTTTGGAAAAGTGGCTCCGGCCAGGAGCGTGGTCATCTTTTGAGGATCTACCGTAGTTCCGGAGGAAACGATTTGCTCCATCATGCCGCTCGCAAACTCCGACGGTGGCTGGGAAGATGCCCAGGAAAGAGCGGCCGCCGGATCTTTTTTGCCCCAGATCTCGCCGATGCCCACATAGGCATTATGCGCATCCACGCTGGAGAGCAACTCCGGGATTCGTTTGATAGCGAGAACGGGATTCGTCTCTCCGAGCAATTGCAGTGCGTTCTGCATAGCTTCGTCGCGAAGCCGATTGCGAGGAAGCTTGGCGAGAAAATCCAGGATGGCCTCGGGCCGTTTTCCCTCGGTCTCAAGTAGATTGGCGAGAAAATCCTGTTTCTCCCGCAGGCTTTTGAGCTGGTCGTATTGCTCGTTCCAAGACTTGGGATCTGTCGGAGCAGCTGGTTCGTCACCAGCGAGGACCCGCGATGTCGTTAGCGCCTGCGGTGATGCCGCCGTGCCTAGTGACGTCTTCGATACCGCGGATTGCGGCGGGAGGGCGGCTGTAGAGGGCGGGGAAGCCTTTGGAAGGATCCACCCCACTCCCACTCCTGCGAGAAAGCAGGCAGCCCAGCGCGCGACGTTCGGAAATGTCACTGCGGTAGAGCGCGGCAGTGCTTAATAGTAGCGGAAGGCGGAGAACGGAATGTTGTCCGCTTCTTCCCATCCGAAGTCGAAATCGAACTCCTCAAGAGAGATGTCTCCATAGCCACGACGGCCGGGGCTGCGGAAGTATCCGGCGCGATAAACGTCGGGGTAGAACGAATCGGGAGGAAGTTCGTTGAAGCCGCGGGTGAACAGGAGGTTGCCCGTGGTGCCGCCGTAGAAGTTCAGGCGCCAGAAGTTGAGGCTTAATGGGCCGGAGAAGAAGTCTGGGTCATTATTAGCGATATCGCCACCGGCGAGCCGGCCAAAACGATAGTAGCCGGGACCGGTTCGTTGGAGTCTGCCCGACTGGGCGCGCCCAGAGGAGAAGTAGGTGCGACTGCTGTTGAGGCTTGCTGACCAAGGGCCTTCCAGGACGACGTCCGTGGCGGAAAGTTTACTAGTGGTGAATGCGAGCCCTAGGGTAAGGAGGAAGATTAATGGTTTCATGGTGAGATGTCTGTTTATCGGACAATGACTTGATACTGCATGTATCAAGAAGCTGCTCGAGTGACGGGGAGTGCTGTTGATTTATTCAGCGAATTTTACAACTGCGCACCAAGGTCACCGATTTTGCTGAGGCTGCGGCCTTGGAAGGCGGGAACCTGGGCGGCCATTTGGCTGAAGACTTCTTCGATCGTGTAGATGCCATTGGAGCCGCTCAGCGCTTGGATGAGGTCGCGGAGGATCTCCCAATCGTCGTGTGCTTCGCCCGGGCTGGCGATGGCTTGGTTGAGGCGTTGCAGTCGGTTTTTGCCGTTGATCATGGAGCCACGTTTCTCTGCGAAGCTGGCGGCGGGCAGGACGACACTCGCGTGTTTCGTGGAGGCGTTCGGCAGAATGTCGAGAACGACCAAAGTCTTGAGCTTGGCGAGATCGGATTCGGCAATGCCTGCGGCAACGGCGTTTTCGCCAAGGAGGATGAGGCCTTGGATGGTGCCGGACTGAATGCCTGCGGCGATGGCGGAAAGACGTGCGCCGGGTTCTTCACCGGCCACTTGCAGGAGCTTGGCGCCTGCGGTGTTCGGGTTGCGGTCGGCGGCGATGAGCAAGCCGTCCGCCTCTCCGTTGCGCGGGAGAATGTCGATCTCTTCGACTTTCAGTGTGTCAGCCAAACGACGGGCGAGGAAGAGCTCTTCATTCGTCATGCGGCCGCTGGCGACGATGGCGATTTGCTTGCCGTCGAGCGCCTTGAGCTGCGCGGCGGCGGTCGAAATCGCCTCTGCCCAAGTGGTGTTCGCCAGGACGTTCTTTTGCACGATCTGCGGGGCCTTAAGACGGTCTTCGCGGTTGATGTATTTGAAGTTCAGGCGGTGACTGTCGGGAATCCAGTTCTGGTTCACGTCGTTGTTTTCGCGAGGCGTGATCCGGTAAATGATGCCTTCGCGCGCGCTGACGACGATGTTCGAGCCGGTGGCGCAGTTCACGTCGATGGTCTTGGTTTCCTTCAAGAACCAGACGCGCATTTTGAACCGGAAGTCGGTGTTCGTGAGCGCTCCGACCGGGCAGAGATCGACGGTGTTGAGGGAATAATTCGAGTCGAGCGTGCGATCGGGGTGGCAGCTCAAGGTCGAGTAGCTGCCGCGGTCGGTGAAGCCGAGCACGTCGTCGTTGGCCACTTCCTTCATGAAGCGGATACAGCGGGAGCAGAGAATGCAGCGTTCATCATCCAAAGTGACGCGAGGCCCAAGCTGGACGTTCTTGGGTTTCTTGACCTTGTGCTCGAGGAAACGCGATTGGCTCTGGCCGTATTCGACGCTGAATTCCTGAAGGCGGCACTCGCCAGCCTGATCGCAAATCGGGCAATCGAGCGGGTGGTTGATGAGGAGAAATTCCATCACGCCTTTGCGGCATTCCTGGACCATCGGAGAATCGGTGCGGATGCCCATGCCTTCTGCAACATCTTGCGCGCAAGAGATTTGCGGACGAGGAATCCACCCGATGACCGGGAAACCGTCTTCGCCGATCTCCGGCTTGCGGTCGGGCGTCATCTTCGGCATGCCCATTTCGACGAGGCACATGCGGCAGTTGCCGGGAGAGGAAAGTTTCGGGTGATAGCAGTAGCGCGGGATGAATTTCCCCGCTTGCGAGCAAGCCTCGATGACCCGCGTGCCCTTGGCGATCTTGTGCCAGACGCCGTCGATCTGGACGTTGAGAAGGGTGACGGGCGGCGGGGCAATTTCAGTGGCAGTGCTCATGGTCAAAAGTGTCGAGCGGAAACATTACGGATCATGCTCCTTTTGGGAAGTGAATTTCCCACGGGAATCGGCCCACTGCACCTCGGAAAACGGTTCCCGCGGACTGTTTGGAAGAAATGATACAGTTTGAGGCAGAAATACGTGTGCATTTTTGTACTCTTGTCTAATCTCCTCGAATCGACGCGACTGCTGCGTCTTGTGATCCTCTCGGAAAGCTCCCCATGAATTCTCCCCTGGCTCCACTCTGCACCCCTTGTCTCGATGTGTTGGAGAGCTACGCCATCCTGGATACACCATTCGAGCAGGCTTACGATGATTTTGCCCTCCTCGCGTCCAAGATCTGCGAGGCACCGATTGCGTTGATTAGCTTCGCCACGGAGAGCCGGCACTGGTTTAAGGCGCGCGTAAACTGCGAACTCCGGGAATGCTCACATGAAGACTCAATCTGTTCTCATGCCATTCAAGGCGACGAGCTTTCCGTCATTCCGGATCTTCTGAAGGACGAACGCTTTTCCTCTGGCCGCTTTGTGGTGGGTCCGCCGCATGCGCGATTCTACGCGGGCGCTCCGCTCATCAGCCCGGAAGGTGAAACGCTTGGGTCAATCTGCGTGCTCGATGTGGTCCCGAGGACGCTTACCGAACAGCAAAAGGATGCGCTCACCATTTTGAGCCGGACGGTGATGGCCAAGCTCAATCTCCGGAGGAAAAACCACACCCTCTCCGCCTTGGGCCTGTCGCAGGAGCAACTCGTTGCGAGTCTCCGCGAGAGCGAACTGCGTGCGCGTCTGCTCTCGGATGCGTTCAGCCCGATTCACTGGTCGATGAACGCTAGTTTGCGGGACTTCGAAGCTACCGAGCGTTGGCTGGAGTTTTCCGGAATCACGGAGGAAGAACTCGCGAGCGACGGCTGGCTTTCCACCGTGCACCCCGAAGACCGGAAACGGCTCCTGGCTGAGTTCCAACCAGGGCACGAGGCGGAAGCCGCCCGAGGCGCCGAGGCACGCGTGAGATATTGCGACGGCTCCTGGCGATGGATGCTCGTGCGGGCCGTTCCGTTAAAAGGCCCCAAAGGCGAGCTTCTGCGCTGGCTCGGTACCAATGTCGATATCCACGAGCAGCACGAAGCGGAATCCGCTCTCCGATCCAGCGAGCAGCGCTTGCGCATAGCCATGGAAGCGGCGCAACTCGGCACCTGGGAGACGTGCCTGGAATCCGGGGTAACGGCGTGGGACGAACGCGGGCAGAAGCAATTTGGCTCACCGGTTTCCTCCATGGATTCCGGCGAAGCGCTGGAGCTCATGCATCCGGATGACCGCGCTCGCATCGTGGCGGCGGGTCAGAAAGCGATGGAGGGCGAAGGTGACGTTTACGAGACGGAGTTCCGCGTCGTGTGGCCAGACGGCTCAATTCATTGGCTCTCCTGCAATAGCCGGGTCGAGTTTGCCGGCGAGGGAGCCACGCGCAAACCAGTGCGCATGGCTGGCGTGAACCGCGACATTACGGAGAAGCGCCGAGCTCAGGAGGCGCTGCAGGTGAAAACGGAGTTGCTCACCGCGGTCAGCGAATCCCTGGAAGCCTTTCTATCCCACGGAGATTGGAACCACGCATTGTCGCGCCTTCTCCGCTGCGCGGTTGAGCAGACGGCCAGCCGCTACGGCTTTGTCGGCGTGCTCACGGAGGATGGCTCGGAACTCCGCGTGCTCGCTTACGAGGGGCTGACGGCGGAAACGGGCGCATCGGAGGCGTTCATCGCAGATTCCCAAGACTGCTTCCGTGAGAAGGGGTACATCACCTTCAAGCGGTTCGACAACCGTTTCGGCGAGGTCATTCGCACCCGCGCCGCCGTAGTTTTCGATGCCGCTAAAGATCCTCTGCCGGAGCGCATGCCGCCTGGACACCCGCCGCTGTCCACCTATCTCGGTGTGCCTATTTTACGCGGAGCCGACGTCGTCGGAATGATCGCCCTCGCGAACCGCAAAGGCGGCTACTCGCAAACGGAACAAGCCGCCATGGAGATGCTCGTGCAGCAAGCCGGCGTGCTCTGCGACAGCTACCGCCAGAACGAGCGCGAAGTCATTCTCAAACAGGAACGTGAGGCGCTCGAGGTGCAGTTGCGGCACGCGCAAAAGATGGAAGCCGTTGGCCAGCTCGCGGGCGGCGTGGCGCATGATTTTAATAACTTGCTAACGGTCATTACCGGCCATGCGGAGTTGAGCTTGATGCAGTTTCCCCTCTCGGGACCGCAGCGCGATTCGCTTCTGCAGATCGCAATGGCTGGCGAGCGCGCGGCCCAGTTGACGCGGCAATTGCTCACCTTCTCGCGCCGGCAAATTTTCAACCCAGGGCCGATCGAGGTGAACGATGTCATCCGCGAGATCGTGCAGATGCTGAGCCGCCTGGTGGGAGAAACGGTTTCTATCGACACGGAGTTCGCGCCGCATCTTCCCGGCATTATCGGTGATTCCGGGATGATCGAGCAGGTGCTAATGAACCTGGTGGTGAATGCTCGCGACGCCATGAAGGGCTCCGGCACAGTTTTCATCAAGACTGGCATTCGGCTGGTCGACGCGGAAGAGGCGGAATCGAAGCCGGGCGCAAAACGCGGCATCAACGTGTGGATCAGCGTCAGCGACACTGGCGAGGGCATTCCCCCGCAACACCTCGCGCATATTTTCGAGCCGTTTTACACGACGAAGGGTGTCGGCGAAGGAACGGGCCTCGGCCTCGCGACTGTTTATGGTATCGTCCAGCAACATGGCGGCTGGGTCGAAGTGGATAGCGAAGTCGGCAGTGGCACAACGTTTACGGTGCTGATTCCCGCGACTGGGGGCGACATTGCCGATGATGAACCGACCGAGGAAGTGGAGATTCGCGGTGGGACGGAGACCATTTTGCTCGTCGAAGATGAGGAGTTTGTTCGGCTGTTTGCCCGTCGCGTGTTAGAGGAACAAGGTTATGCGGTCATCGAAGCTGTCAATGGCGCCGAGGCACTAGAAGTCTGGGAAGCTCGTCATGAAGAGATCGATTTGCTGCTAACTGACATGGTGATGCCTGGGAAACTTTCCGGACGCGATGTCTCGGAGAAAATCCTCCAGGCGCGGCCCAATTTGCCGGTGATTTATTGCAGCGGATACAGTCAGGAACTTCTCAAGACGGGGCTCGATCTCGGTTCAGGAATTAGTTTTCTACCGAAGCCGTATCGGCCTCAGGATCTTGCCGAAGCGATCCGCAATTCGCTGGATCACGCGTCGTGATCGAGTTGGTGCCGATGGATGAGCCGGAATTCGCGGCGTTTCTGGAGCACGCGATCCCGAGTTACGCGGCGGAAAAAGTGCTGGCGGGATCCTGGACACTGGAGGAATCAGTCGAACGCTCAGCCGAGGCGTATCTAACACTCTTACCGAATGGACTAGCGACGGCTCACCATTTTCTCTTCAACATCCGGGAGCCAGTTTCCGGGGAAAACGTCGGCGTTGTCTGGCTGGCCGACGATCGGGAAAACTCCCCTCGCGGCGGCTTCATCTACGAGCTTTCCATTGCGGAAAGCCACCGCCGAACGGGCTTGGCGCAAGCCGCCATGAAGGCCATCGAGGAGAAAGCACGCGGAATGGGAATCGACACGCTACGCCTGCATGTTTTCGGACAAAACCGGCCGGCTAGGCTCCTCTACGAGAAGCTGGGTTACGAGACTACGGACATCAACATGGCCAAGCGGCTGTTGTAGACGGCAAAACCCGTTCACCCGCGCCCGCACCTGCCGGGCCGGTCCGCACACCACCGAAGGATCGCCCACATCTGGCCACCTATCGATCCACAGCTACCCAGCCATGATCCACAGCTACCCGACCATCGATCTACACCAACCAACTATCGATCCGCACAAACCCAACCATCGATCTGCACAAACCCAACCATCGATCTGCACCAACCCAACCATCGATCTGCACCAACCCAAGCATCGATCTGCTCAGCGAATCGTCGATCCGTACTTAGCCACAGGTCGCCCAGAGACCGAACTCGGAGACGGCTTCCCAGACAATCCATCGCCAGAGACCGGCGCCAGCTAGTGACAGGCAACGGACATCCACGTGCCGCAGTTCCCGCATAAGTTCGCTCACCCCGAAACGCGCTCCCGGCGGACCGCCGGGAACAGCAGGCCAGCGGCCTGCAGTTCCCCGGCATAACAACACAAAAAAGCCCGGCGGATTTCTCCGCCGGGCTTTTTGTTAGTTAGCTGATCGAACGCTTACTTCTTTTTCGCAGCGCGCTTTTCTTCGATCGCAGCCTGAGCAGCAGCGAGGCGCGCAACTGGAACGCGGTACGGCGAGCAGCTCACGTAGTTGAGTCCGACCTTGTGGAAGAACTTCACGCTCTCCGGATCGCCGCCGTGTTCGCCGCAAATGCCGAGCTTGATGTCGGGCCGTGTCTGGCGGCCTTTTTCGATTGCGATCTTCACGAGCTCGCCGACGCCTACCTGGTCGAGGCTGGCGAACGGGTTCTTCTTGAAGACTTCGTTCTCGATGTAAGGCATCATGAAGTTGCCCATGTCGTCGCGGCTGATGCCGAGAGCGGTCTGGGTCAAATCATTCGTGCCGAAGCTGAAAAACTGCGCCGAGGTGGCGATTTCGTCAGCGGTGAGAGCGCCGCGAGGAACTTCGATCATGGTGCCCACCTGGTAGCTGAGCTTGACCTTGGTTTCCTTCTGCACTTCGGCAGCCACGCGGTGAACGATCTCGGCCTGAAGGTCGAATTCTTTCCTGAAGCCAACGAGCGGGATCATGACTTCGGGCTTCACTTTGATGCCTTTTTTCTGCACTTCGGCAGCGGCTTCAAAGATGGCCCGAGCTTGAGTCTCGGTGATCTCAGGATACGCAATGCCGAGACGGCAGCCGCGGTGGCCAAGCATTGGGTTGAACTCATGGAGCGAGTTGACGCGGGAAGCGACTTTCTCCGAAGTGATGCCGAGTTTCTCCGCGAGGGCGGATTGCGCGTCTTGATCGTGAGGAACGAACTCGTGAAGCGGTGGATCGAGCAGGCGGATGGTCGCCGGGAAGCCTTTGAGCGCCTTGAAGATGCCGACGAAATCTTCGCGTTGATACGGAAGGATTTTGGCGAGGGCTTTGCGGCGGCCTTCGACGTTTTCCGCGAGAATCATTTCGCGGACAGCGTCGATACGATCGCCTTCGAAGAACATGTGCTCGGTGCGGGTGAGGCCGATGCCGGTGGCTCCGAAAGCCATGGCGATCTCGGTCTGCTCCGGCGTGTCGGCGTTCGTGCGAACGGCGAGGCGGGACGCTTGGGAGGTCCACTTCATGAGCTGCTGGAAGTTCTTGAATTTCTCGGTCTTCTGCGCGGCTTTGTTACCACTGACGGTGCCCGTGATGATCTCACTCGGCGAGGTGGCGATTTCCCCGGCGTAAACGGTGCCTGCCGTTCCGTCGATGGAAAGGAAGTCACCTTCGCTGAAGGTCTGACCGGAAGCCGAGACGGTCTTTTTGTCGTAGTCGATTTGCAGGCCGGAAGCACCGCAGATACAAACTTTGCCCATCTGACGAGCAACGAGCGCGGCGTGGGAAGACACACCACCCTTGGCGGTGAGGATGCCTTCGGCTGCGATCATGCCGCGAAGATCTTCGGGCGAAGTTTCGTTACGAACGAGGAGGACTTTTTCCCCACGCTCGGCGGCTGCGGCAGCGCGATCTGCGTTGAGGTAGATCTTGCCGGAAGCGGCTCCAGGACCTGCGGGGAGACCCGTGGCGATGGACTTGGCTTTCTTGACTTCATCGAGGTCGAAGACGGGAGCGAGCAATTGGTCGAGCTGATCAGCCGGGTTGCGGAGAACGGCGGTTTCCCAGTCGATGAGTTTCTCGCGATGCATGTCGATGGAGAACTTCAACGCGGCGGCGGCGGTGCGCTTGCCGTTGCGGGTCTGAAGCATGAACAACTTGCCTTCCTGAATGGTGAACTCGACGTCCTGCACATCCTTAAAGTGTTTCTCCAGAGTGGCGCGCACTTTCAGGAGTTCAGCGTAGCTCTTTGGAAGAACCTTCTTGAGCTTGAGCACAGGCTCCGGAGTGCGAACGCCGGCGACGACATCTTCGCCCTGAGCGTTGATGAGGAACTCACCGTAGAACTCGTTGACGCCGTTGGCTGGGTTGCGGGTAAACGCAACGCCGCTGCCGGAAGTTTCGCCGGTGTTGCCATAGACCATGGCCTGCACGTTGACGGCGGTGCCCCACTCGCTTGGGATGTTATATTTGCGGCGGTAAACGATCGCGCGATCGTTCATCCAGGAACTGAAAACGGCGCCTGCTGCACCTTTCAATTGCTCCCACGGATCGATTGGGAAAACGCGGCCGGTGCGGTCTTTCACCAACTTCTTAAAGCGGCGAACGAGCTCCTGCTGATCTTCGGCCGTGAGGTCGGAGTCGATGATGTCGGCGTGATATTTTTCGTGTTTGAATTCTTCGATGACGACTTCGAAGGGCTCGTGGTCTTCCCCTTCGCGCTTTTGCACACCGAGAACGACGTCGCCATACATCTGGACGAAGCGGCGGTAGCAATCCCAGGCAAAACGCTCATTCTTGGTCGCGGCTGCGAGCGAGAGAACGGTGTCGTCGTTCAGACCGAGGTTCAAAATGGTATCCATCATGCCAGGCATGGAATCACGAGCGCCGGAACGCACAGCAACGAGAAGCGGGAAGCCTTTGGCGTCGCCGAACTTGTAGCCCATGATCTTTTCCATGTTGCGAACGCCAGCCTCGACCTGCGTCTGCATCTCGGGTGGATAGGTTTTTTTGTTTGCGTAGAAATAGGTGCAAACTTCCGTGGTGATCGTGAATCCGGGAGGCACTGGAAGTCCGATGCGAGTCATCTCCGCGAGGTTGGCGCCTTTGCCACCGAGGAGCGCTTTCTGGGAACCGTCGCCGTCTGCCTTGCCGTCGCCCCAGGTGTAAACGTATTTGTTTTTCTTTCCCTTCGCTGCGCCGGAAGATTTGGCAGCGACGGTTTTGGAAGCGGACTTGCTAGGTTTGGCTGCCTTGGCGGGAGCACTTTTTTTCTTGGATGTTGTGGGCATAAAGGTTGGAAATGTGAGGACGCCTAATAAGGCGACAGGGACGCGAAAGTAGGCACAATGCCACTAGGTGTCAACGCAGCGTTTGCCTCGGGACGCAAGCCCCGCCTTCAGATTTCGCCTTCGTTAGATGCCCGCAGAAGGGGCGGCAGCGAGCACCTCACTCAGCATTTGGGTGAACTCCGCGAGGCCCGTGCTCGGGATAATGATCGTGTTTCTCCGCCCGTGCGCTTCCTCGGTGATCCGCAGAAAACGCCCCCGGTCGTTCTCGCGATATTCGAGGAAGAAATGTTTCCTTTCGACCTGCAGTTCGCGTGAGGCAATGACGTTATCCATTAAGAAGCTTGGTAAAAAGACGGGACGCTATGTGCCACAAACTGCCGGGCGGGCAAGGTCTTTTTCGGAGCGCGTCATTCCGCGAGCGGCGCTTCGTTGATGGCGTTGATGAGCAAGCGCAAGCGTCCGAAGTTGCGGCGATGCGGCGAGAAAATCAGGCGCGGCATCGCGGCCAGTGCGGGTTCGTTTGCCTCCACTTCGAGAGCAGGACCCTGGGTGATTTTTTCTCCCTGCAAGAGATCGACGAAATCAGTTTCGATCTGCTCCACCGCCGACTGCGAAATGCGGTGATTCAGCCGGAGGACGAGCCGATGTCCCACCCAGCGCGCGGAGTGGTAGTTGCTGTAAAACTTCACGACCTCCGCAACAGCAGCGTCCACATTGTCGGTAATCGAGAAAAGGTGGAAATCGTCCGCCGAAACGAGGCCTTGTTTAAGAAGCTGATTCTTCATGAACTCCACCATCGATTGCCAGAAATCGCCACCGGGACGGTTCACCAATACGACCGGGAGCAGCCGCGCTTTGCCGGTCTGCATGAGCGTGAGGCATTCGAAGGTTTCGTCCATCGTGCCGAGCCCGCCGGGAAAGCAGGCGAGCGCGTGCGTTTCCTTCACGAAGTTCAGTTTGCGGGTGAAGAAATAGTTGAAGTTGATCAGCTTGCTGTCGCCTTCAATGAACCGGTTGGGGCGCTGTTCGAAGGGCAGCCGGATGTTCAGCCCGAAGCTATGCTCGCGACCTGCGCCTTCGTTCGCCGCGCCCATGATGCCGTCCCCTCCTCCGGTAATGACCATGTAGTTGTGCTCGGTCATCTTCTTTGCAAATTCGACCGCGGACTGATAATCCTCCGCCGTCGATGGCGTGCGTGCGGAGCCGAAAACCGCGATCTTCCGCACACCGCGGTACGGTGCGAAAATCTTCGCCGCGTGACGCAGTTCCTTCAGCGAGCGGTTGAACAACTTCAGGTCGGATTCGACGATTTCCGGCTCCGACATGCGCAGTGCGGTGCCGATCATTTCCTCAACCAACTCAGGATGCGTCCCGCCGCCCCAGTCGGCCACGAGTTGCTTGATGCGCGCGTCGAAATCGGGTTTTCCCGTGGCGTTATGCGCGCGGGGCTGGGGCTGGTTTGATGTTCCGGTGAAATCCTGCACGCGCCAACTCAATCGCGATTTCCGGTGAAAGGCACGGAGAATCTGATAGTCTTCCGCCGCCATGAAAAGAGCACTTTACGCAATCGCCGCCGCCCAATTCGGGCCCGTCGCACAACCGTAGCCGGAACGATGAGACTCCCGGTTCTCGGTGCCGCGCTCTTTCTAGGCAGCCTGCTTTCGTTCACCTTCGCGGAGGAAACGTCACCCCGTCCCGCAGGCGGCGTGAGCGTGCAATTGGCCGCGCCTCCCCTGGATGGAACGGTGTCGATCGGAGTGTTTGATGCGGAAGGGAAATGCATTCGCGTGCTGTTTAAAGGAGCCGAGGCCGATGCCATTCCGGCGGCACTGAATGGATTTCTCGTTCAGTGGGATGGAAAAACGGCGGAGGGAACAATGGCCACCAAGGGTGATTACGAGATCCGCGGGGTGACGGTTGGCGAGGTTAGCATCGAGGGAGAAGCGTATCATTTTAACGACTGGGTCGATGCCGAAAAGCCGGAGAGCTCGCCGGATTCCACGCAGCTAGTGCGCTTGTTAGATGGTGGAGGATTCGTCGCAGCTCAGAGCCGAACCGAGGAGAAAAAGACCACTGGAGTAGGAGTCTTCTCTTACAGCCCTGAGGGTGAGCTGAAATGGACCTACGCAGCAGGTAAAGCGCTTGATTTGTTAGTCGCCGGCACCAGCACGTATGTCGCAGCGGCAGATTCTCTTATCAAAGTGGAATCAGGAAAGCTGACGAAGCAAAAAGAAGCCCTCCAACTCACCGCCCTCGCCTCCGCTCAGAATCGACTTCTCGGAGTGTTGAACAATGAGCTTGTGAGCGTTGATCACTCAACTTTGGAATCCACCCCGAGCAACCCTCTCCCTCCTGGAACAACCCTGCTCGCTGCGCGAGGGAACACAGTTCTCGTTTCAGATGGCGCTAGTGTTTTCAAGCAAGCCGACGACCGATTCGAGAAGATCAACCTACCACCACTCGGCAAGATCACTCGAATGGCAATGGGTAAAGAAAGCGGCTTCTGGCTTCTCGCGGCAGGCGAGATTCTCACTCAGTTCGACTTCGAGGGTCAGCCATTGCGCAGCCTGGAGAAGGAAGGCGAAGACGAATTCCTCACATTTGATGTGAATGCAGACGACACGAAGATCGCCTTGGTGAGCAGGAAAGGCGATCGGGAGCGTTTCCGCGTTCTGCAGTTCGTGGATTCGCCGTCCGCCGAAGTGTCTCTCTGGAAAACGCTGTTACAAAAAGACAGTCAGCCCAGCGATGCCTTTGGCCTCGACCCCACCGCCCGTGAACTCGTCCCACGCGGAGAGCTGCCCACCGAGAAGGTATTCACCATTCCCCTTGTTGAAAACCCGCTCACACCAGAGAAGAAGAACACCCTTCGCCTCACCACCGCCAGCCTGTCCGACGGATTGTGGCTCACCACCAACGATGGCCTGCCCCTCGTTTCCATTGCTTCCGATTTATCATCCCGCCGCATGGTCGTGGTCCGCGGCAAGAAGCCCGATTCCCTCCGCTTTTACGCCGGCATCCGCGGATCCGTAGCCGAGTTTTCCCTTGGCGGGCTCCAGAACATGATGGAGTTCACGAGCGAGAAAATCCAATGGCCGCCCGGTCCCGCGCAAGCTGCGGACGAGGTCAACGTCCCCTCCGACGAACCGGCCGAGACGCCCGAATAACCTTTTCCAACTTCCCACCTTCCTTTTTAACTTCACCCGATGTCCGAGATTTCCAAAACGTATGAGCCTCAAGCAATTGAGGAAAAGTGGTATGCCGACTGGCTGGCCAAAGGCTGTTTCACCGCAGACCCCGAGTCCTCCAAGGAAGCGTATTCCATCGTCATTCCGCCGCCTAACGTCACCGGCGTTCTCACTCTTGGACACGTCCTTAACAACACAATTCAGGATATTCTCGCCCGGCGCGCGCGGATGTTAGGAAAAGAAGTTCTCTGGCTGCCTGGCACCGATCACGCAGGCATTGCCACGCAAAACGTCGTCGAAAAATCGCTGCGCAAAGCAGGAGAAATCAAGCATCGCGACGATCTCGGACGCGAGAAGCTCGTCGAAAAAATCTGGCAGTGGAAAGAGGAATACGGCGGCAAGATTCTCAAGCAACTCCGCGCCCTCGGCGCTTCCTGCGATTGGAGCCGCACCCGCTTCACGATGGACCCGGAATATTCCGCCTGCGTGCAGCGCGTTTTCGTCGATCTCTATAACAAAGGGCTCATCTACCGCGGCAAACGGATGGTCAATTGGTGCCCCGTCGCGCTCACGGCGTTGAGCGACGAAGAGGTCATCATGAAGCCGACAAACGGCTTGCTCTACTACTTCAAAGTGGAGGTGGCGGATGTTCCTAACACTTTCCTAACCATCGCCACAACGCGCCCGGAAACCATCCCTGGCGACACCGCCATCGCCGTCAATCCCAACGACCCCCGTTACGCGCACCTTATCGGCAAACAAGCGCGACGCCCGCTGCCATTGGACAATCAGGCGCTGATCCCAATCGTCGCCGAAGACAGCATCGACATCGCCTTCGGCACTGGCGTTCTCAAAGTCACTCCTGCGCACGACAAAGCCGATTTCGAGATCGGGCAACGGCATCAGCTGGAGACGATCGAAGTCATCGATCCTCGCGGCGTGATGAACGCGCTCGCAGGAGCCGATCTAACCGGCCTGGAACGTTTTGAAGCGCGCAAAAAAGCCGCCGAACTCCTCCGCGAAATGGGCGCGCTCGAAAAAGAGGAGCCCTATCAAAACAACGTCGGCTACAGCGAACGCGCGGATGTTCCCGTCGAGCCCCGCCTCAGCGAACAGTGGTTCTTAAAGTATCCAAGCGTGGAAGAATCCCGCGCCGTGGTTGCCGACGGGCAGATGAAGTTTTATCCCGACCGCTGGGCCAAGGTTTACGAGCACTGGCTGGGCGGGTTGCAGGATTGGTGCATCAGCCGCCAACTCTGGTGGGGCCATCGTGTTCCCGTGTGGTATAGGGTAGAACAAGCTTCCAGCTTGTTACCAACCAACGATCACAAGCTGGAAGCTTGTGCTACCCCTCATGTCGGAATCGAGCCTCCACCGGATTCCGAGAACTGGGTCCAAGACCCCGACGTCCTCGACACCTGGTTCTCCTCATGGCTTTGGCCGTTTGCCACCATGGGCTGGCCTAACAAAACACCAGAGCTCGCCAAGTTCTATCCGACGACCGATCTCGTCACCGGCCCCGACATTATCTTCTTCTGGGTCGCCCGCATGATTATGGCGGGCTACGAGTGGATGGATGAAATGCCGTTCCGGAACGTCTATTTCACCGGCATCATCCGCGACAAACAAGGACGCAAGATGTCTAAGTCCCTTGGGAATTCACCCGACCCGCTCGACATCATCGCCAAGTATGGAGCCGACGCATTGCGCTTCGGCGTGATGCGTTCCGCACCGCTCGGCCAGGACGTTTTGTTCGACGAGAAAAACGTCGAGCTCGGCCGGAACTTCTGCACCAAGCTGTGGAACGCCGCCCGTTTCCGCCAAATGTACGAAGGCGCCACCGAGGGCGAGATCAACCCGGAACTCCTCACCAGCGATGACCGCTGGATTCTCCTCCGCCTCGACGGCGCGATCCGCGAAGTCTCCGCCGCTCTGGACGAATACCGTTTCAGCGATGCCGCGCAGACGCTCTACCGCTTCTTCTGGAGCGAATATTGCGACTGGTATCTAGAAGCCAGCAAAGCCGCTCTCGGACGCGTCCCGCTCCCCACCGAAGCTCCGATGTCACCGGAAGAAGCCGCCGCGGCTTACCCGTTGCGCGCTAACACGCTGGCCGTCATGGATTTCATCCTCGCGCATACCTTGCGGCTGATGCACCCATTTCTGCCCTTCATCACCGAGGAACTCTGGCAAAGCCTCGGCTTCCGCGAAGACCTTCCCACCAACCAAGGCGGCGAGACCATCATGTTTGCCGTCTGGCCACAGCCGTTCGACGAAGACTTCCGAGCCCACTACGGGCTCACTTCTGAAGCCGAGGCAAACGCGATCGCGAAATACGACACCGTCCTCGCCGGGCGCAATCTGCGTTCCACTTACAACATCCCCAGCAACAAACGCGTCCGCTTCGTCCTGCAACCCACCGCCACGCTCCCATCGCACGATGCCGAGGTGCTCAAAATCCTCCTCAACGCCGAAACCCTCGACGTGACCTCCGACTACGTCGCCCCGCAAGGCACACCCACCAACCTCACTCCGCTCGGCCACCTCTTTCTCCCGCTCGAAGGCCTCATCGACGTAACCGCCGAACGCGAACGTCTCGGCAAAGAAATCACCAAAGTCTCCGACGAACTCGCCAAAGTGCGCGCCAAGCTAGGCAACCCCGGCTTCACCGAAAAGGTCCCCGCCTCCGTCCTCGAAGAACACCGCCAGCGCGAAACCAACTGGCAGGAAAAGCTCGCCCAGCTGGAAAAAATGCTGGCTGCGTTGGGCTAGACTACCATTTGTCACGCGCTGCTCCGCGTGTATGAAATCGAAACCACCACCGTTACGAGTTGGAACGCCATGTCCCAAGCAATGGGACAACATGGAGGGCGACACCAAGCGTCGATTCTGCGAGCACTGCCAGCTTCATGTTCACAACCTCTCCGCGATGTCTCCTCGTGAGCGAGACCACTTTGTCGTCGAGTCGGCAGGCAGGGCTTGTATCGCTTACCAACTCCGGGCCGATGGCACGATGGTTACTCCCACGTTTTGGAGCAGGATGCTTCGGCCCGTCCAGCATGCTCAGTTCGCCGCCGTAACGATTCTTGCTGCGCTGCTGCCATTTTTGTTTTCGTCCTGCGCCTCGCGCCGCACGCTTGGCCGGGTTGCACCTTCAGATCACGCCCAGGCGAACGGTCAATACACTGAGACTGCGTCTTCAATGACGCTCGGCGTTCCGGTTCCGGAAGAAGCAAGCCATCAAAATGATCGCCAATAACTCGGCACGTTTCAGGGTCTACTTCTAGCACGTTAAAGAATCTACTCTCCTGGCATTGCGGCAATGCAGAGTGCCGCCGTCGAAGATCGCAACCGCTCTCTCACGCAGACAGATTACCCTTGGGTCATTGCGTGCAGATAGATATTGATCCCCATCTTGAAAGACTCCTGCTGCTTGCCGGCGCCGAACCATTGGTCCCCGTAGGTCCACCCGCAGTGGATGTCGGACGGCGACAGCAATACGACTAACCTCCCGTTGAGGGTGATGCCGTGCATGCCGTGCTTTACGCCCTGCATGTGTGGCGCACCGTTGTTGAAATGATGATAGCAATGGAAGATCGGGTGATCGTTAGGAAGGCGCTCGAGCTTGGCCTCGGGGAGGATCTTGCCCAGTTCTGTCTCCGCCATCGGGAGAAAAAATTCATCGCCGCGTTTGCTGCTGCGCCCTTTTCCGTTCACGCAATCTTCTGCAAAGAGAAAGCCCCCCCGTAGAATATATTCCCGCAGATTCTGGCGATCTTTGTCGTCCAACTCCGGCGCAAGTTCGCTGTGCATAAAGAGAAACGGATAGGGAGTGAGCGTCTCCAGCTTGCCGATCTCCGCGATGTTCCATTGCTTGTCCACATTGGCGGAGGTCTGGTCGCGAAGTGCGTCGATCAGGTTCAGGTCGCCGTTAGGGTGCACGTTCCAATCATCATTATCGCCGCCCCGGCACTGATACTTCAGGCGCGCCCACGGAGAGAGCGGTCCGCGCTGCTGTGTTGCTGCTTGCATCTGAGCCAGGGCGCCCAAGCCGAGAAAGGAGGCTCCGCCAGCGGCTAGCAGCTTGAGGAATTCCTGTCGATTGATTTCGCTCATAGTTTCAGGTTAGTAGGGTTTGAAGAAACAGCAAAGGGTTTGAGTATCTACAGGAGCTTCATTGTCCTGCGGGTGATGAGTTCGACGGCGTAAAGTGCTAACAAAAGCCCCAGCAGCCAGGAGGAGTTCCACAAAGGCCGCACGCGTTCTGGCTGACTGAAATCTTCCAGCGCATCCTTCACCTGCCGGAAGACGGGTTCGTCGCCAATGAGGGCTCCGCCCGTGGCTTCGGCCAATCTGCGCAATCCTTCGACATCGGCCGGCAGGTTGCTCATCTCCAAATTTTGCGCTGTAGCAGCGACTTGCATCGTGATCTTCGCCTCGTTGCCGGACGCATCCCGTGCAATACACTCCAAACGGCCTGCGCTCGTTGGCGCAAACACAGCCTCCCAGGCTTTTCCTTCCGCGCCTTCCGCTTCGCGCACAGGAACGGGAGAGGTTTCCTTGCCGTTGCTTTGGGTGAGTGTGGGAGCGGTCTGCGCGCCTTCCATCCGGAGGGTTACCGGGCGGTAAACAGTGGCGGGCCCGGAGGTCTTAACCAGCCGCAAACCCTGCCCGGGCATCGGAGCGAGCGAGAGCATGAGCTGCTGCCAGAATTTCTCCACTGCATGGCTGGTGCTCGGGAGCGACATCTTCCAGCGCCAGAGGAGATCCGTGGCGAGAGTTGCGGTCCAGCCAGCGCCAAACGGCTGGCGGGCGAGCAGCACACGAGCAGCGGTGCCCGGAGCCGCCTGCGCGTGAACCGCAAGCACTTCCGCGCCAGGTTTCCAGGTTTTCACGGATGCGAAATCGCTGTACTTGGGCACGTTTTCGCCGCGGCCTTCGAACAAGCCTGCGACGGCTCGACTTCCTCCCGGGCCGGCGACAAACGGCCGGAGCGGCGCGGCAGGCTGCTGTTGGCGGGCGACTCGCTCCGCAAAATTCGTATCCTCCTGCGCATTCGCGCCGCCGATGCGGTTCAGGAGGTTTTGAAAACGCTCCGCCGCACCATCCTCGGAACTCTTGCCGACGGGCCTTTCAAAAATCACCGGCAGCATCTGCTCGAGACGCGTGCCAGCAAACTGCGAGGCCGCCTCCGTTCCCGGCGCGATGAAGAGGACCGATCCTCCTCCTTTCGCATAGTCCACCAAAGCCTGCTGCCGCAAAGGGCTCAACTGATCGGCAAACACATGTGCCAGAATGACGATCCGATATTTCTTAAGTTCTTCGACGGTCTGCGGGAGATCCTGATGAGCCGGAGCCGCACCCGAGCGGGAAGTTTTGGTCATCCGCACCCCAAGCGAGGGATTCAGGATGCTGGTGACGTTAAAACTCGGATCCTTCTTGAGTGCCGCCACGAGATAGGGAAATCCCCATTGCAGCGCTCCTTGATAGTAGAGGATGTCCACTTCCGTTCGTTCCACCACTTGCGTGGTTGCGGAGGCTGTTTCCTGTTTGCCAGAGGTGCCGAGGCGAAACTCCAGAGGAAATGGTCCCGCTTCGCCTGCGAGAATCTTCGGTGCCCAAGGCAGCGTATTCATTCCAGGCCGCACGGGCAGCATGGTTTCCGCCAGTTTCCGGGAGCCGCTCCACAGTTCGAGGGGAATTTCGCCCACGCGCGAAGAGGTGATCTCCACCACCGCACTCGGGTTGAAATCGCTCTGCCGCAGCACTCGAGCGGGAGTGTGAATCTCCCGGATGCTGAGAAACTCCTTGGGCTGAGTGCGGTTCTTGCCGACTACGAAGTAGAGCGGGACTGCCTGGCTTTGGGCAGCAGCTAGCAGCGCGGCTGCCTGTTGGCCCGTAGTGTCCAGGCCGTCCGTGAGACAAACAATGGAGCTGGGGCGATTGGCTATTGCCTCTTGGAGAGCCTCGTAAAGCCGGGTGGACGCGCCTGGCTTGGCGGGGGCGGTCACTTCTTCGAATGTGCCCGAGCTCTCCAGGCGGTTGCTAAAGCGGAAATGCTCCACTTTGCCGAAAAGCTCGCCAGCTTCCGCGGCGTGCCGTTTCCAGATCCGCAATGCATTGGCGAGGCGGGTTTCAGACCGGTTGTCCTCGGTTTCCATGCTAGCCGAGCGATCCACAATGACCGCCAGCGCACGATCGGGCGGCACGGTGCGGGGGGACTTTTCCACCTTCGAGGGGTTGGCGAGACAGAGCAGCAGGGCAAGCAAGACACCCGTGCGTAGCGCCGCCAGGGTGAGCCGTTGCCTGCGGGAAAGATTGCGGAGCGTGTGGCGGTAAAGCAGGACGATGCCAACTATCCCGAGCACCGCACAGGCAGCCAGCAGCGACCATCCCCACAGCGGGGAGAGGCCGCCAAGTTGCCACTGGAAGGAACTCAGACTCATGGTTTCTCTTCCGGTGCGGCCGGCTCTGGGGGCGCGCCCTCGTAATCCTTCGAGAGCTGCTCGAAATAATCCGCGACAGAGGAGCGGTAAATCGGGGGCGCCTCAGCGGGGTTGCGCACGACCACGGAATACTCACGGCGGCTGCGGTCCGCTTCTTTGTTGAGCAAGGCAATGATCTCATCCAGGGGCGG
>DASVRZ010000047.1:0-57170 GCA_036388355.1 Chthoniobacterales bacterium | reverse complement strand
GGAGGGGCTCGAACCCACACACTCTTGCGAATACCAGATTTTGAGTCTAGCGCGTCTGCCAATTCCGCCACGCCGGCTTATTTGATGGACCGCGAAAATACTGGGATTCAAGAGCTTTGCAAGGATTTTGGGCGGCCTAATATTTCCTGCGCGAGGATCATCCGCCGCAGGTCCGTCGAATTTCCGAAGATGTCGTTCAGCACAGACCCCGAGGTAGCGTTCTCCTCCCGGACGCTCAACGGGACGGGGTCAGCGATTTCGTCGGAAGCGTCCACATTGGTCTCGACCATTGTTCGGGACGGCGTAACCGGAGGTGGTTGAGCAGGTTCCAAGTGCCGGGGCGCGGTGGTCTGTTCCGGCTTTGGCTGCCGCACAACAGGAGGTTGCACCCGCGCCTGGAGTTCCCGCTGCTTCTCCGCCAGTGCCCTCTCGATGCGCTCCTTTTCGGCACGGGCGCGATCGCCCGGAGTGATTTGCCGTCTAGGCGGCGTGGCCACGATGGGCGGAACCGGATACGTTTTTGGCGTCGGGAATGATCGTGGTTGCGGTGAAGCTGCTTCGGGCTCTGGAAGACCGAGCGCTTCGCGGAACTTCCGCATCCGCTCCTCCTCGGGATTCGCAGAAGCGGGCCGGGCGGCAGGCTTGTGATGCTGCACTGGCGGAGGCGTGGCGCGTCGGTAATCCGGGTTCGGCTCGTTAAGCTCGCCGTTAAGCTTCTTCATCATCGCCGCAAAACCGCCTTCGAAGACGAGCTTGCGCACCAGCGCTACTAAGCCAATGACGAGCAGGATGAGAATCTGATCCATGCTGGCTGGAACGAAGGTTTATTCGCGCAGACGGGAGTCGGGAGCGGCGATGGAGGCGCGCATGTTGGTGTCGGACTCCATGTTCTTCATCTTGAGATAATCCATGATGCCCAAGTTGCCGCTGCGAAACGCTTCGGCCATAGCCAGCGGGACTTGCGCTTCGGCCTCGACAACCTTGGCGCGCATCTCCTGCACGCGGGCTTTCATTTCCTGCTCCGTGGCCACTGCCTTGGCACGCTGCGCTTCGGCACGGGCTTGGGCGGTGCGCTTGTCTGCCTCGGCCTGCTCCGCTTGGAGTTTGGCGCCGATGTTTTCTCCGATGTCCACGTCAGCGATGTCGATGGAGAGGATTTCGTACGCCGTGCCGCTATCGAGTCCCTTCGCCAAAACGGTTTTGGAGATCCGGTCGGGATTCTCGAGAACGTCTTTGTAGGAGTCGGAGGAGCCGATGGTGCTCACGATGCCTTCGCCGACACGAGCGATAATGGTTTCCTCCGTCGCGCCACCGATAAAGCGATCCAGGTTGGAGCGAACCGTGACCTTTGCACGCGCGCGAACTCCGATGCCGTCCTTGGCCACAGCGTCGATGGTCATTTTGCCGGAAGCCGGGTTTGGACACTCGATGACTCGCGGATTGATGCTCGTGCGCACGGCTTCCAGGACGGTTTTGCCGGTACCTTTTGTGGCCAGATCGATCGCACAGGCGCGGTTGTAATCCAAAGTGATCTGCGCTTTGTCGGCCGCGATCAATGCGAGGACGACTTGCTCAATATTCCCACCGGCGAGGTAGTGTGCCTCGAGAAGATCCGAGTCGATATCGATGCCAGCTTTCACGGCGGTGATGCGTGTATCCACGATGGCTCCCACTGGCACTTTGCGGAGACGCATGGCGACGAGATTGAAGAACCCAACCGGAGCGTTGGCGATCCGCGCGCGAAACCAGATCCCAATGAAGTTGATGATAAGGAAGAAGAAGACCAGCAGCGCCACTGCTGCCCCAACCAGCAAAATCGGTATAATGAGTTCCATGCCGACAGGCTGCGCCTAATCAGAGGTCTTGTCCAACTTCAAACAAACAATCCGCCGCAGCGGTCCGCACCCCTAACCTTGGAAACTGCTGACCGCCCGCACCACGATGCGGCTCCCGGCCACTTGCGTGATGCAGATCTCTTCATCTTTGGAAATGAAGGTCGCCTCACTAACAACATCCACGCGTTGATTCCCAAACCGGCCCGTCCCGGCCGGACGCAAATCCGTCTCCGCTACGCCTTCCTGGCCGGGAGTGAGATGCGGCTGAATCGTTCCCGCCCGGCCGCCTGCCACCGAGTGATTAATCAGCCTCTCGCCCAGGGAGCTCTTCGGAAAAAATCGCATCCACAGGACAAACCCGCTGATCCCGACGAGGACAGCTACGCAGAGCGTCAAGGAGCCAATGCTCACCCCGTATTGAATAAAGGTGAGGACAATCGCGATGGCGGTGACGAGAAAGCCGAGGATTGCCAGAATCCATCCGGGCACGATGACCTCCGCGAGAAATAAACAAATCGCCGCAACGAAAAGAACGACGATGAGGCTAAGCATATTTATTCGCCTTCCAGATCTCGGTCCACCGTGCGCCGGCCTGTGAAGACTTCCTGAAAGGAGCCGCCGATCTGCTTGAAGGTGTTCTTGATTGTGCGTCCGGTGCGCACCGCGCTGCGATGAATCTTCAGCTCGGTGGAATCATCCTCTCGATCGGGCTGATCTGCCACGCTGCGGGTGACAACTGTTTCCTCCGTGGTCTCCTCCACAACGTAATCACCGTCCTGGCTTGGCTGAACCTGACGTTGACCGGCCCCGACGACTCTCCCGTCGGCAGCAGAAACCTGCATGCTCTGCACCACTTCGCCCGAAGCATCCACGAGCTCCACGCGCCAGGTTGGAGCACCCGCGTCGCCGCTGGCCTGGAGGTAATAATTGGCTTTCGCAAACCGCACGCGCTGCCGAGCGGCTTCGCGTTGAGCCACCGTGAACGCCCCATCTGAATCAAGCTGCAGCCGATCCAGATTGATCCGGCCCGAGTCCCCGAACGAGCTCTTCAGCGGTGCGCGCTGGCTCACGATCTGGCCATTCTGCACTTCGATTTCGCGGAACCCAGCCCGTGAGGCGGGATCTTCGAAAATGAGCCGCCAGTTGCCTGGCTGACTGCCACCTTCGCGGCCTTCGAGGTAGAGCAAATTATCGAGGTAAGCTTCCCCTTTGATTTTGCCGACCGTGGTGAGCGCCTGATAAGCTGTCTCTTGAGCGAGGCCGGAAACGGTGAAGGCAAAAAGAGCGAGAGCGGAAAATATTTTCACCGGTTAAAAAACCATCGGCTCAGATTTGCGCAATGCTTTTTTACAGCTCGAAATGGACTAGCTCTTTTTCGCCACCGCTCCAAACCCGACGAGTGCGATGCCACCGAAGAGCACCGCGTATCCGACCAGGGGAGGAATCGGGAATCGCTCTTTCCGATCGAACGACGCTTTGATGGGTCCGACACTTACATTCTCGCGCTTTGTGATGCTAAAGCCACCGAGGCTGAGGGCAACGATACCGACGATAATAAGGACGATGCCGACGATGGTGGGAGTTTTCATAAGCTTGAAAACTACCACTTCATCGGAATAGAAGCGAGCACGTCCATATCACTTAAGCCGCTCGTCATCGAGCTATAGACTGAGACGCATTCTCCAGAGCTACTTTCTCCAGGTAGTTCCGGTAAGGATTTGCAGAGAGTCCGGAAATGGTTCGCTCCAATTGCTTCAAGTCGATGAAACCTTGGAGCAGCGCGATCTCTTCCAGACAGGCGACTTTCAGACCCTGGCGGTTCTCGAGCGTCGCGATGTAATTGGACGCCTCCAAAAGGCTCGCGTGGGTTCCAGTGTCGAGCCACGCCATGCCGCGGCTGAGCATGCGCACGTGCAGTTGCTTGCGTTCGAGGTAGGCAAGATTCACGTCCGTGATCTCCAACTCTCCGCGAGGCGAGGGTTTTAGGCTGCGGCAGATGTTCACGATTTCGTCGTCGTAAACATAGAGTCCGGGAACGGCGTAATGGCTCTTGGGCACCTTCGGTTTTTCTTCCAGGCTGATCGCCCGTCCGGCTGCATCGAATTCCACCACACCGTAACGCTCCGGATCGGAGACTTGATACGCGAAGACACAGGCGCCCTGCTCGAACTGAAGCGCCTCCCGGTAGAAATCGAGATTGCCGTGGAAAATGTTGTCACCCAAAACGAGCGAAACGCCGCCACCATCGAGAAACGTTTCGCCGATCAAAAAGGCCTGCGCGATGCCGTTTGGCTCCGGCTGAACGGCATATTCAATGTTCATTCCCAGCTGGCTACCGTCGCCGAACAAATGCTGAAACATCGGCACATCCTTGGGCGTGGAGATAATCAATACGTCCTGAATTCCACCCAGCATCAACGTGCTGAGCGGATAATGAATCATCGGCTTATCGTAGATGGGCAGGAGCTGCTTGCAGACGATCTGCGTGAGTGGATGAAGCCGGGTGCCAGCGCCGCCGGCTAAAACAATGCCCTTTTTGGATGATGTCATGGCCGGTTTCTACCGTAGAACGAACGGTTGGAACACCAAAAAGAAAGCTCCTCTCCATCCAACCAAGAGACGCCGAAATGAGCCGGTCCGGTTGACAAATCGAGGTTGTTAGTCGAACATCTAACGACCTGAAAAGGCAATAGGAGTGGCTCTGGCGGATGATAGCCCGTCTGTTGGGTTCGATTCCCACGTTGCCACCATCTTCAAGGCCTGCAGCCTCTGGCGCACTCAGCTTTTGGTTGCAGGCTCTCCTTCGAAGTCGCCGCGCTCGCGCTTCTGATCCTCGGCAGGCACTTCCTCATACATCTTCTCATTGAGATGCGCCTGGGCTTCGGCGGAGAGCACGCGCCGTCCCGCAACGAGCACTTTGTTCATCCCACCCGGAACAACAAACAGCTCCTCTTTCATGAGCGCTTCGTAGCCGATCTTCGCGACATCTTGCGGAGCCATCACACTGGCTTTTTGGAACGCGCGGGTCTCCAGCATGTCGGCTTTTGGGAAAAAATCCGTATCCGTCGGACCAGGGCACAAGGCTGTCACGCTGATGGCGGTGTCCTCCAACTCAATGGCCAGCGCCTCACTCCACGAAAGCAGAAACGCTTTCGTAGAATGATAGACATTGAGATTCGGCCCCGGCTCAAATCCCGCGACAGACGCGGTGTTCAAGATCCGCCCCCGGCCGCGATGCAGCATTTGCTGAAGAAAGAGTTTGGTCAGGCGCAGCGGCGCTTCGATGTTCAGCCGAACCATGGCTAGATCGTTCTCCACCGGGATCTCCCAAGACTTCCCGCGAAAGCCTTTGCCAGCGTTGTTGACGAGGATGTCGACCTCTACACCAGCCGTCGCAAGCTGATCGTAGATCTCCTGCGCGGATTCAGGTTGCTCCAGGTCTTTGGCGATCACATGAACGAGCACACCGTGTTCCGCAGTGATCGCGTTGGCGACAGTTTGCAGTTCCTCCTCTACGGGAGCGACGAGAACGAGAGGATGGCCGTGCTTGGCGAACTCATGCGCGAGATGCAGACCAATGCCACTGGACGAGCCGGTAATGAGAGCGGTTTCTGTATTCATGAAAACAGAAACGGTCACCAGTTAGAACGCGCCGCTCTTTTCACGAAGGGGCACTCCCTGAGCGTCACATCCGGCCCGCTGCTTTTCAGACTTCGATCTGCTCCGACTCGCGAATGTCTGCCTTCAGGAATCGCTTCATTTGCGCAAGCGCCTCGGTGTTCGCCTTCGTCGTCTCCGACGCAATGCAATCGGGTGGAACGACAATTTTGTAGTCGCGCATGTAGGCGTCGTTGGCGGTAAACAACACGCAGAAGTCGCCCGCAAACCCGGTGATGATGAGATTTTTTGCTCCGAGATAATGCAGCAGCACATCCAGCGACGTGGAGAAAAACGCGGAGTGTTTCGGCTTCAGCACGAAGTAATCTTTCTCCGAAGGCAGAAGCAGCCGCGCCACTTCCGCGCCGGGATTATGATCATCCAGGCAATGCTCGATGATGGCTTTGAAATCGGACTTCCAGCGACCGAAATTGTCGTTCACATAGATCGTCGGAATCTTCTCTCCGAGACGTTCCTTGAGCGCGCCAATTTTCTTGGCAGCAGGCAACGCATAACGAAGCAGATCCTTTCCTTCCGGGAAGTCGAAGTCGTTGATCACATCGATGAGCAGAAGGACCGTCTCGGAATGTTCCGGTGCGCTGCCGTGGGTATCGCGGGGTGTGGTGCTCATAAGAAAAAGGCGTGAAGCCAGCGCCTCAACTTACGACAGCCACGCAGAATGCAAGGTCTCAGGTTCGGCGGACCAGAGGCTGCGATGAGTGGCCGCGACGGCTTCCGGATCCCACAGGAGCGCCATGGTTTCGCGAGTGCTCAGCGCCGACGGGCCGTCGCGGAGGAGGCGCTCGCGCAACGTGTTGAGGTAAGCGGCTTTGTAGTGCGTGCGGCGTTGATTGCGGCGGAGAAACGAAAGATGGATCGCGTTCGTGTAAGGAGATTGGAAGACGTCGCGCAGTCCACCTTCTGCCGCAGTGCGTGAAGGTGCCGCCGGATGTTCAATGAAGGCGAGTTCTGCAGGAGCGGCTTTTTCTTCGGGCGTGAGCAGCAGCTGATGCCGCCGGAGAAATTCCCCGGCCGCTTCCGAGGCGGTGAAAATCACGAGCGGAATCGACAGCAGCCAACCCGCGAGCAAGGGTGATAGCCACCAGAAAAGATCCGGGGTCCAATAGAGGCAAGCCGCGGCCGCAATGATGCCGGTCAGCGTCGGCTGCCAGTAATTTCGCAGGGCGTCTCCGAAGGAAACTCCCGATCCCGAGCGGTTCTGCGTTTTCCAGGAAACGCGGATTCCCAGCATCGTGAGGAGAACAAACTTGGTGTAGAAGAACAGCATCACCGGCGCGAGCAGGATGGCGAGAAACGTTTCCAGAACGGAACTCAGAAACAGCTTCCAGACTCCACCAAAATCCTTCGCCCGCGGCAGAGCGGTCAGTGTTCCCAAAACCTTCGGCAGGAAGAGCAAAGCGATTGTGAGCCAAAGCAAATTCATCGTCGCCCAACCGCTGCTGGACCAGGCAGGATCTTCCGGTTGGGATGAGAGCTGCGCGTAACGATCCGCCCAATATGCATCCACGCCGCCCAGGATAATGGAGAGCACAAGCAGCGGCGACGTGATGTAAGCCATCAAGCCAAAGAAGATATGCACGCGATTGCTGAAGTTGGTTTCCGGCGCGAACAAAAACCAAAAGTGCTGCAGATTTCCTTGGCACCAACGGCGGTCGCGTTTGAGGCTTTCCGTCAGATCCGGCGGACCTTCCTCCCACGAGCCGGGTTCCTCATTTGCCAGCCACACTTCGTATCCGGCCTGTTGCATGAGCGCGGCCTCCACGGTGTCGTGACTCATGATGTGCCGCGCGTCCGGATCCTTCACCGGCAGCTCGGGCAACACACAATGCTCCATGAACGGCTGCAGCCGGAGGATGGCATTGTGGCCCCAATAATTCCCGCCAGCTAGCTGCCAGAAATTCGAGCCCGCGGCAAAAACCGGCCCGACCACCGAGGTGGTAAACTGTAGCAGCCGCTGGAGAACCGTCGTTCCACGCACCAGCTTTGGAGCGGTCTGGATGATGCCGACAGTGGGATTCGCATCCATGGCGCGGGCGAGCCGCACAAAGGCGGATCCGGTCATGATGCTGTCCGCATCGAGAATGATGAGGTAGCGGTAGCGCTTTCCCCAGCGGCGGCAGAAGTCTGCAATGTTGCCGCTTTTTCCATGCAACGAAACGCGGCGCTTCCGATAGAAAATGTGCCCGAATCCGGAAAGACGGCTGCACAGGTCCAGCCACGCCGCTTCCTCCGCAATCCAACGATCAGGCCGATTCGAATCGCTGAGAATGTAGAAATCAAAGGCGGCACTTTGGCCCGTCTCTTCCAACGAACGCACCATCGCTTCCAAGCCGCGAAAGACGCGATCGACATCTTCATTGAACACCGGCATCACGATAGCCGTGGGGCTGATTTCCCCACCGTCCAGGATCTCCGGAAGGTCGCGCATAATCTGGGCACGGTCGCCGCCACGTACGCAGGTGATGAAGCCCCAGAAGGCGATGCTGAAGCCGAATGCGAGTTGGAGAAAAAGGATTCCGAAAAGGACCATCAGCGTCCATTCGATAGGGGTGCGGCCATTGGGCGAAAACCGCTGCCAGATCAGCCACAGACCGACTGCCGTCAGACCGGCGCCTGTGGCGAGAAACGCGGACCGGCGGAGCGAAACGAAGTCACTTTCGGGATCTTGAGGTTCAGCCGTATTCATGGGTTGAGGTGCAGCCAATAAGCCCAGGCCGCGAAAAAGATGGCGACCCAAAGCAGGAAAGCGCGAAGCACGTGCCCCCAGGAAAATTTTTCCCACGTCTCGCGAGCAATCACTTCCACGGCTCCGAAGTCCATCTCTTTGCGAAGGAGACTGGTGAATTCCAATCCGGGGCCTGCTTGCAGACTCTCGCGCCGAACCGCTTCCAGAAGATCAGCAGGCGGGTTGTCCGCGAGAAAGTGGGACGCCCATTTTCGGTTTCCGTCCACGGCGAGCCAGACCGCCCGACCTCGCGCTCCCAGCGGCGTGTGATTCACCGGCTGTTTTCCAGAGAGGTTGATAAACCAAGCGTCCGCGCGGTTCATGGCGATCTCCATGGTGGTTTGCAGCGGAGTGCGTTCCGGTTGGGATGCATGTTGCGCGCGTGCCTCCTGAAGAATCTCCAACGTCAGCTGCAGCACGCGCTCATGGTCCGCCAGGCGGTAGCTGCGCAGATAGTCTTCGAGCCTTTCGCAGGCGGCGCTCCATTCGTTCATCGCGGGATCCAGGTGGAGGTCCAGGTTTCGGAAAGCTGGCGTCCGTCTTGACGCAGAATGCAGCGAAGCTCGACCGGCTTTTGCAACGTCTCGGTGCTCGCGGTAAACGTCACGCGCCACGTATTGTCGTTGGTATTTTTCTGGATCTGCACCTTGCTAATCTGGCCCCCATTATCAGCTGTCAGGTCGGCCTGCAACGGCGTTTCTGGTGCCAGACGCGAAAGCTCTTCGCTGGCAAAATCCAAGGCGAACACGCGAAAATAAGGAGCGTCTTGATAATCAACTCTCGTGGCAACCGTTGTCGCGAGGGCGGGCGGGTGCGGATCTCCTTTTTGCCACCAGAGCGTGTAGCGCAGATCGAGACGCTCCCCGGCTTCGGGACTGCGCGCCGGTTGCCAGAAGGCAACGACATTGTCCCAATACTCACTGTCCGTTGGAAACTGCACGAGCTTCACCGAACCCGGGCCCCAATCCCCGCGCGGCTCAATCCAGGTGCTCGGGCGTCGCTCATATTTGGCTTCCAGATCCTGGTAATGACTAAAGTCCCGGTCGCGCTGGAGCAGCCCGAAGCCCCGCGGGTGATCGGCCACAAACGCATTGACCTGAGTCTTCTTGCCGAACGAAAGCGGACGCCAGATCCATTCATCTCCGGCGCCCTGCATCAGCAACCCATCCGAGTCGTGCACTTCCGGGCGAAATCCCCCGAACGTGTTGCTCGTGTTTTCGCCATACCAAAACATGCTGCTCATCGGAGCGATGCCGAGTTGACTCACCTTTTTTCGGAAGAAAAGCACCGCATGCACATCGAACCGCGTCGCCTCTCCGGGTTCCACGATGAACTCGTAAGCGCCACTCACGCTTGGTCCGTCCAACAGCGCGTAGAGCTTGAGCCGCCGATCATTGGAGCCGGGTTGCACCAGCCAAAATGAGGTAAAAACAGGAAACTCCTCCTTGCCGGAATCGGAGACGGTATCGATCGCCAGTCCGCGGGCCGAGAGCCCATATTGTTGATCCTTCGCGACCGCGCGGAAATAACTGCCCCCCAGGAACACCATCACCTCGTCCAGATAGTCGGGTTTGTTCAGCGGGTAGTGAACTCGGAATCCCGCGTAACCGGCGCGAGCGCGATCCAAAGCCGTGAGGTGTTTCACTCCTCCTCCAAAATCGAAATAGTCGCTGGAGAACTTCAGTGGCCGGGCGCTGTCGCGATTCACCTGAAACAAATCCACCGGAGCATTATGCAGGTGGCCGGTGGTGAAAAACTTCACCTGAAACGGCAAGCCAAGACGCCGCCACAGCGTCTGATCTTCCTTCCATCGAAGATCGCGATACTGATCATAAGTCAGCGTGCGCAGACGTTCCGAATCCACGTCTTTCACCGGACGATATTTTTCCGCCGCAGCCGCCTGCGCTTGATTGATGATGTCCTGAAACGTGAGCGTTTTTTGTCGCGATTGACTGATGACCAACGCGAGCAAGGCTGCAGTGAGCAGCGCAAAAACAAGGTGGGTCTTCATCGGGGAGCGATTAATAGACGGCGTGCCCTGAAAGGCAAGTGGATGCTTGGAGCACGCCGATTCCGCTTTGCCGCCGGAGCGGACGAGATGATAGCTTCTTAGCCCCGGACATCGCTCCGCTGTGAACCTTTTCGACTCCATGAAAACCACCCGCATCGCTGGACAGAACTCCTGGACCTTTTCCTCCGACACCGTTGAGGCGTCGATCACCGAAATGGGCGGCCAGCTTGCGCCAGTACATTTCCATTTTCCCAGCCGGAGCATTCAGCCTTTCTCCATCGCACCCTGGGCGGAGGAGTCCATCACCGGAATCCCACCAATGCTAGAAGCGCTGCGTGGCGATTTCTTCTGTGCTCCGTTTGGCGGAAACGAAGCGCCTTACCAAGGAGAGTCTCATCCGCCTCATGGCGAGACAGCTAATGTAAAATGGCACTTTGAATCTCTGGATGAAAACCCTTCGGGAGTCACACTGCGTCTGTCCATCATTACGAAGATCCGCGCCGGACGGATCGACAAAATGCTCCATCTGGAAAACGGACATTCCGCCGTTTACTCGCGGCATGTGTTTTCGGGCATGTCTGGGCGCATGAATTTCGGGCATCATGCGATGTTGAAGTTTCCCGATGAGCCGGTTAGCGGCCTCATCAGCACCAGCCCCATTCAACTTGGCCAGGTCGCTCCGCTGCCCTTCGAAGAACCTGCCAATCGCGGTTACAGCAGCCTCAAGCCCGGCGCAACATTCTCCCAGCTAAGCGAGGTCCCGCTGGCGCAGGGAGGCACCACCGACCTCAGCAGCTATCCCGCCCGGCGCGGATATGAAGACCTCGTGCAAGTCGTGCACGAAGCTAATCCAGAGTTCGCGTGGTCCGCAGTGACCTTCCCGAAGGAGGGATATGCTTGGGTCGCCTTGAAGGATCCACGAGTGTTAAGGAGCACCATCCTCTGGCACTCCAACGGCGGCCGGCATTACCCGCCTTGGAATGGCCGCCACACCAGCGTGCTCGGCATGGAAGACGTCACGTCCTACTTCCACTACGGCATCCAAGGCTCCTGCGACCCAAACCCAATCAGCGAAGCAGGATTCCCAACGTGGTTCACCTTGGACTCGGAACGTCCAACGGTAGTGAATTACATCATGGCCGTCGCAGAGATCCCTAAAGACTTTGGCCGGGTGCAAACCATCGCGCCCACAAACGGTGGAGCGAAACTCGTCGGAGAAAGCGGTTCGGAAGTATTCGTGCCGCTCGATCTCAAGTTTCTCTATGAGGAAGAATAAGCCTTAGTAGCGGAGAAAATGCGAGCAGCCACAGTCTTCAACGTGAAAAAAGTGGTGACCCTAACGGGATTCGAACCCGTGTTACTCCCGTGAAAGGGGAGTGTCCTAGACCTCTGGACGATAGGGTCATTTTCCTTGCGGGAAATGAGGGCGGAATACTGACGTTGTTTTCCAGACTTGGCAAGGAGAATTTCGTCGCGTTTCCAACTGCCCTGTTGCATATCCTTTCTTTGTCATGCCAACCACTGTCTTACTCCCTGCGAAATCGCTCTTTTATCACCCGGAACAAAAAGAATGGCTGAACGCGGTAGTTCCAGGCTGCGTGCACACGGATTTGCTGCGGCAGGGTTTGATTCAAGATCCCTTTTGGGGCTCCAACGAGCGCGATCTCCAGTGGATTGAGGAGAAGGATTGGAAATATTCCGTCTCCTTCGAAGTGAACGCTGAGTTTCTCGCCAGCCCTGAGCTGGATCTAGTGGCCGATGGACTCGACACGATTGCGGCTGTTTTCGTGAACAACAAACCCGTGGCCGAGACTGCCAATATGTTCGTCGGATATCGCTGGCCGGTGAAGAAACTTCTGACCGAAGGCGCCAATGAAGTGCGGATCGAGTTTGCCAGCACGCGAGGTTACATCGCAGAACGTCTCGGGAAAAATCATCTGCCCGAATGGAATGATCCCGTCGGTGGTTCTTCCGTCGTTCGCAAAGAGCCTTGCAACTTCGGCTGGGATTGGGGCCCTCGCCTGGTTACGGCTGGGATTTACAAAAGCATCCGTTTGGAGGGCTGGTCCGAGAACCGGATCGAATCGCTCAGGATCAAACAAACGCATACGAAAAGCCGCGTCGCGTTGGAACTTGTCCCCTCTCTCGCCAAGCGCACGCGGGTGACCGCCTACCGCTCCACGTTGCGCTTCGAAGGCGAAGTAGTTGCAGAATCCAAGTCGCTCACTCTGAAAGTTAGCAAACCCGAATTGTGGTGGCCCAATACCATGGGCGCTCAGCCGCTCTACGAACTCACGCTGGAGCTGGTGGATGGCGACACGGTCATCGACACCGTCACGCGCACGATCGGTTTGCGCACACTCGAGCTGGACCGGCACAAAGATCAATGGGGCGAATCCTTCCAATTTAAATGCAACGGCGTGCCGCTTTTCGCCAAGGGCGCCAACTGGATTCCTGCGCACACCTTTGCCAGTGAAGTCACGCGCGAGTATCTCGATCAGCTCCTCACCTCGGCGGCGGAAGCTAACATGAACATGCTCCGAGTATGGGGTGGCGGCATTTACGAGTCGGACGATTTCTACGATTTGTGCGACCGCAAGGGATTGCTCGTTTGGCAGGACTTCATGTTTGCCTGTGCGCTGTATCCCGGCACGAAAGAGTTCCTCGAATCCGTGCAGGCCGAAGCGGAGTACCAGATCCAACGTCTCTCGCATCACGCGTGTCTCGCCCTCTGGTGCGGCAACAACGAGATCGAGCAAATGCCCGGGGAAATCATCAAAACCGCCGATCGCAAGAAGGCGTATGACGCGATCTTCAACCGCCTGCTTCCCGCCGCGGTGAAGGCGCACGACGGCACCACCAGCTACTGGCCGTGTTCTCCACACAACCCCGACGGTTACCACAAAGGCTTCAACAGCGAACGTGGCGGCGACGCCCACTATTGGGATGTGTGGCATGCCCGCAAGCCCGTGAAGAGCTACGAGGCGAACGTCTTCCGCTTCTGCTCGGAGTTCGGCATGCAGTCGTTCTCCTCACCGGAAGTGGCGGCCACTTTCTGTCCTCGCACGGAGATGAATGTCTTCGGCCCTGCGATGGAGAACCATCAGAAGAATCCGGCTGGGAATCAGATCATCCTCGATTACATCGCGCGCAGATATCGCTTCCCGAAAGACTACGGCTCCCTCTCGTATCTCTCGCAGCTCAACCAGGCGTACTGCATGAAAGTCGGCGTGGAGCATTTCCGCCGTCAGATGCCGAGAACGATGGGTGCGCTCTATTGGCAGCTCAACGACATCTGGCCGGGCTTCTCGTGGAGCTCGCTGGAGTTCGGCGGAAAATGGAAGGCGCTGCACTTCGAAGCGAAGCGTTTCTTCGCGCCGCTGCTCGTCTCCGCTTATCTGCCCGGCGATGAATTCGCCGGCACTGGCAACAAGCTGACGAGCACCATCCAGGAAGTCCAACTCTTCACCGTCTATGAGGGCCGCGCGCCTCTGCAGGGCACTCTCTTCTGGACGCTCTACCACCTGACCACCGGCGTGGTTCGCGAAGGCCAGAAGCCGGTCACGCTCGCTCCCGGAAAATCGGCGATGCAACTGAAGATCGACTTCAAGAAAGAGCTCGCTGAATTCGGCCACTCGAATCTCGTCATGCGCGTTTGGGTGGAAGCGCCATCCGTCGTTGCGGAGAACACCGTCTTCTTCACCGCCCCGCGGTTTATGGACCTGCCGCGCACGAGCATCGATTCCTCTCTGCGCAAAGTGGCGAAGGGCAAATACGAGATCGAATACGTCTCCAAAAACTTCCACCACGGAGTGATGCTGCAGATTCCTGGCATGGCCGCGAAATTCAGCGACAACTATTTCGATCTCTTCCCCGGAGTGGCTCATCGCGTGCAAGTTGAGGTGCCGCAGGATGTCGATTACGCGCAAATGAATCGCCTGAGAATGCAGCCGATTTCGTTGGTGAATAGCTACAGCTAAACGACCGCGGCAGCTTCCGGCGCGGATTGTTTCTCGCGCCTTTTTCGCTGCCTTCGCCGACAAAAAAAGCGCGCCCGGATTTCTCCAGGCGCGCTCTTTTTTTGAGACGGTGCTGACTCGGTCTTAGCCGATGTAGCCTTCTTCGCCGTGTTCGTTGACGTCCAAACCTTGGGACTCCACTTCGGTTGTTGGGCGCAGGCCGATGATGGCTTTAACGATGTAGGCGAGGATCGCCGTAGCGACCACACTCCAGACGATCGTCAGACCGACGGCTTTCAATTGCTCCATGAGGAGACCGGCCTTGAGAGAACCGACCGCAGCGTTGGCTTTTTCGTCAGCCAGGATGCCCGTGAGGATGGCACCCATCGTTCCGCCGACGCCGTGAATGCCGAACGTATCGAGCGAGTCATCGTAGCCGAGGATTTTCTTGAGGTAAGCACAAGCGAGGAATGGAACGATACCGGCGAGCACGCCGATGATCATCGCGCCGTTGTAGGTGATGAAACCTGCTGCTGGAGTGACAACCACGAGACCAGCCACGATGCCGGAGCAGAATCCGAGGATACTTGGGTGACCGCGGAACATCCACTCAGTCATGCCCCAGACGAAGCCTGCGGTAGCTGCGGCGAGCGTGGTGGTGACGAAGGCGTTGGAAGCGATGGCGTCTGCACCGAGAGCAGAGCCAGCGTTGAATCCATACCAGCCGACCCAGAGCATGCCGGTGCCGACGGCGCACAGCACCATCGAGTGCGGAGGCATCGCTTCTTTGCCGAAGCCCAGGCGCTTGCCGAGGATGATGCAGAGAACGAGCGCAGACCAACCAGAGGTCATGTGAACCACGGTGCCACCTGCGAAGTCGATGGCCTTGATACCGGCGTTAGGATTGAGGATACCGCTCATGAAGCCGGTGCCCGACCAAACCATGTGAGCAAAAGGGAAGTAAACCGCGAACATCCAGAGCCCGATGAAGAGCAGCACTGCGGAGAATTTCATACGCTCTGCAACTGCACCCAGGATCAGCGCCGGAGTGATGATTGCGAAGGACAACTGGAACATCGCCCACATAGCATCGCTGATCCACCAGTAGCCCGCCCCGGATACTCCAGGCTCTACCCCCTTCAGCATCGCGAAGCTAAAGTCGCCGATGAACGCGTTACCTGGTCCGAAAGACAGACTGTAACCGCAGGCCCACCAGAGGATCGTCACCATGCCGGCAATGCCCATGCACTGAGCGATGACGGAAAGGATGTTTTTCCGGCGAACAAGACCGCCGTAGAACAGAAAGAGGCCGGGCAGAGTCATGAAAATAACGAGCGCCGTCGCGGTCATTTGCCACGCGTTATGACCGGGGCCAGGGCCGGCGATCTTGGAAGTCCATGTGACGTCACCATCGGCGCCAGGCTTGCCGTTTTTAACGTATTGCTCCAAATCGAACAAGCGCTGCTCGGCTGTTGGTTCTGCAGGTGCGGCTGCTTCTGCGGCAGGTGCAGCGGGAGCCGCATCCTGAGCCTGTAAAGTAGAAGGGGTCAGCGTCAACAGACAGGTCATGCCAGCGAGCGCCAGCAGACGTAATTTGTGCAAGGTTATAGACATAAATGAGTTTTTTAAGGTTGGTGAAGCAAGACACCCTTTGGGGTTAATCCTGTGCAGCCGCGGACTAAGCAAAGCTCATGCCAGCAGGCACTCCCACGTGCCACAGGCGGGCAAAACGACCTTTTCCACGGGTCAACACCACCCATCCAGCGCCACCTCTCGACCCGCTTCGGCCTCAAAAGTGGCTCTTTTTTTTCACATCGGCTGAAATGGTGCAGCTTTTCGTCCTCTGCCTCCGGAGAAAATGCGGACGCCTGCGCTTGCGCCTCCCGTGCATTCCGCCGTAGCCTCCGCACATGCCCATTGAAGAAACTTCCTACGAAGGCTGGCAGAAAAATCTCCGCCTCAGCAACGAGTCTGTCGAACTCATCATCTCCCTCGAAGTCGGCCCGCGTATTCTGAGTTATCGCCCGCTCAACGGCAGCAACATCCTCAAAAATTACTCCGAGCAAATGGGGAAAACCGGTGAGCCCAAGTGGAAAATCCGCGGCGGACATCGCCTCTGGATCGCCCCGGAAGATCCCGTCCTCACCTACGCGCTCGACAACGAGCCCGTTCCCCACGAGCTCCTCGGCGACCTCTCCGCCAGGCTCACCACGGTCGGCGATCCCGACCGGCGCATCCGCAAAGAGCTCACCGTCGCACTCGCTCCCTCCGGCAGCGGTGTCCAGCTCACGCACACCCTCACCAACGACACCGACGAGCCGCAGACCCTCGCCCCGTGGGCCCTCACCGTCATGGCACCGGGCGGCATCGCTCTCGTTCCGCAGCCGCCGCTGGGCGAACATCCCCGCGATTTGCTCCCCAACCGCGCCCTTATCCTCTGGGCCTTTAGCGACACCTCCGACTCGCGCTTTCACCTCGGCAAAAACTTTATCGCTCTGAAGCAGGAAGACGCGCGTCCTCCCTTCAAGTTCGGCCTCGCGCTGCAAGGCGGCTGGGCGGGTTACCTCCTCGGCGACCAGTTCTTCACCAAGACCGTCTCCTTCATCGAAGGCGCCACCTACGCCGACATGGGTTGCAACTACGAGAGCTTCACCAACGACGAAATGCTCGAAGTCGAGACCCTCGGGCCGCTCGTCACCCTCGCCCCGGGCGAATCCATCACCCATTTGGAAACGTGGAACCTCCACTCCGGCCTCCAGGTGCCGCCGTATGCCGACACCGCGGAATTCGCCGACTGGCTCCAGCCTTATCTTCCCCAGTAAACCCCTGCGGCTCCTATGAAACATCTCTTTTTCGCCCTCGTCTCCGCCTGTCTGCTCGTCCTCACGGGTTGCGAGACCACCTCCGGCAGTCGATCAGGCACTGTCGATCGTGCCGCCATTCACGCTGCCATCCAGGCGGAGGAACCCGGCGATTACTGGGTCGGCCGCCGCTATTTCAAACAAGAATACCACTTCTGGGGTTACGTCCGCCGTCCGCGGCAACCCTGGAGCACCGCCAAGATGGTCGTGCTGAACGAGCAGAAAAAACTCGCTCCCGACCGCGCCATGGGCCTCATCGGCAGCGACAGCAACTACGAATACAAACTCCAGGGCTACTTCTCCGGCGACACCGTTTACGAGCCCGCCAGCAACGGCTTCTACCCCGAATTCGTCCTCACCGACTACACCGTCAAATCCATCTCGCCCATCCGCATCTACGCCAACCCAGCCGCTACCGACCCCACCCGGCGCGTGATCGAGCCGCCCGTCCGCTAGCCGGTCCCCTTCAGGTCTCAGGCTCCCCCACCCCCTCCCGTTTCCGGTTTCAACCTTCAGCTCTCCACCCCATGGCCTACCCCGACTTTCTTGAGCGGAGCCTCTTCCATTTGGAAGGACTCGAATCCCTCAAACCGCAGGGCACCTCGCCCGTGGAGCAGATCCTCCTCATCCGCGACGCCACGACCGAACAACTCACCGGCGCACCCGACCTCGACGACCGCGCCCGACTCATCCGCAGCCTCCTCCTCTACGCCAACGACGCCCTCGACGAAGCCCACCGCCTCGTCCAGGAAACCCCCGGCGACCTCGCCGCCTACCTGCACGGCATCATCCACCGCCGCGAAGAGGATTTCGAGAACGCCCGGTATTGGTTCCGCCGTGCGGGCGAACTCCCCTTCTTCCCCTCGCTGCAAGGCCGCGCCGCCGGCCTCTCCGACGACATGGCCAAACAGCTCAACTGGGATCCCTACCTCTTCACCACCCTCTGCGAACGCTCGAAATACGGCGCCCGCACCCCGGTGAAAACCCTCGCCGCCCTTCAGCGCGCCGAGTTCGACACCCTCCTAGACTACATCTACCGCGCCGGCTGACGAACCGCGGTCTGCGAAGCCTCATGAAACTGGAACTTCACAAAAGTGCCGTCATGAGCATCGACCTGCTGGAGTTCAGCCTCTGCAAAGGCGACATCGTGACTCTGGTTGATGAACTCCACGCCGCAGATGGTTCTGTGGGCTACGCAGTGGAAATCTGCACGCCCTCGGTGATGTCATCGATGTTCGTTTCCTTGCGGCAACCGAGCGTCGTAAGGTCTGCCATCCAAGCGTTCGGCGTCATTCCCGCATGATGTTTCCAAAGTCCGATCCAAGGACGGAATTTGGCATGAATGACATGGAGCTCTTCGTCGCTCTTCTTCGTGCATGCCCGGAACGTTCTCGCCTCAGCTTCGACCAAAGCGAGCCGGAATCGTTCGTTCATACCTTTCGCGAATGGTCGCACCGCCACGACGCGAGTACATTCGAGGCAGACTACTACTCTATTGATGCCCAATTCGTCGCAGCGGTCGAGCAGTTGGCTGCGTTGGGCGAGCTACGCCTCGACCATCACTTTGGAATTGTCGCGCCCGACGGGCGAGCACTTTGCCACAGCATGGATGACTTCACGATTGTCACCTTGGCAGATGATATCAGACACAAGCTTCTAACCCATGACACCTAACCAGGCGCTGCAGCGAACGCTCCGGGCTTGAGGGCATTAGGCGACTAGCGCGGGCACATATGAAATTCGAGCGTGAAAAGGCAAAGCCGATTGAACCTGTTAGTGAGAAGCAGCTTCTCCGCGGCCTGGGGTTTATGCTGCGCCCGAGCGATTGCCGTATCGCCATTCTCACCGTCGCCGACGGCAGTTACATTCAAGTCGGTGGGAGCGGCATGTCATGCGTGTTGGAGCGGCGCACCGCTGCTGGGTCTCACTTTCGTGCCTCGCAGCATCCTCCTGTTGTTCCATGGGCCGGGATTACTGAACTTCGCATCAGCGGAGGTTTGGTCCGATTGCGGCAGGAAGAATTCTTTCGTATGTCACAGGTTCAGGATGCCTTTCTGGCCTTCTATCGTGGAGCGCCGTTTCCAACATACATTCAGTGGCGCGACATCTCCCATGAGGTTGCGGCGATATGCTCCAATACAAATGAAATCGCCTAACCAGTCGGTGAGCTTTAGGGCGTTAGGCGACTCCGCACGTCGCACGTAGAACAGAACCCAAGATGAGTCAAAGCTTGAACACGCCTTACCGACATAGCGCAGCTGGCGAGTTCCTCGTCGTTGCCTCATTCGTCGTTATTCTAGTGGCGAGCGTGTATCTTCATCAGCGGCATCTTAACGAGTGGGGATTCTTACTCAGCTACTCATCGCTGGTTGTGGTTTTCTGCGTATTCTCACTATCATCTGTCCCGCTAGTGCTCACGCAGCCATTGGAGACCCTTTTTCATCGCATAATCGTCGCATGTGTTTCAGGGGCAGGGCTTACTTTTTTCTGGTTTTTGGCCTTTCACGCCTACGTATTCCTCTATGAGCTAGGTCACCCAAGGCCCGGATAAGCATGCAACCAACGTCGCCCAAACCAAGCGCTGCAACTCCATGAAGACCAAGCTCCTCATATTCCCAGCTGCGTTGTTCCTGATATTTCTGCTCCGGGCTGATGCTGCCCAATCTCAATTACCCGCACTCGATACGCCATCTGATATGACGCTCTTCTCGACCAACCCAAATCCGCGAGCATTCCGATGGTGGTTCAGTCGTCGGTTTTATGATGATCGTATTGTCGGACAGGTCCGCGTTGCCGCCCGGGAGGAGCACAAATGTTAACGCTGGAAGAATTCCAGTCTCTGCTGAAACAGCATTTAGGCGCAGAGATAGTCTGCTGTGAGCTTGAAAGGAAATCTTACCCAAGGACGCCAGACACCCGGCCGGATGCTTCCTGGCGGGATCATCTTTTGGAGACGTTCTCAGCCCGTCTTCGTGGGGCGGAGCAGCAGAAAAAGGATGCAACTTTCATCACTGAGCTCAGGAGTTTTGTGTCAACGCTACAGATCCTCGACAGAACTGATGATCTGTACAGCTGGCAGGCACGGACGGCGGAAGGATTATTTGGCGGCTGGGCTACAGAGGATCGAATCATCTATATGACGAAGGCGAACTCCTAAGGCCTCCTGATCGGTGCAGCGGTTGTTCGGCCGCGCTGGAGCTTTTCGACTGGTCAGGATTCCGAAGTTCTTTCGCCGCCCCGGCTGCTTACCCGACGCTACCGCTCCCCCTCGCCTCCCCTCACACCCGCCGCTTTTCCCAAGGGCCGGTGATGGCGAACGTATTCCCGGGGTTCTGCACGTTTACGAAGAGCCATTTGCCGTCGGGGCTGAAACATGAGCCGGCCAGCTCCGACGCGCTCTTCATATTTCTCGCGATCGGGTAGATGCGACCTTCCGGGGTCACCCCGCGGAGGCAGGGAAAGGGGCCGGCTTCCGCGACGGCGAAGTCTTCGCACACCACCAGATCTCCCCAGGGAGCGGCGCAGAGATTGTCGCCATTGGTGAGGAGATCCGACTTGGTCGCTTCGATAAATAACTCCAACTGATCGCCACCCGCCGTGCTTTCCGACGGCGTGAGCTTGAAGATCTGACCGCGCCGCTGCGGGCCGCCATCGGTGCAGCAAATGTAGGCGGTGCCTTCGTGATAATGGATCCCCTCGCCGCGGGCAAACACCGCCGCGCCCGCTTTCGCTCCGCGCTTCCGCAGATCGTCATTGGGAGCGTCGATATCCTCGAGATCGATCCAAGCGACGGCCATCGCCTGGCCCTCCCGCAGGTGATTCCCCACGTTCGCCGCCTCGTAATTCCGCAGGTCGAGGCCGGGTCGACCCACGACGCTGAGCGCCTGCAGCCGGCCCGCCGTGAAGTCGCCTTTCTTCTCGGGCAGGAATCGGTAGAGCAGACCGTCGCCGCGATCCTCGGTGAGATAGAGAATGCCCGTGCGCGGGTCCAGGGCGACCGCTTCGTGATTATAACGACCGAGCGCGCGCAGAGGTTCGGCCTTTTGCAGACCGGGCGCCATGGTCGCCTTCACCTCGAAGCAATAGCCATGCTTCCGGTTCCGCAGCTCCAACAAATCCGAAGGCTCCTCGCAGGTGATCCACGAGCCCCAGGGCATCGCGCCGCCGGCGCAATTGCGGAACGTGCCCGTGAGGGAAAGAAACTCCGCTTCCAACTCGCCGGTGGTGGGGTTGAAAACGAGGGTCGTCGTGCCGCCGATGTGAGGCTTTTCGTCCCCTTCGCCGAAATCGTAGCAGAGTTCCCGGGCTTCCGGGCTCAACTCGCCGGGACCCGCTCCGCTGGGGCTCAGTTCGTGGTTGCGGACGAGGATCACCCGGCCGTTTTCGCCCGGGAAAGCCGCCATGCCATCAAACGTGCCGGGCACCGTGTAACCATCGGTCATTTTCCCACCTGCCTGGGAGAGCAGCTTATAAGAAAACCCCTCCGGCAGATCCAGCAACCCCTTCGGATCGAGAATGAGGGGGCCATAGGCCTCGATGACCCGACTGACGGGATCGGCATGAGCCATGGTTCGGAGCCCGAGGAAAGCGGCGGCTAAAGCGCTGGTTTGGAGGAAACTACGGCGGTTCATGTGCATGGCTGGAGCTTCCGCAGCGAGCCCAAACCCGACAAGCGAAATTCGGGAAACAACCGGTGGCTGCTTGAATGTGCCGAGTTCGACACGCTCCTGGGCTACCTCAACCGCGTCGGGTAGGTAGCCTGCTAGTGCTCCTGCTTGGAAGGGGTGATTTCCGGCTTCCCATACTTCTCCACCCACCACTTCCGGTAGTTCGCGACCTCTTCATCGTTGATTTCCGCCTCGGAAACAGGAGCTCCCTCCAACTTGGCTTGACGGAGATGATACAGAGCCACCATCCGAACAGGTGAAGGCAGAGGCACACAAGGCGCCCCACCCTGCGATTCAAGCGGCGGGTTGGCATCGTTAAAGAGAAATTCACCCACCGCCCGGAGGGATTCGTTCGTCTTCATCTTGACCAACATCTTCATTCCTGTCGGTAAGTCATAGCTGCTGCTCTCAGGAGGGGCTTTCCGAATAAGTTCCGCGAGATACGCGCTGGCACCCGGCAACTCTCGCATTACCTCCAATGCCGCCGCAGCCTTCACATAATCCATGTGGCCCTCTGCGAGCCAGATCAAGGGTGGCATCACCTCGGTCGGATCGCATTTCAACAAAGCGGCCCGCGCCTCCCCACCCCGCGCCATCGCGGTCCGCACCTGCTCGATGGTGGGGGCTGACGACTCTCCTCTCCGAACGAACCGGATAGACTCAGAAACAGAGCCCAACCGCTAATGAGAAGCGCTTTCATCGAAGTCCCACCTTTCAGCGGTAAGATCAAAATTGCTAGTGCGAAGCGGCAAATAAAAAGCCGCCCTATTCTGTAGGCGAGAGACCTCGGTGAACACTCCTGTCGCGTATGCTTCCCCGGCAGGTGGATCTGCTAAACGACAAGATTCCCCGTCTTTTCGGCAGGACGGATCATGGCGATGGCTCCCGAATTAAACTGGAGGAAATCAGATTCGATCCCGTCGCTAAAGATCACCCCATAATCAGGCATCAGTGAAGTGATGCGCAGCGGATTTGACGAACTAACCTGCCCAGCCACCAGATTCGCTCCCGTCGTTTGGCTAGTAAATGGTTCCCGCACGATGAATCTCAGATACCCTGCATCCCACGGAAAGGATGTCTCCCGTTCATCTGGCGAAACACTCTCTCCTAAGCTAGCCGACACACCGCGCGCACCCGTGACAAGGCTCTTAAACCAGCCCGTCGATCCCAGCCCGGTGGATACGATTAAGCCGCTTGAAGAATGTTGTTCTTCCTGCCGGTTGAAGCTTAACCGGTAGCGTGCGGAAACGTGGCTCTTCGGTCCTACGAAGAGATCATTCACGGCATAAAGCTTTTGGCCGTCGTTCAGCTCCGCCAAGGCCATGCTGACCTGCTTGAGAGGACGTTTCCTTTGGAAAACTTCCGGCATGATCCGCTTCAAATCCTTCGCCTCAAACGGGAGTAACACCCCATCCCAACGCTGCGGATCGGGGTTGATTGCGACCAGAGGCTGCCCGTCTAAATACTTCAGCGTATTAGCCACCAACCCATCCTGCCCCACCGTTACCACGCTGTCTTGTGGACCAAAAACAAAGGTAGGGAGGAACTGGCGATCCACTAACTGCACGCGTCCAAGCTGTTCCAGGACGTGAGTGATCTCCGTCAGCATCGCGTAATAATGATCGTGCTCCTTTTGGTAATCCGAAAAATCGACTCCCAGATGCTCGATATAGAACTTCGCTTGCTGGACGGTATTGTAACGCCTCACCAGTTCATCCAATCGTGTACTACGATGGATCAGAATGATCTTGTTATCCGTCAGCCGCTGCATCTATCGACGCTTTTCCTTCAGGAGACTGGAAAGCAACTCGGGAGAAATATTTAGCTCGCCGATCTTCTCAGCATTCGTGGCCAGGCCGTTAAACGCCTGGGCGATCAACTGCGAAGGGTCCATGTTCGCATTGGTCAATGCCTGCAGAGTCGCGGGATCGACAGTCGAGAGTGTCTTCATAACGGCATCGAGAGCATAGGCTTTCGTGTCTGCTTCCAGGCGCGCATTGCCCGACTCCAGCTCCACTAATGAGCGATTCTTCTCTTCCAATCCGATCCGGCCTTCCATCTGTGCCGTCGCGAGGAGGTGCTGCTTTTCCTGCACAGAACGCTCCGCGTCCATTTGCGTTTCGCGAATCTGCCGCTTCTTCGTTTCCACCGCGATCTCGGTGTTCAATTCGTTTTCCTTGATCGCCCGTTCCTGTTCGACGGAGGCATTGCGCCGCGCGTAGGTAGCGCTGTCTGCTTGCTTTAAGAGTTCTTCTCTAGCACCTGCCTCAAGCGCTCTGGCAGTTTCGGGGTTTGGCCGAATGCTGAGGATGGCTACACCGAGGATTTCCAAACCGAGCGACGCCACCTCGGGAGTGATCTTGAGGTTAGCCGTTACCGCACCCACCAGCCCCTCGGAAGCCTGGACTGCTTCTCTCAACGTCAATGTTTGCAGCTCTTTCCTCACAAAGACCCGAATGAGATTGATTACGCGAATCGGCAGCTTTGTCGGGTCGTCGGAGACGTAGGTGCGCGCCCATCCGTCGAGCGTAAAGTTGAGTAGGCTGGCTATCTGCCGGGCATTTGTAATCCGGTAAGTCACCTGCCCCTGTACGGTCACTTCCTGGAAATCGGCGGTTAGCTCACTAAAGATAAACGGCACATCGGTGCTGCCAGTCGGTACACTCACGAGGGAAGTGGTAGGCGCGTAATAGAAGAAGGATAACCCAGCCCCTTCGCGCACGATTTTGCCTCCCTTATACTGGAGGATGTGAGTTGTGGGAGGAACCTTGAGAAAGGCATGACGGCGGTGTAGCCGTTGAAGGTGATCCGGCTCCCATCTTTGCCGGAGATGTCCACGGCTTTACGGCGTGTCTTGGTTTCAACGGCAAAGACGCCCATCGGGCTGACGATGACGTGGTCGATGTTAAAGAATTCGTTGAGTTTTCCCGTGCATGGAACGTCGTGGTAAACCCAACAGCCGTCTGCGAGGAGCTGGTTGAGCTCTTCGCCAACGGCACGTTCTCCTTGGAAGCCGAGTTCGTAGTTGCGCCGCTGGCGAGCGAGTTTGAACACTCGTCGACCAGAGTAGATCAGGGTCGGGGTTTCGAGGACGAGAAGCACCACCACACCAGTCCATTGGGAATTCGGCGGCCCCGCAAAGAAGATAACCAAGGGTAGAATCAGAGCAGCTGCCAAGTCGACGAGGAGTTGTTCTCCCAGCTTTTCGTTGAGATCGTCTAGTTTGAGTCGAAGGGATTCGCCGGCTGGGCGGAGGAGTTTGTCGGTGAAGGGTGAGCGGACAGTGGCTCGGCGGCGCTTCCAGTTGAGATGAATCAAGAGCATCAACGGGGTAACGCCAAGGGGCCATCACGGCGAGAGTGAAGTAGAGCTTGTCCATAAAGTAGAGATCAAAGCAGATCTCCCGAGATGGAGCAGGACTAAAGCGACATTCCCTTGTTACCAATCTCCTGATTGGTGACGCGATTGTCCCGGAATCTCCCGATTCGTCGGCTTCTGAATCAAGAAGCGCAAGCCGGTGGCTTAAGCTTGGTGAATCGGGAGATTCAAAGACAGGTGCATTCCCAATCTGGAGATTGGAAACGAGAGCTTGAAAGGGACGCGACGAGCCTCGGTTTCGCTGAGTCTGGTGTAAATGCCGCCTAGCTGGACGAGTCTTCTTGGGTGCCGCGTTTTATGATGCGGCCTTTGTCCGCCCCTCCTTTAACCGTCCGCTTCGTCCTCCGTGGACTCCGTCTCCCGGTGCTCGTTGAGCTGGTGTTTTTGTTTGCGGCCTTTGGCCAGCTTCTGGATCTCGGCGCGGGCGGCGGCGGTTTCGGGGACGATGCCGAATTCCATCGCCCGACGCAGGATGTTGGAGCGGACGAGGCGGTTCATCCGCGGGGGAAGGCCTTCTTCTTGATACTTGAAGATTTGCGAGGTGCCGCAACCGACGTCCGCCGCGAAGTCGTGCCGGGTGAGCCCGCTGCGCCGGACGATCTCGCAAACTTGCCCGGCGGTGAGGTGCTGGATATGGGTCTTAGGATTTTTGTCTTTGCGAAGAGCTTTCATGGAGGAACGGGGCGCGGGTTTCTCCAAGGTTTCGCGACGGACTGGGAAATGGGTGTCAGGGAGGCGTCTGAGGTGATGGCGGAACTATGACCGGGGAACAGAACTTGAATCTGGTCAGTTTCGGCGGTAAGCCTTCTTCAATGAGCACGGCTACTTTGGAGATCCTCGAAGTGTGCGAAGCCCTTTCGCCGGAGAAGCAGGCGCAGGTGGCGGATTTTGCCCGATTTCTTCTCGCTCGTTCCGAAGATGAGAAATGGGAACGCACCCTGGCAGATCCCCGGCCTCGGCCCAAGCTGGAGGAGTTTCTGCGTCGATCCATGGAGGAGGGCAGCGAGCCGCTCGATCTGGATCGTCTGTAAGCCCACAGACGCTTCAGTTTCCCTCGTTACCCATCTCCCTGAAGCTCAGCGCCATCGCGTGATTCTTGGCGGGGGGTTCATCGCGTGTCTGTGTGAGCGTCGCTGAGTGCCTTCTTGCGCGTGGCTGCGGGGAACTCTGGAAACTGCTGTGTCAGAATCTCTTCGGCTTTTTCGTAAGGGAGCTGCCGCGCCCAGACCTTCTGCGCGAGATCCCTCGCCGCGATGTGGAGGCGGATCGCACGGTCGGCGGAGTGATGGACGGCATCGAAGCCTGCTGCCCCAAACCGCGCGTCGAGCGCCTGAAAAGTAGCGGTGCCCGCTGCCTTGTAGTTCTCGTGGGCTGCGTTGTATGCGTAGTCCATCATAGCGTCGTTCATAGAGTGCAGGTAGCAGTGCCTAATCTCTTTCGCTGATCACGCCATCAAGCTCGTGGCGCTGAGTCGGGCGTAGACGCCGCCTAGCTGGACGAGTTCTTCGTGGGTGCCGCGTTCTACGATGCGGCCTTTGTCCATCACCAGGATCTGGCTGGCGTGGCGGACGGTGCTGAGGCGGTGCGCGATGACGAAGCTGGTGCGCTTGATGAGGAGGCGTTCGAGCGCTTCCTGGATCTGGCGTTCCGTCTCGGTGTCGACGCTGGCGGTGGCTTCGTCGAGGATGAGGATGGGGGGATCCTTCAACAAGGCGCGGGCGATGGAGATGCGTTGTTTTTCCCCGACGCTGAGTTTGATGCCGCGTTCGCCGACTTTGGTGGCGAGGCCTTCCGGCAGGCGGGCGATGAAGTCCCAGGCGTTGGCGGCGCGGGTGGCTTCCTCGAGTTGCTGGTCGGTGGCGCCGGGTCGGCCGAGCAGGAGGTTGTCGCGAATGGTGCCGTTGAAGAGGAAGCTCTCTTGGGTGACGACGCCGACGTTGACCCGCAGCGCGGCCTTCGGGTAATCGCAGAGGTTGCGGCCGTCGATCTGGATTTCGCCGGAGTCGAATTCGTAGAAGCGCGTGAGCAAGTTGACGAGGGTGGATTTGCCGGCTCCGGTCGCGCCGACGAGGGCGATGGTTTCGCCGGGCTGCGCTTGGAAGGTGATGTGCCGCAGGGTGGGCAGGTCGTCGGAGTAGGAGAAACTCACGTCGCGGTAGGTGACTTCGCCGCGGAAGCGTTCGGCGGTGGCGGCCTGGTCGGCGTCGGCGGCGCCGATCTCGGCGGGGGTGTCGAGGATTTCGAAGACGCGTTCGCCGGCGGCGCGTCCGGATTGGATGAGTTGATTGAGGCTGTGCAGGCGGCCGATGGGTTCGTAAAGGAAGCGGGCGAGGATGATGAAGGCGGTGAGTTCGCCGAGCTGCATGGTGCCGTTGAGGACGGCTTGTCCGCCAAATCCCAGCATGAGGATGAGGCCGCAGGAGGTGAAGAAGTTCATCGAGGGCGAGTAGAGCGCCCAGGAGCGCATGACGATAAGGGTGGCCTGGCGGAGTTGCTCGCTGATGGAGTCGAAATGGGCGTGTTCCTCGTTTTCGCGGACGTAGGTCTTAATCTGGCGGATGCCGGCGAGGTTGTCGTGCAGCAGGGAGTTCATCGCCGAGGAGGCTTTGCGCTGGAGGCGGTAGCGTTTGTGCGCGGTGAGGGTGTAGGAGAGCGCGCCGGCGAGCAGAAACGGGATGGGGACGAGGGCGAGCCAGGTGAGTTGCGGCTGCTGGTAAAACATGAGTCCGCCAACGATGAGGATCTGCATGATGGAGACGGTGCCTTGCTCGATGCCGTCGATGAGGACGCGCTCGACGGCGTTTACGTCTTCGAGGATGCGGGTCATGATGTCGCCGGTGGAGCGGTTGTCGAACCAGTTGAGGGGCAGGCGCTGGATGTGGGCGTAGAGGTCGCTGCGGAGGTCGAAGATGACGCGTTGCTCGAAGCTGTTGTTGAGCAGGATGCGGATGGCGTTGAAGAAATCCTGGAGGAAAAACGCGCCGAGCCCGGTGAGGACGAGCGGCATGAGGAGGCCGGGTTGTTTGCCGATGATGACTTTGTCGATGATCTGCTGCGTGACGGTGGGGAAGACGACGACGAGCACGGTGGTGAGGATGGCGCTCAGGATGGTGCCCGCGGCCATCCACGGGTAGCGCTGCACGTAGGCAAAGACGCGGAGGACCGTGCTGAGGCTGGGTTTCTTGGCTTGGGGATCATCGCTTCCAGCGTAACGCATAAGGAGGCGGAATGTCCGTGCGCCGGAGGGATGGCGCAAGGGGGAAGGCTGGGCTATTGGGGCGGGGTGCTGCCGCTCGGGACGGCTGGATGGCGGGGCCGAGGGAGCGGGGGTTCGGCGTGGCTGCTTTCTCGTTACCAATCTCCGGATTGGTAATGCCGATGTCTTCCAAACTCCGTTTGGCTGAGCTTCCTCTCGCGGGAAGCGTTCCATCCAACACAGCGCTGGGGAATCAGGAGATTCCGGGACAAGGGCGTGCCCAATCTGGAGATTGGGCACGAGAAGCTATGTCCGTGTCTGTGCGCGGGGCGCAAGCGGCAAGCTACGCATTCATTGCGGATCAAGAGGGCGTTTGAGGACGGCGACGAGTTCCAGAGTGCCGCCTTGGATTCTGTTCGTGTCGAAAATATTCACCAGCTCCCAACCGTGAGCGCCGTAGCGGTTGAGGTCGTCGTTGATCTTTTTCTGATCAACCAATCCGGTGAAAAATCCTCCGGCATGAAGTGTCTCCGTCCGATATTCCCAACGCATGGCCCGTTCTCGCCATTTAACCGTCCAGAGGCAAGCTCTTCCTCGTAGAGGGCGGGTAGATGTCACGCGTTCTGGGGGTTTATTTTTCGCGAGAGCCCGCTAAGCTCTGCGCATGAATAAGAAATTTGCCGCTCTGGGTTGCTTCGGTGTTTTGGTGGTGGTCGTCGCAATCGTGGCGATGATGGCCGTCGGGAGTTACAACAAACTCGTGGGTCTCAAGCAGGCGGTGAACGCCAAGTGGTCGGATGTGGAGAATCAATATCAACGCCGCGCGGATCTGATTCCGAACCTGGTGCAGACCGTTTCCGGTGCTGCGAATTTCGAGAAGTCCACTCTGGAAGCCGTCGTGCAAGCACGCGCGAGCGTCGGGCAGATGAAGATCACGCCGGGCGAAGCGCCCGCGACGGCAGAGCAGATGAAGCAGTTTGAGCAGGCGCAAGGTCAGCTCGGAACGGCGCTTTCGAGGTTGTTGATGATTACGGAGAACTATCCGGAGCTGAAGGCGAACGCCAATTTCCAAGGCCTGCAAGCGCAGCTCGAAGGAACGGAGAATCGCATCACGACGGCGCGCGGGGATTTCACGGAAGTAGTGCAGACCTACAACACGGCGATCAGCCGTTTCCCAGCCGTGCTTTTTGCGGCGATGGCAGGATTCACGCAGCGTCCTTACTTCGAGTCCAAGCCGGGCAGCGATGTGCCGCCGCCGGTGAAGTTTGATTTCGGCAACACCAAATCATGAGTAACCGCTGGCTCTGGCTGGTTGTTCTCGTTGTCGCGGCGCTCGGCGCGCCCGCGCAGACGGCGGACAGTCTGCCGTCGAAGCCAGCCCGCTACGTTTCGGATCGCGCGCTGGTCCTGGACGAGGCGCAGATCTCGCAGCTGAACACGAAGCTCGAAACCTTTGAGCGCGAGACGTCGAATCAGGTGGTGGTGGCGCTTTTCGGCAAGCTGCCTGAAGGCGCAGAAATCGCGCAGTATTCCACGCAGGTCTTCCGTCACTGGAAGGTGGGTCAGGCGTCCAAAGACAACGGCGTGGTGCTGTTTATTTTTAAGGATGACCGGAAGCTCTTCATCGCAACAGGGCGCGGGCTGGAGGGGGCTCTGCCCGATGTGACGTGCAAGACGATCATCGAAAATGAGATCGTGCCGCGTTTCCGAGCCGGAGATTATCCGGGTGGTGTCGAAGCCGGAGTGACGGCGATCCTGGCGGCGACGCAGGGCGAATATAAAGGCACCGGGAAGACGGCGGCTGATCAGAATGCGAGTACGGAGGAAAGCGGCGGGTTTAGCTTTTTCATGCTTCTGCTGGTGCTGGCCTTTCTCTTTATGAGCCGGCGTCGGGGCGGAATGGTGATGAATCGCCGCGGCTATCGATCCAGCCCTGCATGGGGCTTGAGCGGTGGAAGTTGGGGCGGCGGCGGTGGCTTCGGAGGGGGCGGTGGTGGTGGAGGAGGAGGAGGAGGAGGAGGATTTAGCGGCGGCGGCGGCAGTAGTGGCGGCGGCGGCGCAGGAGGAAGCTGGTAAATATGAAGGTTAAAGATTTCATCCATCACATCGACAAGGAGCGGCTCGTTGCCGCGATCCAGGAAGCCGAGCGCGGCAATTCCGGGGACGTGGTTCTTTTCGTTAGCCAAAAGCCGGTGGAAGACGCGCTGGTCGCCGCGCACGCAGAGTTCAAAAAGCTCAAGCTCGCAGAGACGACACCGCAGAATTCGGTGTTGATCTACGTCGCGCCGAAGAGCCAGAAGCTGGCGGTACTCGGAGGGGCGGATCTCTACAAAGTACTCCCGCCCGAATGGTGGACGGAACTCGTGGCGACGATCACCCGGAGCTTCGCGGCGAACGAGTTGACGGAGGGCTTGCTCGCAGGGCTGAAAGAAATCGGCAACGTGCAGCGGCAGCACTTCCCCAAAGGGGCTGCGCATAACCGCGCCGGACAAAAAGACCTTCTGGAAGAGGGCTAATCCACAGCCGCCGCCGAAACTTACCAACCGCACGGGTTTTTGAGACGTATCCCAGCGTCCATGTGCTACAATGTCCGGGTTTTATGATCAATAAAATAGGCCAGCAAACGAAGTCGTTTTTGCAAACTGTCAGCAGCGTTGTCTGGCTGTTTCTGAATACGATTTCGGAAATGCTGGAGAGCATGGGCCGCGGCCGGTCTCCCTTCCGCGCCGCCTCGCTGTTTGAGCAAACGGACCGCGCGGGCGTTGGTTCCGTGCCGTTAACGGCGATGGTTTCGTTCTTCCTCGGGCTGACGATGGCGATCCTGACCGGATACCAGTTGCAACGTTTTGGCAGCGAACGCTACGTGCCTGGGTTGGTGGCGGTGGCGTTCACCCGAGAGCTTGGACCGCTCCTGACGGGCATCGTCATTGCGGCGCGGATTGGCGCGGCTTACACCGCCGAGCTCGGCACCATGACCGTCTCCGAAGAAGTCGAAGCGCTCGAAACGATGGGCATCGGCCCCATGCGTTTTCTCGTCGCGCCGCGTGTGATGGCGATCACGTTCTTGATGCCGTGCCTTTCGGTCATAGCGACTTTGGCGGCGCTCATCAGCACCTCACTCGTCGCTTGGTACAACCTCAACATCGCCTTCTCGTATAGTCGCGATCTCATGCTCGAGAGCATTATGATCAAGGACATTTACACGGGCTTTGTGAAGAGTGTTCTGTTCGGGCTCATCATCGGTTTGGTTTCCTGCTACAAAGGCCTTGCTGTTCAGGGCGGCGCCGCTGGCGTAGGAACCGCCACCACCTCCAGCGTGGTCATCGCGATCACGACCGTCATCGGCATGGATACCGTCGCGAACATCATCCTCACCAACGTGCTGCCATGAGTGATCAACCTTTGGTTCGCCTGGAAAATGTGCGGCTCGCGTTTGGAGATAAAGCCATCCTGGACGGATTCAATCTTGCCGTGGAGAAAAAGGAGCGCCTCGTCATCATGGGCGGTTCCGGCAGCGGCAAAAGCACCTTGCTCCGCCTCATTTGCGGGATCCTGAAGCCGAACTCCGGATCGGTGAAATTTGGCTACCTGGAGATTCCAAAGCTTAAGCGCAGCATGCTCAACCAGCTCCGCAAAAAGATCGGAATGGTCTATCAATATTCCGCGCTGATCAGCTCCATCAATGTGCGCGACAACCTGGCGTTACCGCTCGAGGAGTTGACCGACAAATCCCCGGCGGAGATCGACAAGCTCATCGACGAGAAGCTGGACATGGTGAACATGCGCGAGTCCAAACTCGCCATGCCCGCGGAACTCAGCGGCGGCATGAAGAAGCGCATCGGCCTCGCCCGCGCCTTGATGCTGGAGCCCGAACTTATTCTCTACGACGAGCCAAGCGCCGGTTTGGATCCGGTGATCAGCTCCGTGATCGATGAGCTCATGATTCAGGTCAGTGAGCAAACAGGCGCGACTTCCATCATCGTCACGCACGAGATGGACAGCGCATTCCGCGTCGCCTCGCGCATGGCGATGGTTTACAAAGGATCGGTCATCGAAGTCGGCACTCCGGCTCAAATGCGCGCTTCGAAAAACCCCGTGGTCTCTCAGTTTCTTTCGGGAGAAACGCACGGCCCGATTCTGGAAAATGCCGAGCAACCGCCCGAGCAGCCCGCGGAAAAAGTATCCAAAACCCGCAAGAAACGCTAACCCTCTCACATCATGCAAGTCATCCGCAGCGAAATCCGCACCGGCGTTCTCGTTCTCCTCACCATCGGTGCGCTGGTCGCTCTCGTTCTCTACATCGGTGCTCCCGGCGTTTTCAAAAAGCTGAACACCTACTACGTCCGGATCGACAACGCCTCCGGCATCAAAGCAGGCGCTTCGGTTAACCTGGCCGGTCGAAAAGTCGGGCAGATCATTGATCTCAAAACCCCCGTTCCACTCAAAGAGCGTCCCGCCGACAAACAGAACTACGAAGCGATCATTACCATCCGCGTAGAAGCGGACGCGCCGCTCTACAAGATCTGCAAAGTGCGCATGGTCGCGTATGGGTTGCTTTCCGAGCTCGTTATCGACTTCACGAACGGAGATGAAACCAGCGGCCTCGCCATGAACGGCCACGTCTTCATCGGCGAGCGCGATCCCGGCCTGGCAGAACTCGCCCCGAAAGTTCTGGAGAAACTTGAGCCGCTTCTCATCAGCGGACGCGAAACTCTGACCGAGCTGAAAGGTGCCGCCACGAACATCAGCAGCATCACAGCCGACGGTTCGGAATTCACTTTGGCGCTCAGCCGCTTTCGCGCTTTGGGCGACAACCTCGCCGGTTTGACCGATCCGAAAGGCGAGTTTTCCACTTCACTCAATGACTCGATGGGCTCGCTCAAACGCTCCCTCTCCAGTGTGGAAAAAATCACGAGCGACTTGGAAGGCGACGATCTGAAAGTCACGCTCGCCAACTTCCGCTCCGCTTCGGTGCAGCTAAACACTGTCGTCAAAAATGCTAATACCGCCGTGGGCTCGCTGAACAACACTGTCAGCCAACTCGGACCTGAGCTCGTTGCGACGGGACGAAACGCCAGCCAGTTTACCGACACGATCAAGCGGCAGCCATGGCGGATCATTTGGCCTTCGACCAAGAAGTATGATGAGCAACCGAACGACGTAGAAGTTCGCCAGACGCTGCCTCAGAATCGTCGCCGTCAAAGAGCTGGTCCGAACTAAGGCCACGCTTTTGCTCTGTGCCGCTTGCTTGCTCTGTGGCTAAATAGCCCGGCGCGATGACACTCCCGACCGGCAACGTCACTTTTCTTTTCACCGACATCGAGGGCAGCACGCGCCTTTGGGAGGCGCACGTCACGACGATGGGTGCAGCCCTCGCGTTGCACGACCGCATCATGCGGGAAGCGGCTGCCACGCATCGCGGCCATGTTTTCAAAACCATCGGCGACGCCTTCTGCATCGTCTTCAACGAAGCGCCCGATGCTGTGGCTGCCGCAGCCGCCGCGCAACATCGTCTTGCGGAAACGAATTGGGAAAACAATCCGCCGCTAAAGGTGCGGATGGCGATCCACACCGGAGTGGCGGAACTGCGCGACTCGGATTACTTCGGCCCCCCGCTCAACCGCGTGGCGCGTCTGCTCTCCATCGGTCACGGCGGCCAGACGCTTCTCTCGCTCGCCACGGAGGAACTCGTTCACGACCGGCTGCCAACGTTGGTCTCCTTGCGCGATCTTGGTGAAAAACGGCTGAAAGATCTGGCGCGCCCCGAGCGGGTTTTCGAGCTGATCATCGAAGGGCTTGATCTCGAATTTCCTCCGCTGCGGTCGCTGGAGAATTTTCCTAACAATCTGCCGGTCCAGCTCACGTCATTTATCGGCCGCGAAACGGAACTCGCCGAAGCCCGCGCACAACTGCAAAGCACACATCTGCTCACCCTCACGGGACCCGGCGGCACGGGAAAGACCCGGCTCTCCTTGCAAGTGGCTGCGGAGTTGGCAGATCAATTCCCGGACGGAATCTGGCTCGTGGAGTTTGCCATCCAGACCGATTCGACCAATGTCGCTGCCGACATTGCCGGGGTGCTCGGATTGCATGCGGATGGCGAACAATCCATCGAGACGGCGCTCGTTGCGTTTCTTCGGAGAAAAAATCTCCTGCTCGTTTTGGATAACTGCGAGCATCTCGTTTCCGCGATTGCCCGCCTCGCCGAGAACCTCCTGCGAAATGCCCCAGCTCTCCGCATCCTCGCCACTAGCCGCACCTCGCTTGGTATCCCCGGAGAAATCACCTGGCCGGCCCCGCCGCTTAGCGGGCCGCAACTTTCCCGCTGGGGAGAGCTTGCGCGTTACAGTCTCGAAGAACTCGGGCAGCTCGAGTCCGTGCGGCTCTTCGTGGAGCGAGCCACTGCCGTCGTGCCATCCTTCCGGCTGACCGAGGAAAATGCGGTCGCCATCAGCCGCATCTGTTACCGCCTTGACGGCATCGCGCTGGCGATCGAACTAGCCGCGGCACGCGTGAAAGTTCTCCAACCCGAGCAGATTGCGGAACGTCTGCAGAACCGCTTCGCCCTTCTCACCGGCGGCAGTCGCACGGCTCTTCCTCGCCAACAAACGCTGCGCGCGCTCATCGATTGGAGCTATGATTTGCTCTCGGAAAAAGAGCGCATCCTCTTTCGACGACTCGCGGTATTCGTCGGCGGTCGCACGCTGGCTGCCATTGAGGCGGTCTGCGTCGACAGCGTTCTGGAGAGTTGGGAAATGCTCGATCTCCTCACGCAGCTACTCGACAAATCCCTCATTGGAATCGAAAGCGGCCCCGCTGCAGAGCCTCGCTACGTGTTTACCGAGTCCATTTTTCAGTATGCTCGCGACAAGCTGACGGAATCCAGCGAAGCGACTATCATCAACGATCGTCATCTGGATTATTGCCGCGCCATCGCAGAAACCGCGCAGCCATTTCTGCTTGGGTTCGAGCAGGCCCGATGGCTGGAGAAGCTAGCGGCCGACCGGGTTAATTTTCGCTTTGCGCTCGACTGGGCAGCGAGTGATTCCCAACGTGCTGAGCGCGGCCTGCAACTCGCCACCGCCCTCACTCGCTACTGGGAAGTGCGGAGCGACCTGCGCGAGGGGCGCGCTTATTTCGATGCGTTGCTCGCCCTTGCCGATCCCACTCCGCGCCTGTTGCTCGCGGTGAGTCTTGGAAGCAAAGGCCGTCTCGCTTGGTGTCAGGACGACAACCCAGCCGCGTTGGAGGCGGTTCTCTCTTGCATCGAGATGTTGCGCGGTCTTGGCGAAGAACACCGCACGGGAGAATACATCGCCATGCGCGGATTCATTGAGCGGCTGGAGAACCGTCCCGATGTGGCTGAGAGCTGCTTCCGGGAGTGCGCAGTCATTGCCGAGAAATACGACGATCCGCGGCTCAAGGCGGTGGCGAGTTCCGGCATGGGTAGTCTCATGGGAGACCGCGGCAACTTCGCCGAAGCAGACCGTCTGAAGCGGGACAGCCTGGTGCGTTTTCGAAAACTGGGCGATCGCTACCTCATCGGCCTCAATAGCTGGAGCATCGCGGGGAGTGCATTGCGCGATGGACGCATCGACGAAGCGGCGGCGCTTTATCGGGAATGCGCAGAGATCGCGCTGGAACTCGCCAATCGTTGGGTCATCCCTCATCTCCTTGAAGGCATTGGCAACGTCGCGCGCTTGCGCAAGGATCACGAATCGGGTCTCAAGCTTTTTGGCGGAGCGTCCGTCTTGAGGGAACGTCTCGGGCTCGCTCTCGCTCCGCTCGATGAGAAGGCCTACCTGGAATCTCTTGCGCAGTTTCAGAAACTTCTTGGCCCATCTGCTTACGATCGACTTTGGGCGGAGGGCCGCAAGCTCACGCTAGCCGCTGCGGTGGAACTCGCGTTCCCCGGCATCCAGATTTAGCGCTGCCGAGGTCAGGCTGCATTTAAGGTGAGGATCACTTCGAGTCCGGTTGGGGTTCGGTTGCGACACTGAACACTTCCTCCGCACGCTTCCACGCAAGTTTTTGTGATGGCTAATCCCAAGCCGGTTCCGCCCGTCGCGCGATCCCGGGAGACATCCACTCGGAAGAAAGGATCGAACACTTTGGCGAGCGCGTCTTCAGGAATTCCGGGACCGCTGTCTGCGACACTCAGAGTAACTTTGCCTCCGCTTTCGTTTGCTGAGATCTGAAGCGGGCCTGCCCCGCCTGCGTGGAGTTGCGCGTTGCGTACGACGTTTCCCACGGCACGTTGAAGGAGTTCCGCATCGCCCATGACAGTGAGTTCTGGAGGGAGGTTGAGTTGACAATCTTCCACTCCTTCTCGCTTCAAAGTTCTGTGCACAAGATCCGCTAAAGGGATGGGCGAGAGTTTGCGATTTGGCACTCCCAGAGAGGCCTTTGAAAACGATAGAAGTTCGTTGACCAGCCCTGACATGAGCCGCACCTCTTCGTGCACATCCTGCAACGCCGGGCGATCCTTCTCCAGGATGTGTTGCTCCAGAATGCTTAACCCCATTTCCATGCGGGCGAGAGGCGACACCAGCTCATGCGCGGTATCGCCGAGGAACCGCTTCTGTCCTTGAATGAGACCCTCCAGACGACCTGCCATTTGGTTAATCGACTCCCCGAGCTGTCCCAACTCATCCTGCCGATCTGCTGGCGCTCGCGCATTGAAATGACCACTTGCGATCTGCTTGGTCACCACGGTCATGGCCGAAATAGCGCGGGTGATTCCCCGAACTAGCGGCAGCCAGAAAAGCACGGAAACAACGAGCACAGCAACCCCGGCAAGAATCCAGGGCTGGCTTTCGAAGATCAACCCACCGGCGCCGAGGGTTTCGGAAATCACAACGAGATAAATGGGGCCGGGGCGCACCTCTGGTTGCGGCGGCAAAGTGATCAACGTCCAATACTGCTGAGGATTCCCGGCGCGGATCAGCTCCGGTGGCCGTGGCTCCATCGGGCGAGGGCGACGCGGGCGCTCTGGTCGTGGTTCCCGGTCAGGCTGAAAACGATCACGCGGCCCACCACGCGGAGTTCGCATTCGGCTGGTCACTTCCGCAGGCAGAACGGTGGTTTGACCGGCGATCTGATCCTGGAAGGAGTCGAAGAGAACGAACTGCACTCCATAGGCCGCTTCAAATCTGCCCAGTACCGCGTGCCAATTCTCCCGCGGTGAAGAGCGGAGTTCTCTCTCGATTAAGCGGGTGACGGATGTAAGTCGCTCGTTCGCCTGGCTAACAAAAAAAGAATCCAACCCAAAGTGAAGTTGATACCGAAAAAACGCCAGGGCAGCCAATCCCAGCAGGAGCAGGTTTAGGAAAAACCAGCCGAGAATCTTTAGGGACAGTGGGACTCTCATGATGGTCCGGCTCCCGGTGCAAAGTCGCTCATCGAATATCCAGCGGAGCGTATAGTTCGAATGAATTGCGGATTCTTCGGATCGTCGCCGAGCTTCTTGCGCAACGCGGAAATGTGCACGTCGATCGAGCGGTCGAAAACATCGAAGTCCCGCTCTCGGATTTCCTCTAATAGCCGCTCGCGCGTTTTCACTCGACCAGCCGATTTCGCCAAAGAGAGGAGCAGTCCGTACTCGACCGGTGTGAGGACCAGAAGCCCGTCGTTCAGGAATGCGGTATGCGCCTCCGGATGAATCCTCAACGGACCAATGACGATCTCAGCGAGCGTCTCCTTTGGCGCCTCGGAATCCGCCCGGTGTGTCGCTCGACGCGTGACGGCTCGCAGCCTGGCGAGAAGTTCACGCGTGGAAAAGGTCTTCGGCAGATAGTCGTCGGCTCCTATCTCCAACCCGACAATCCGATCCGTTTCGTCGCCTCGCGCCGTGAGCATCAGTACCGGCACGTCTGATTTTTGGCGGATGCGCTTCAGCACTTCGAAGCCATCGCAGCCGGGGAGCATCACATCCAGGATGACCGCAGACCATGCATCTGCCACCGCGCGTTCTGCACCTTCCGGCCCGCTATGCACCGAGACCACTTCATATCCCAGCGGGCCCAGATATTCTCCGATGAGGCGACAAAGTTTTCGGTCGTCATCGATGAGTAAAATGCGTGTCAACATGGGAGGGTGCGTAAGACTTACCCGGAAGTCACCGCCTATGCCGCAACTTTTACAATCCCTTAACAATTCCCATCGCCGCTGTTCATACTCCCTTAACAAACGGGTGGTTAACTCATGGAGTCAGGCAGCCAATCCCGGTTGCCAGAGAAACCAAATTACACTTCATGAAAATCCAACACACACTCCTCCTGTCTCTCCTCAGTCTCTGCACCGCCGCCATTCCTGCTGGCGCGCAGATTTCTACCACCCCGGCCCCGAGCGAGAGCCCGGCTCCGCGGCGCGACGATTCCGAAACTCGCGACCTTCCACCAGCACCACCGTGGATGAAGGCGTTGGACGCGGACGGTGATCGCGTGATCTCCGCGGCGGAAATTCAGAATGCCCCGACCGCACTGCGCACGTTGGACACCAACAAAGACGGCGTGCTCACTCCCAATGAACTCCGTCCGCAGCGTCCAGATGGTGAGGGTGGAGACCGGCGCGGAGGACGCCCGCCGAGACGGGAACGTCGCGGCGACCGTGATTCCCAAGGTGGAAATGGAGGCGCGCAGAAGGACGAGTCTAATGGCGGTGGCGAGGAGCGGCAGGGTCCCCGCGGGAGAGATAACAACCACGACCGCGGCGGTCATCGTCCGCCGCCTCCCGTCATCAAGGCTCTGGATGCCGATGAGAATCGCGAAGTTTCCGCTGCCGAAATCGACAAGGCTTCGGAGAGTTTGTCTGCCTTGGATAAGAACAAAGACGGGCAGCTGACTGGAGATGAGATCCATCCCCCGCGTCCTCCTCGGCCTCCAGAAGGTGGTCGGCGCAAAGGTGGTGACTCGTCCCGTCCCTAGGACGCAGCGATCCCAATGAGCCGCAGTCCGTCGTCTCGGATTGCGGCTCTCCTCGTTCTGCGGGGCTAGTATTCCTTGCCAAAGGCCACCCCGCGTGGTGTCGTGTCCGGGTGAAATTGATCTCCTGGAACGTGAACGGCCTGCGTGCCGTCCTGAAGCGAAACTTCCGGGAATTCCTCGAAGCCGAGAAGCCGGACATCCTCTGCCTGCAGGAAACGAAGTTGAGCGAGATCATCACCGATGCGGCTTGGGAGGAACGTTATTCCGCTTATTGGAACCTCGCGGAAAAGAAAGGTTACTCCGGCACGGCCATCCTTTCCGCCACCAAGCCGCTGAACGTGACGTATGGCATCGGCATTGGCGAACACGATCGTGAAGGGCGCGTGCTGACTGCCGAGTTCGCGGATTTCTTTGTCGTGAACGTTTACGTGCCGAATTCCAAACGCGATCTGTCGCGCCTTGAATATCGCCAACGCTGGGATCACGACTTTCTTGCCTACCTCAAAAAGCTTGAAGCGCACAAGCCAGTGATCACCTGCGGGGATTTTAATGTCGCGCACACGCCGCTCGATTTGGCGCGGCCTAAGGGCAATGAAAAGACGCATGGCTTCACTCCCGAGGAGCGCGCCGGATTCGACACTTTCATCCGGTCCGGATTGCTGGATACGTTCCGGATCTTCGAAACGGGTGGCGGTCATTACTCCTGGTGGAGTCAGATGAGCGGCGCACGTGCCCGCGACATCGGATGGAGAATCGATTACTTCCTTGCGTCGGAAAGTCTCCGCCCGAAAATCTCCCGCGCGTGGATTTTGAAGGATGTGCTCGGGTCAGATCACTGTCCGGTCGGACTGGAAGTTTCCTGAGTTTCTAACACTCCCCAAGAAACAAAAAACGCCGCACCCGAGGATGCGGCGTTTTTGTTGAGCAGGTTCCGAATTAAGGAAGCGGAACGGTCTGGATCGTTTGCAAAATCCGGCTGGCAATCTTGTAGGGATTGCCTTGGGAGTTTGGACGGCGGTCTTCCAGGTACCCTTTGTAGCCGCTGTTCACGAAGCTGTGCGGCACGCGGATGGAAGCGCCACGATTGGCGATGCCGTAGTTGAATTTATCGATGGACTGGGTCTCATGCAGACCAGTCAGGCGCAGGTGGTTGTCTGGTCCATACACGGCGATGTGTTCGTTTTTGTATTTGTCGAACGCAGCCATGAGGGACTCGAAGTATTCCTTGCCGCCGACTTCACGCATATACTTGGTGGAGAAGTTGGAGTGCATGCCGGAGCCGTTCCAATCGAGATCCACGCCAAGTGGTTTGCAGTGGTAGTTCACATCCACGCCGTAGCCTTCGCAGAGGCGCTCGAGGAGATATCGGGCCACCCAAACTTCGTCAGCGGCTTTCTTGGAGCCTTTGCCGAAGATCTGGAATTCCCATTGGCCCTTGGCCACTTCGGCGTTGATGCCTTCGTGGTTGATGCCTGCTTCGAGACACAGATCCAAGTGCGTATCGACGATCTCGCGAGCGATGTCGCCGACTGCGTCGAAGCCGACGCCGGTGTAGTATTTGCCTTGAGGAGCTGGATAGCCTTCTTTCGGGAAACCGAGCGGACGTCCGTCTTTATAGAGGAAATATTCCTGCTCAAAACCGAACCACGTTTCTGGATCGTCGAGAATGGTCGCGCGGTCGTTGGTCGGATGCGGGGTGCCGTCGGGCAGCATGACTTCGCACATGACGATGATGCCGTTTTCCTTGGTGGCATCGAGATAATGCGCGACGGGTTTCAGGATGCAATCCGAGCTATGACCTTCCGCCTGGCGCGTGGAGCTGCCGTCGAATCCCCAGTTTGGAAGCTGTTCGAGAGTTGGATAGTCCTCAAATTCCTTAACTTGGGTCTTTCCGCGGAGGTTGGCGACCGGCTTGTAGCCGTCGAGCCAGATGTATTCCAATTTATACTTTGCCATATTAGGGTTTACTTAGTGTCTTTTTTTACTCAGGTCGCGCCTTTTAGACCTATGGTTTGTGGTTTTTTGTGCAACTTACTGCTGTTTTCGACGCAGAAACCTTATATGCAAGTCCGGTGCCATTAGCGAGACATTACGGAAAGGACTCCTTGCCGCCGCGGCAAAACGTCGCATCGTGATAGTTCCATGGAGAAGGTGAAAGATACCCAGCGGGCGCTGGTGCGGATCGGATACGATGGGCGTGTCCACAAAACCTTTCGCGGTCCGGATGCCGAGAAGCGCTATACCAACGAGGTCGCGGTGCTGAAACATCTGGAAGAACGCGGCTGCACATTTGTCCCTCGTCTGCTGGAGTGTTTCCCAGAGGAATTGAAGATCATTACAAGCAGCGCCGGCAATCGAGTGGACCATCTGGATGATGAGCGGACGGCGGAGATCTTTGCGGAGTTGGAACCTTTCGGCGTGAGGCACGAAGATCGCGAGATGCGGAACATCACTTATTCCGCGCAGGCGGGGCGGTTTTGCATCATCGATTTCGAGTTCGCCACGATCTTGGATGATGCGGGAAAGGAGCCTCGTGGAGATTGATCCTTCTGCGCCTCCGACACCGGAAAAAGTGTGCTGGCACGGACACACGGACCGCGGTCGTGTGCGGAAGAATAACGAGGACAGCTTCGTTGGGTTGCAGTTTAACGCGCAGGAAGTCTATCACCTCGGGAAGATCGGCGACGGCACGCTGGCACTCGGAGATTTTGCCTTTGCGGTGAGCGATGGAATGGGCGGCGCGTCCGCGGGAGAGTTTGCGAGCCGGATTGCTGTGGACAAAATCACGCGCCTGCTGCCTCGTTCGTTCCGGCTCGGTGCACACGGACTCAGCGCGGGCTTTGAGGACGTGTTGGAGGAGCTCTTCGAGCAGACTCACAGCTCGCTGGTCTTTCTCGGAAATAGCGATGAGGACTGCAAAGGCATGGGCACCACTTTGAGCCTCGCGTGGTTCCGACCGGGATGGATGTTTTTTGGGCACGTGGGCGACAGCAGAATTTACTACCTTCCGAAAGCGGGCGGAATTCAGCAGATCTCCCATGACGACACTTACGTTGGCTGGCTCTACAGAAACGGCCAGATCAGCATGCACGAGGCGCGCAATCATCCGCGCCGGAACATTTTGCAAAAAGCCTTGGGCGCGGATCACCGCTACATCGACCCGCAAGTGGGCGCGGTGGGGTGTGAACCCGGCGATCTCTTTTTGATCTGCAGCGATGGGCTGATCGAAGGTCTTCACGACGAGCGCATCCTGCAGCTCCTGCGTGCTCCTTCCGCCGCGGAAGCGCGGATCGATCCTGCACGGCGTTTGGTGGATCAGTCGGTGCAGCAATCCGGGCAGGACAATACGACCGCGTTGGTGGTGGAGATTCTTGCCTGAGGCGGCCATCGCTCTCTAGGGTGCGTTCTTATGTTGGCTTATTACGTTCACCACCTCAGCCCGTTTGTTTTTCAGTTCCCCAACGGCATGGGGCCTCGATGGTACGGGCTGGCTTACGTGATGGCTTTTGTCATCGGCACCCTGCTGTATCGGCGTCTGGCGCAGCGTGGTTACTCGGAGCTGAAGCCGGCGGAGGTCAGTGACTTCATCACTTGGGCGGCGCTCTTCGGCGTGATGTTGGGCGGCCGAATCGGCTATTTTCTGTTCTACGATTTCGCCAGTCTCCTTGAAGACCCGATGGTGTTCTTCCGCGTTTGGCAGGGAGGAATGGCAAGCCACGGCGGCATTCTCGGCCTGTTCTTTTACACGCTTTGGTATGCGCGCAAACATCGCGTCTCCTGGACCGGACTGGGCGACAACCTCGTTGTGGTTGCGGCGATTGGGATTTTCTTTGGCCGCATTGCCAACTTCATCAATGGCGAACTTTACGGACGCATCACCCAAGTCTCGTGGGCGATGCAATTCCCGGCGGAGCTTCAGGAACGTGCTATCTGGAATGAAAAACAACCTCAGCTCGAAGCCGCCCTGGCCAAATACCCTACTGAACTTCCGACCGCACAGGCGATCATTGACGAAGCGCGGCGGAGCGAAACCTTGCGCGACCTTTTGCGCGATGTGCTGAATCCGCGCCATCCTTCGCAGCTTTACGCAGCAGTGCTCGAGGGTCTGCTGCTGTTTGCGATTTTGTGGTTTGTTCGTACCAAGATGCAGGTGAAGCGCGGCGTTCTCACTGGTCTGTTCTTCATTCTTTACGCGCTCGGTCGTATCTCAGGAGAACAATTCCGGGAACCCGACGCATCGCTCTTTGGCCCTTTCACCCGTGGCCAATTCTACTCGTTCTTCATGATTCTGATCGGCGTCGCTTTTATCCTTTGGAGCCGCCGCGCAGGAAATTCCGAAAGCAAAAACTAGCTCAGGCGTTCGCCAACTTCTGACCAGCAACTTGGCGTGAGGTCTTTCTCTCGCGGAAACGTTCCTGAAGGTTTTCCAGATAAAGATAGAGCAGCGGCGTGATGTAGAGCGTGACCACCTGGGAGATGATCAACCCGCCGACCACCGCCAGGCCGAGCGGACGCCGGACATCGCCTCCCGCACCCATTCCCAGCGCAATCGGCAATGTGCCAGCCATCGCGGCCAGGGTGGTCATCATGATCGGACGAAAGCGGGAAATACATGCTTCGAAGATCGCGTCAGCAGGCTTCTTGTTTCCGCTTCGCTGAGCCTCCAGGGCAAAGTCGATCATCATGATCGCGTTCTTTTTGACGATCCCGATGAGCATCAGCAAACCAACGAAACCATACACATTCAGCTCGGCCCTGAAGATGAGTAGCGTGAGCAGCGCGCCGAATCCAGCAGAGGGCAATCCCGACAGGATCGTCAGCGGGTGAATGAAGCTTTCGTAGAGAATTCCGAGGATGATGTAGATGAGCAGGAATGCGGCAACGAGCAGCCAACCCAAACCGCTCAACGAGCTGGTGAACGCCTGCGCGGTTCCCTGAAACTGACTGCTGATTTGCGGATCGAGTTGTTCGCGGGCCGTGCGCTCGATCTCCGGCACCACATCCCCGAGAGACACTCCCGGCCCGAGATCGAACGAGAGCGTCACCGCAGGCAGCTGCCCCAAATGCTGCACCGAGAGCGGTCCAACCTGCGTGCTGATCTGCGTGAACGCGCTGAGAGGAATCAGCCGCCCGTTCGTGGAGTTCACGTAGAGCCGGGTGAGATCCACCGCATCGCGTTTGTAAGGATCGGCGAGTTCGAGGATAACACGGTATTGGTCGTTCGGCGTGTAGATTGTGGAAATCTGCCGACTCCCGTAGGCGCTCCCGAGCGTCGTTTCAATCTGCGCAGCGCTCACTCCCAAAGTGGCGGCGCGATCCCGATCAATCGACACCATCACTTGCGGACTGGAGATTTGCAGATCGCTCGTCACATCCACTAGACCCGGAATCTTCCGCATGGCCGCTTCCATTTTTCCGGACTCGCCGTAGAGCTGATTAAGATCCGGGCCGAAAAGCGTGAATTGATACAGGCTCTTTGTCTGTGCACCGCCCAACCGGATCGTCGGCGGATTCTGCGGAAAAACCTTCAGCCCTACGATGCCAGAGAGATCCTTGCGCAACTGCCGGATGACCACGTCGATCTTCGGCCTCTCATGGCGATCCTTAAGTGTGATAATGAGCCGACCGGTGTTTGAACCGCCCTGGCCGCCGCCGATGCGGGAGACGTATCCAGCGACCGCCGGATTTCGGCCAACGATATCCGCCGCTTTTTGCTGCAGCTCGATCAACTTCTCAAAAGCGATGCCTTGCTCCGCTTCAGTCGAAACCATGACCCGCCCCGTGTCTTCGGTCGGCAAAAATCCTTTTGGCACCAACGTGAAAAGCCACGCGGTCGCAAGCGCCATCAGCACAGCGACAACAGCAACGACCGCCTGATGCTTCAACGCCCAATGCAGACTCTTTTCGTAACCGGCCACCAGCGAATCAAACATGCGCTCGAACCAATTGTAGATCCCGCTGTGCTTCGTCTCTTTGTCGTGCGGCTTAAGAAAGCGGCTGCACAACATCGGCGTGAGCGAGAGAGAAATGAATCCCGACAGGAGAATGGCCACCGCAATGGTGACGGCAAATTCATTCAGCAACCGCCCAAGAATCCCGCCCATGAAGAGCACCGGGATGAAGACTGCCGCCAACGAGAGCGTCATCGATAGAATCGTGAATCCAATTTCTCGCCCACCCTTCAAAGCAGCGTCCATCGGGGAATCTCCCTGCTCGATGTAACGCACGATATTCTCCAGAACAACGATGGCATCATCGACGACAAACCCAACGGCGAGGATCACCGCCATAAGAGAAAAATTGTTCATGCTGAAACCCAGTAGATACATCACGGCGAAAGTTCCCACGATGGATAGCGGAATGGCGGTGCTCGGAATCAGCGTTGCGCGCAAGTTGCGAAGGAACAGAAAAATCACCAGCACGACTAACACGATGGCGACGACCAACGTGAACTGCACATCGTGCAGCGACTCTCGAATCGCGATGGAGCGATCCTGAAAGATGTCGAGATGCATCCCGGCCGGAAGCTGTTTCTGGAAGACGGGAAGGAGCTGACGGATCTCGTCGATCACCTCCACTGTGTTCGCGCCGGGTTGCCGCTGGACGGCCAAAACGACTCCGCGCGTTTTGTTAAACCAGCCGAGGTTCTTTTCGTTCTCAACGCCGTTTGTGACGCGGGCGACTTCCTCCAGCCGAACCGGACGACCTCCGCGATAAGCGACGATCAGTTGGCGAAACTGATCTGCCTCTGCGAGTTGCCCATTGGTTTTGATCGTGCGCGATTTCGCGCCGGCATCGAGTTCGCCTGTGGCCAGGTTGGAATTCCCGCCGCGGATGGCATCCTCAATCGTATCCAAGGCCAGGCCGCGAGCGCCGAGTTGCCGCGGATCAAGCTGCACACGCACCGCGAACTTTTGTTCACCATAAACATCCACCTGCGCCACGCCGGTAACTGTGGAGAGCCGCTGCCCGACCAGCGTCTCGGCATACTCCGTGACTTTAGTCAGAGGCAAAGTGTCCGAATACGCGGCGAGCAGCAAAACCGGAAAATCCGCTGGGTTCACTTTGCGAAAGGACGGCGGGCTGGCGAGGTCGGATGGGAGATCCCGCTGCGCCTGAGAAATGGCTGACTGCACGTCCTGCGCGGCTGCGTCGATGTTGCGCGAGAGGTTAAACTGAATGGTGATCGTCGTGCTGCCCAACCCGCTGGACGAGGTCATCGAGTCGATTCCGGGGATGGCGGAAAAACGTTTCTCCAGGGGCGTCGCGACGGACGAGGCCATCGTCTCCGGGCTCGCACCGGGCAATGTGGCGCTGACGCTGATCGTGGGAAAATCCACGCTCGGCAGATCGCTGACGGGCAGCTTCAGATACGCCAGCCAGCCGAAGCCGCAGAGCGCCAGCATCACCAGCGTAGTCGCGATGGGACGGCGAATGAAGAGCTCGGTGAGGTTCATCCGGGTTTAACCAGCTGTTGGAGGATTGGGCGCCTGCACTGGCACTTGTCCCGGCAAAGGTACTTCGCGCGGCACCACCGTTGCGCCGGGAGACACTCGAAGCTGTCCGCTGGAAATTACGCTATCGCCCACCTGCAGGCCGCTTCGCACGATCGTCAGATCCCCATATGTCCGGCTGATCTCGATCTTTCGCAGGGTGGCTTTTTTATCCTGCACGACCAGCACCTGGCTGCCGTTCTGCGCGTCCATCACAGCCGTCGTCGGGATGATCAGGCAATCTTTTTCCTCGGCAAGGCGCAGCACCAGATCGACGAACTGGCCGGGCCAGATTTGTTCCTTCTCGTTGGCCAAACGTGCCTTCAGCGAGATCGTGCCCGTGTCGCGATCCACCATGTTGTCGATAAAATCGAGTGAGCCGCGGCCGAGTTCCTGGTGCGTTTCGGCGTTCTGAACGATTACGGCCAAGGAGCTTTTCTCCGCTGCCTCCCGCACGGCCGGGAGTTCCTTTTCCGGCAGTGAAAACGCAATGTGGATCGGCTGGATCTGGTTGATGACTGCCAGCGTGTCGGCGTTCGCCTGAATGATGTTTCCCTCTTTGAAAAGAGCGGCCCCGATGCGACCGGCTATCGGAGATTTGATCTCTGTCCATTCACGCGAAAGCTTCGCCTCGTCGAGATCGGCCTGTCGCGCCTGCAAGTCCGCTTTCAGCGAGTTCGCGCTCGTTTGATACTGCGCGAGCTGTTCCTTGGAAGCCGCCCCCTGGCCGGTGAGCGCTGAGTAGCGCTGCAACTGCGACTCCGCATTCGAGGCGTTCACCTGAGCCGACGCGAGATGGGCCTGGGCGCGGGAGATCGCCACATCGAATGGGCGCGCATCAATGGAAAACAGCACATCGCCCGGCTGGACCACAGCCCCTTCGGTGAAATGCACCCGGTCAATCTGGCCCATCACGCGTGCCTTCAGTTGCACAGTGGCGAGCGCTTGCGCCGAACCGATAGCAGGCAGGTCGAGCGGCACGGTTTGTTTGGTTACGCGGGTGACCTCAACCGGCGCTGGAGGGATCGCCGGCGGCTTCTTTTTCGGCGAACAGCCTGCGGCCATAAACAACAAGACGAAGGCAATCAGAGAGGGAAATGGTTTCGTCATGCGCAGTATCTACGTTTAACCCTTGGAACCGGGACGTGTTGCACCTAAATTCTTTGCCGAATGGCCACGCCCACGACTCGCCTGATTGTCGCTTCCAGCGAAAGCTCTGCCGATTTGCGCTATGCGACGAAATTTCTCGTCGGCGACGCGGTGATCTTTCTCGAGCAGAAAGGCAAACGCACACTGGTGCTGAGTGACTTGGAGATAGACCGCGGAAAACGGGAAGCCGCCGTGGATGAGATCGTGGCGCTGTCCGCGATAAACAAGAAGCTGCGACCTTCTGGTCCAGAGCCGACCTTTCGTGAATCGGTGGCGGAATTTCTTCGCTCAAAGCGGGTGACGAAGGTGCTCGTGCCTGAGGACTTCCCCTTGGGCCTGGCGCAATTTCTCGGTGCGGAAGGAATCACACTGTCGGTCCAGCCGGGGTTGTTTTATCCGGAGCGGGAATTCAAGTCTGCGGGAGAACTGAAGCTCATCCGGCACGCGCTGAAGATCACCGAGACAGGCATGGCGCGCGGCATCGAAGTTCTGCAAACCAGCGAAATAAGAAAGTCCAACAGCCTCGTCTGGGCAGGAAAAACCCTCACCTCCGAAACCCTTCGCGCTGAGATCGACAGTGCAATTCTCCGGGCGGGAGGTTTACCCGCGAACACTATCGTCGCGGGCGGAAACCAAGCATGCGATCCACACGAACGAGGAAGCGGACGGCTCAAGGCAAACAGCCTCATCATTCTCGACATCTTTCCGCGCGACGCGAAAACCGGCTACTTCGGCGACCTCACGCGAACTGTCGTTCGTGGACGCGCCAGTGACGCACAACGCCAGCTTTGGGACACGGTCCTCGAAGGCCAAAAACTCGCGCTTCGCAAAATGAAACCCGGCGTCGACGGAGACGCATTGCACAATGAAGTGAAGGTGCTCTTCACGAACAGCGGTTATCCCACGGAGCAACAGAACGGCCGTTGGAGCGGGTTTTTTCACGGAACCGGACACGGGTTGGGATTGGAAATCCACGAGATTCCGCGCTTTTCCAGAACCACGTTCCAGCCGGGACAAGTGCTCACTGTCGAACCCGGGCTTTACTATCATGGAATCGGCGGAGTCCGTCATGAAGACGTCGTCACGATCACAGAGACGGGCGTGAAGCTCCTTTCCACGCATCCCAAACCGCTGGAAATCTGACGCATGAAACTTGTCATTGCCGCCACAGGAGCGTCCGGGTCCATTTATCTGCAACGCCTCCTCGATCAACTCGACTGCGCCGCAAACGACGTCCATCTAGTCCTCAGCCCATATTCGAAACAAGTCATCAGCGAGGAAATCGGCGTTCTCCAAATCCCAGCAGGAGTGCAACAACATTCCGGCAAAACCATGAACGTCCCCTTCGCGAGCGGCTCATCGCTGTTCGATGGAATGGTCATTGTCCCCTGCTCCATGGGGACGCTTGGGCGCATTGCACATGGCACTAGCGAAAACCTTATTTTGCGCTCCGCAGATGTTTTCCTAAAGGAACGGCGCAAGCTCATCCTGGTGCCGCGCGAAACTCCCTGGAGCTTGGTTCATGCGCGAAACGTCGTCAGCGTAATTGAAGCCGGCGCGCACGTGATGCCTGCGATGCCGTCTTTCTACAGCCGACCAGAAACTTTCGATGAACTTGCCGACACCGTCGTGCACCGCATCCTGGATCAGCTCGGATTACCCGTTCCGCAGGCCCGCCGCTGGAAGGTGGAGCCCGAATGAAAATCCGGCTGCCGGAAAAACGAGTCGCCGGCTTAGTCGCTGGATTCATCCATCTGCTGGCGCTCACGATTCGCGTGAAGATAGACGATCCGAACGGCTTCCTTACCGGGCCGCCAGCGACCCAGCCGGGAATCTGCATCACGTGGCACAACCGAATCCTCGGTCTCGTCATCGCCGGTCTGAATCGACCGCTCCTCGTGCCGATGACGGTTCTCACCAGTCCCAGCCGCGACGGTGAAATGCTTGCGCAAGTCATGCACCGTTTGCATCTGGACTCCGTCCGCGGCTCCAGTAAGAAACGCGGCGCAGCGGCCCTCCTTCAACTGCGGGATCACCTGCGCGAAGGACGCACGCTTATCGTCACTCCGGATGGACCGCGCGGGCCGCTTTACACCCTGAGCCCGGGCGTGGTCCTGCTCGCGGAAAAAACCGGCGCGCCACTTTGGAAAACCCACGTGCAATTTTCTCGCAGCATCCGCCTGAAGAGTTGGGATCGTTTTCACATCCCGCTTCCATTTTCCAGAATCACCGTGCGGGTGGATCCGGGCGAGACCTTTGTCACCTCGGCAAATCCCGAGGCCTTTGAATCCCGGCGGCTCGCTCTGGAAAATCAGATGAAGATCGGCGAAGCTTGAAGCCCGCTCTTCATGCCCAGCCGCACTCTCGTTGCCGATCACCTTCTCTTCGACTCTCGCCTAGCGCTCTTTCACCAGAGCGCCCGCTGGCTTGCGATAGCGGATCTGCATTACGGTTATGAGCTCAGCCAGCGCGCGTCCGGAGCCCTCTTCCCGGCATGGGGCATGGAGAAGATCGAGCAACGGCTCATGTCGTTGCTCACTGACTACCAACCGCAGACTGTTCTTTTCCTTGGCGACCTCGTGCACACGGCCGCAGCGGCACAGGCTTTCTCGCGGTGGCTCCTGATCTTGCGTGCGGCGGTTCCGAATCTAGTACTCCTGCGCGGCAATCACGATCGGCATCTGCGCGACATCGCCATGTACGATCAATGGCGGATCGACCTCGCCTTATTCCATCATGGCGACCGCATTATTGAATCCCAACCGGAAGATGTTCTCTTTAGCGGCCACCTGCATCCGGCACATTCGCTCTCCGATGGCGCGGGGCTTCAGCAGAAGCTTCCCACCCTTTGCCGCACCGCGCGCGGCTGGATTCTTCCCGCGTTTTCCCCATGGGCCGCCGGCGGGCGTCCGCAGGATGTGGAGATTCTGGAGCGTTGGGTTTCCAACCACGACAAAATCTGGAAGCTCCGTTAGAACTGCTTCATGAACGTCGTCCTGGTCTCTCCTGAAATCCCGCCGAACACGGGCAACATCGCACGTCTCTGCCTCGCTGCTGGTGCGAGCCTGCACCTCATCCGCCCGCTGGGATTTTCGCTCGACGACAAATATTTGAAACGCGCCGGAATGGATTACTGGCAGCACGTCGACCTCCACATCTGGGACAATCTGGAAGCCTGCCAATCTGCATCCGCGCCGGAAGCCAACTGGTGGTATCTCACCACGAAAACCAAGCGCATCTATCATCAAGCGGCGTTTGGCAAAAACGACTATCTTGTATTCGGACGCGAGACCAAAGGCCTTCCGGAAAGCCTCCTCGCCGAGAACGCAGAACGCTGCCTCACCATCCCCATGCAGCCCATCGCCCGCAGCCTCAACCTCGCGACCAGCGTCGGCATCGTGCTCTACGAAGCGTTGCGGCAGACAGAAAGTGAATCAGGCGCTCACCTTTCTGGTTCTCACTCGTTGTAGTATGCTCCAGGCCTCCGTCCGCTCGCCTACTCCTCGCGGATGATCGCTACGGCACCAGCGTCAAGCGAGACGTGGCTGTCCACTCGCTCACCGGTGATCAACTCTTCGCCGGTCTTCGGCAGCGGCACTTCGACGGCGTGCTCGTTGTGATTGATGACGAAGCGGAGTCGCCGACCTTCTCCCGCTCGCACCACTGTTTCCACTCCCGGCACCTTTAGAGTCGGCGTCGGCAACGCGCCAATCCCCGCAAGGACCGGCTCCAGGGCAGCCAGCACCGGTTGCGTAAAGTACGTACCGACATAAATCACCGCTCCTCGGCCGACACGACGCAGCGTCGCCGCGGGACTGCCAGCGAGATGGCGGCTTTTCCAAGTCGCCACCACCTCTGTCCCTGCATCAGGTTGCAGGACCTCATACCACCAAGTAGACAGGGCCTCGTCTCCCTTGTTAGTGACCAGTGTGAGTGGGCGTATTTCCGGACGGTTTTGCTTTCCGTATTCTTCCACCGTGGCACCGACCAGCGGACGCAGCGCTCCGGGCGATGTCTCGGCGACTACGTTGTTGTTGAGATCCTTTGTTGCGGTGCGTGCGCCAATCACCAGAACGCCACCTTCACGAACCCAATTCTCCCAGCCTGGGATCCACGCAGGATCGAAGACCGCGAAGTGGGGAACAAAATAGATGCTCAGTCCTGTCAGCTCATCTGCCGGATGCACGCATCCAACAGCGTTTCCCCGCTTGTAGAAGAAGGTGTGCACCGTCTCGGCCACCTTGCGCGGATTCGGAAGTCCCAAGGTAATCGGATCGTGCCCCCACTGGGCCGCGAAGTCTGCCCCCGCCACCCCGACATTCACCTCCACCGATGTGCCGAGCACCTGCGATCCGATGCGTGAGAGCTCTTCTCCAAGCTGTGCGGCCTCCCGATAGCGGCGGCGAGGAACGTTGTCGTGGTCAATGATCCCGCACCAGTATTCCTCGGCTCCGAACCGGCAAGTCCGCTCGCGGAAGAACAACATCCCGTCAGCCCCTCTCGCAATGTTAACATAAGCCATCCGGCGCATGTCACCCGGTTCCGGCTGGTCAAGGAAATAATCCCCCTGCCCCCCGGGGCCGGCCTGCTGCTCCAGGATCAACAGATTGCCGGAAAATGCCCGGGAATAATCCATGTTGAAGGCCTGGCTGGCAGGGCGCGTCTCAGGATTAAAATCGAAAAGCGGATACGAGTCATAGCTCAGGAAATCAAGGTCGAGGCCAAACTCGCCTGCATAGTCAATCAACTCGAAACAACCGTTATGCGTCACCCACCACCGAGGATCGACTGCACGCAGGATCTCCACCTGATCATGCTGAAAGCACGCAGCTCCGTGCGCCAGCGCTCTGCGGTAATCGAGGACGTGCGCAGGATTGAGATGCGTCGGCCGTCCGGGTTTAGGAGTGGGTATTTCCTCAAAGACTGAGTAGGTCTGCGCCCAGAAGGCAGTGCCCCAAGCGCGATTCAGGGCACGGATGTCGTTGTGAAAACGCTCACGAAGAAACTGCACGAAAAACTCCTGCGCTGCCGGTGAATGATCCTGTGAAAAATGGCAGTGGATCTCATTATCAGTCTGCCAGCCGATCACATGCGGATTACCCGCGTAATGCTCTGCCATAGCTCTGGTAATGCGTCGGCTGTGCTCGCGGAACTTCGGGCTCATATGGCTCGCATGCTGGCGCGAACCGTGCGCCAGCGGGACGCCTTGGTCGTCCACACGTAACACCTCGGGATAACGCAATGTCAGCCACCGTGGCGGAGTCGCTGTCGGCGTGCAGAGGATTGTCTGGATCCCCGCCGCACCCATGCGCTCGATCGTTTCGTCGAAGAGCGAGAAATCAAAACGCCCCTCCTCCGGTTCAATCACGTCCCATGCGAACTCGGCCATGCGGATCACGTTCCAACCAGCGGCGCGGAAGAGCGCCGGATCACCTTCCCGGATCGCCGCATCCCAATGCTCGGGATAGTAAGGGGAACCGTAGAGGAACGTCGATAAAGGAGCAGCCCGGCGATGGGAGCGGATGGGGATGGACATAGGGAGGATTGATGTGATTGCCTAAGCTTGCTCCCGCCCTTATCTCTAGGAAAGCGATAACCATTGAAGGAAATGCCAAAAGAGTTGATCAAATTGCCCGACGCTTCCAAACATCGGCTTTGGGCGGAGCTGGGTGGTGACTCAGCTATCGAATCGCTATGCATTGCGGCTCTGGGTTGGGTTCCTCGTAAGCAGGAGCGTGTCGTGGGCCCCACGCCTCGGTATGCGTTTTGCCTGTTAGCACGTGGGAAAGGCAGCTTCCTGGACTTTGGCTCCGACGCGCCGCGCCCTATCAATGGGCCGGGGATTTTTTTCACCTCCTACGAAATGCGACATGACTATGGGCCCGATTGCTCCAACGACGGATGGGAGGAGTATTATTGGATCATCGAAGGCGCACGAGTAGCCGAGTGGCAGGCAGCGGGCTGGTGGCCCCGGCAGGCGAGGTTTCGCTCGGTGAACGGCGCGACAGTCCGGGAACTCATCACGTTGTTTAAAGCCACCACTGTTGCGCTGGAACAGCGAGACCGTCCGGCCCTTGATGCGGCAAAGCTTTCGTTCGAGCGGTGGTTGTGTGCCAACGCAGAGCCCATCATTTCATCCCATCCGAGTCCGCCTTCTCCGCTCATTGGGATCGTGGAAAAGTGGCGCCGAGAGCCGCAGCGTGCGTGGTCGTTGCGGGAAGGCGCAGCGCAAGCAGGGGTCAGTTATACCCGCTTCCGAGCGAGTTTCGTCGAAGAGTATGGCACCAGCCCCTATGATTACCTGGTGCGACTGCGGCTGGAGCTGGCGACGGGCTGGTTGCGCGGCACCGATGAACCTGTGAAGTCCATTGCCTCGCACTGCGGATTCAACAGCGTCGAGCCTTTCGTCCGCGCCTTTGGACGTGTGTATGGAACCAGTCCTGCGCGTTGGCGACGGGAACGCCATCACTACTGATAGCGGCGCATTCCTCGGCGGCACTGGCGAGACGTCCGCCAGCCTCGTGAATGTTTGTTCATCACAGCAGCAACATGCAATCACCGTAGCTGTAGAAACGGTAACGCGCTTCCACGGCTTTTGTGTAGGCTTCGAGGATGAGTTCGCGGCCGGCGAAGGCCGAAACGAGCATGAGCAAAGTGGAGCGCGGCAGATGGAAGTTTGTAAGCAGCTTATCCACAATCTGAAACTGATAGGGCGGATGAATGAAGATCTGCGTCTCGCCTTCGCCGGGGATGAGAACTCCGTTTTGAGCGCAGCTCTCCAGCACACGAACGGTGGTGGTGCCGACGGCGAAGACGGAGCGTGCCTCATTGATCCGCGCCGCGACTTCATCCGGCAGCCAGTATTTCTCCGAATGCATGATGTGTCCGGTGAGATCGTCCGCGTGCACTCCACGAAAGGTGCCGGCGCCGACTTGCAGCGTGACGAACACATGCGGCAACCGCGCCAGCATTTCCGACGTAAAATGCAGCCCGGCTGTTGGTGCCGCGACGGCTCCCGGAGCGGTGGCATAGACCGTTTGGTAACGGATCGCATCGGAGGCCTCCGCGTCGCGCCCGAAGTAAGGAGGCAAGGGGAGATGCCCCACTTTCTCAAGATCCGGTTGGGATGCGAAATGGATGACGCGCGTGCCATCGTCGAGGATGGAGAGAACTTCGCCCACGCAGCCGCCGATCGTCACCGTGTGGCCGGGGCGCATCTTCCGGCCGGGTTTCACCATGCACTGCCAGTGGCCATCGGGACGTGGATCCAGCACAAGCAGTTCGATGCGTCCATCATCGGAAAAGACACGTGCCGGAATGACGCGGGCGTTGTTTAAAACTGTCAGATCCTCCGTCGTGAGAATCTGCGGCAGATCCCGAAATTGCGCGTGCTGGATTTCTCCCGTTGCCTGGCGGACGACGAGCATTCGCGCTCCGTCGCGTTGCTCCGCCGGGTAGCGCGCGATGAGCTCATCGGGCAGGTCAAAGTCGTAATCAGCAGTCCGCAAGCTCATCCGTGTTTCTATCGCGAGGTCCCGGCGGCTGCAACATTCGTGTAGATTCGGCCCGATTCGCGGTTAAATTCCACCCCTATGAGCACCGCGACCCTCGATCAACCGCGCTTCCCCGGCCAGGATGTGATGCCCGATGAGTTTGGCCACTTTGGGGAATACGGCGGGATGTTCGTTCCCGAGACGCTGATGACGGCGCTCAATGATCTCACGGCAGAGTATCACAAGGCGCGGGTGGATCCCGTTTTTCAGGCGGAACTCGCCGATCTGCTCCACAACTTTTGCGGACGCCCGACGCCGCTCTATCATGCAGCGCGGCTCACGGAGCATCTCGGCGGGGCGAAGATCTATTTGAAGCGCGAGGATTTGCTGCACACCGGCGCGCACAAGATTAACAACGCGATCGGCCAAATTCTTCTCGCGAATCGGATGGGGAAAAAACGCATCATCGCCGAGACAGGCGCGGGTCAGCATGGAGTTGCGACGGCGACGGTGGCCGCGCGGTTTGGCTGCGAATGCGTGATTTACATGGGCGCGACCGACATGGTGCGTCAGTCACTGAACGTTTCGCGGATGCGGTTTCTTGGTGCCACGGTTGTACCGGTGACGGCGGGTCAGGCGACGCTGAAGGAGGCGGTGAATGAAGCGATGCGCGACTGGGTCACGAATGTGCGCTCCACCCATTATATATTAGGCACGGCTTACGGATCGCATCCTTATCCGATGATGGTGCGGGATTTTCATCGCGTGATCGGTGATGAAGCGCGCCGGCAAATTCTGGAAAAGGAAAACCGTCTGCCGGATTTGCTGCTCGCATGTGTCGGTGGGGGGAGCAATGCGATCGGGCTGTTCTATCCATTCCTCGGAGATGAATCGGTGCGGATGACGGGCGTCGAAGCCGGTGGCGAGGGCATTGTATCCGGCAAGCATGCTGCCCGTTTTCAAGGCGGCAGGCTTGGCGTTTTGCAAGGTGCCAAAACGTGGTTGCTAGCGGACGAAAATGGCCAGGTGGAGCTCACTCATTCTGTTTCGGCCGGCCTCGATTACGCTGCGGTCGGTCCTGAACATTGCTATCTGCACGACATCGGCCGCGTCTCCTACGACTACGCCACGGACGCTGCGGCGCTCGATGCTTTTTCCACGCTCTCGCGGATTGAGGGAATCATCCCCGCTCTCGAATCATCCCACGCAGTGGCACAGGCGATCAAAGTCGCACCGAGCATGCGAAAGGATGAACTGGTGATCGTAAATCTCTCCGGTCGTGGAGACAAAGACGTCAGCCAGGCAGCGGATTTTCTGTTGAAATGACGTTCGGGCGCTACTTCCTGGCGATTGTCGGCGCGGCTCTCGGATCTGCGGTGTTAGGAGGAATGTTTGCCGCCGCCGTAGCTTTCATTTCGCCGGAGTTTGTCCGGAGTTGGTTCATGACCACGCAAAACGATCCGATTCGCTTTGCCGCGGGTCTGGGGATGATCTGGGGGCTATTCCTAGGAACCGGAGTGATGGGATTCTGCATCGCCGTGACCACGCTGGTGACCATTGTAAAGCTGTTGAAGAAGCCGCAGGAGAACTGATGAAGAGCATGACCGGCTATGGCCGTGGCCAGGCCTCGGACGAACACGTGGCGGTGACGGTGGAAGTTAATTCCGTGAACCGCAAGCAGCTCGAGCCAGCCATCAACCTCCCGCGCGACCTAACACCACTCGAACCGCGCGTTCGGGAAATCCTCGCTGCTTCGCTTTCGCGCGGGCGCATTAATGTTCTCGTCACCATCGCCAGCCG
>DASVRZ010000046.1:0-2480 GCA_036388355.1 Chthoniobacterales bacterium | reverse complement strand
TGAATCCATTGCTCTGGACGATTGGAAGGATAGCTTCGATCTCAACCTGGCGGGCGGAGCGTTTTTGCCGTGTCAGGAGTTTGGTCCGGCCATGGCGCGGGCGGGTAAAGGCAGCATCATCAATATCGCCAGCGTCTCGGCGCACGTACCGCTGAGCCGTGTAGTTGCGTATTCCGCTGCGAAGGCTGCCGTGTTAAATCTTACAAAATTTCTCGCTCGCGAATGGGCGCCGAAGGGCGTTCGTGTGAACACCCTCACGCCTGGGTTCTTCCCGGCGGAGCAAAACCGCGCGCTCCTTTTTCAATCGGACGGCACTCCCACGGCACGAGCCCAGTCGATCCTTGGGCACACGCCAATGGCCCGCTTCGGGCAGTCGCAGGAGCTCATCGGCGCGGTGGTTTTCCTCGCCAGTCAGAGAGCCAGCAGCTTCGTGACCGGTATTGATTTGGCCGTGGATGGTGGTTTTTTAAGCCAGACAATTTAGCCGTGAACACCGTCATCTCCCCCGCCGCCGTTCAGGACATCGTTACTCAAGCCTGTCCCAAGGCAAAGTATCTGGGTAAAAAGATTCTCCTCGTCGTTCCCGACGCAACCCGCAGTTGCCCGCTAGGCATGGTCTTCAAAGCCGTTCACGAACAGCTGGCGGAGGTGACTTCCGCGATCGACGTGATGATTGCCCTCGGGACGCATCCCCCGATGAGCGAAGAAGCCATTTGCGAGCGACTCGAGATTACGATGGAGGAGCGCCAGACGACGTTTCGACGCGTGCAGTTGTTGAATCACGAGTGGGACAATCCGGCCGCCCTGCAGAGTCTGGGGATGATCACCTCGGACGAAATCTCCGCGCTCACGGATGGCCTTTTTGCCATGGAGGTGGAGGTGAAGATCAACAAGCAGGTCTTTGATTATGATCAGATCGTGATCATCGGGCCCGTTTTTCCGCATGAAGTCGTGGGATTCTCCGGGGGGAATAAGTATCTCTTCCCGGGCATTGGCGGGCCGGAGATCTTGAATTTTTTCCACTGGCTCGGAGCAGTGGTGACCAACCCGATGATCATCGGCAACAAGTGGACGCCGGTCCGCAAAGTGGTGGATCGCGCGGGTGCTTTGGTTAACGTGGACAAGCTCTGCTTCTGCATGGTCGTGGACAAAGGCGAGCTGGCGGGACTTTATTCCGGCACGCCGGAGACGGCTTGGGATCAGGCGTCGGAGCTCTCGCGGCAGTTGCACATTATCTATAAAGAGAAGCCGTTTCACACGATTCTCTCGTGCGCTCCGAAGATGTATGACGAGCTGTGGGTCGGCGGAAAATGCATGTATAAGCTGGAGCCGGTGCTCGCAGACGGCGGGGAATTGATTATTTACGCCCCGCACATTCATGAGGTGTCGGTGGTGCATGGGAAGCTGATCGAGGAAATCGGCTACCACTGCCGGGATTATTTCCTCGCGGACTGGGAGAAGTTTAAGGATCAACCTTGGGGAACGCTCGCGCACAGCACGCATGTTCGCGGCATCGGCAAAATGGTCGATGGCATCGAGCACTGCCGGGCCAAGGTCACGCTGGCGACAGGCATCCCCCGGGAGACCTGCGAGAAGATCAACATGGGATATCGCGACCCTGCGACCATCGACGTGGAAAGCTACGCCGACCGCGAGGACGAAAGCATCTTGCTCGTCCGTAAAGCTGGAGAAATGCTCTACCATCTTCGTGATCAGCCAGACTGGGCAGGCGGCAATCTCCCGAAATGAGTCTCTTCATCGTGATGGGAGTGTCCGGCTGCGGGAAAAGCAGCGTGGCGTGGATGCTGGCTGAGAAAACCGGTGGGCTCTTCCTGGATGCAGACACTTTCCATCCTCCTGCCAACAAGGCAAAAATGGCCGCCGGAATTCCGCTCACGGACGACGACCGGTGGGGCTGGCTGGATACACTAAACGCTGAATTGAAGCAGCATGTGAACTCCGGAAGGCCGGTTTTTCTGGCGTGCTCCGCCCTGCGGCAGGTTTACCGCGAGCGGCTCGCGATCGGATTGCCCCAGCTTCGATTTATGTTTCTCCGCGGATCCAAAGAGCTGATTCGCTCGCGCCTAACGGTGCGGCAGAACCACTTCATGTCCCCTGCTCTACTCGACAGCCAGTTTGCCACTTTGGAAGAGCCGACGGACGCCATTGTCGCGGAGATCGATGATTCCCTTGAGTTGATTGTTGAAAAACTCCTCTCGCAGATTTAAAAAATACAGCCGGACGTCTGCGTTCCCCGCATTTACATAGTAAATACAGACTTGGCGGTTCAAGCCGCGAAGAATCTACCCAGAAACGTTTCTGAGCCTCCCCATTTATGTTAAGAACCCCCCTCCAGATCGGCAAATCGGTTTGCCTGGCCCTGCTGCTTCAGCCCGCTGTTTCGTTGTTCGCCGACACAATCGTCATGAAAAATGGCGAACGTCTCGAAGCCAAGATCACGAAATCCACGGAGACCACCG
>DASVRZ010000045.1:0-25238 GCA_036388355.1 Chthoniobacterales bacterium | reverse complement strand
CCAGCACGCGGAAAAATGCGTAATCCCCCAGCCACGTGTGCTGAGATTCGCAGAAGTTAGCAAACTCCCCCGCGCGCGCCGACTGCACCTTTTCCTCGTGGGTCACAAAGCGCGCAAACGCCTTGTTGAGCAACGCATGCTTGAGCTTCTTCACCTCCGTATAGTTCACCGCTCCCCGGCGCAACCCGACCAGATCAAACTGCTTCAGCACCGCGCGGTAGGACGCCGCGGTGAGATCGGGGATCGTCTTCGGGCTGATCTCCAGCGTGGTGATGTCGAGAGCGACGGAGCTGATCGCGTTGTAAGGACTGTTATCACCGCCAGTCTCATTGATCGGCAAAATCTGCACGATGCGAAAACCAGTTTCCGCCGCCCAATCCACCAGATCGCGCAGGCAAGCCACATCGCCGACACCGAGATCGGTCGCGCTCCGCAGAGCAAAAACGGGAGCCAGCACTCCGGCGATTTTCTTTTCAGGGTTTAAATGCATGCGCGGAGCTTCCAACGTCCGTCCAGCCTTGAACAGCCGAAATTGCGGCCCCAGCACCCTGATTCATTCGTCCCGGCCCGTTCTCTCGGAGGCCCCGTGACGGCAACCACGCCCGCCGCAAGGGCAGTTACATCGGCCAATGCTGGGCGACCTCCTCCTGCGATTGCCGCACCGCTTCGCGCGCACGCCGAATTTGCTCCACCGCCGCCGCCTGTTCCTCGCGTAGTCGTTTCATCGTGAGGCGAAATTCCTCCCGAGCCGCGCGGGCCTGGGCAGTGAGTTCTGCAGTGGAAGTCTCCTGTTTCATAAGACATCTATGACTCCGCAAGAATACGCCCCAAAAAGGGATGCCGAAATGAGGGAAATGGCGGAGGCGCAGCTCAGGCGACCATTGAACGAATTTATCACAATTTCAGCGAACCGGGCAGCTGCCCCACGGGAATGCCTCGTTGACGTAATATCCCCAGGAAGTGCGACACTTACCAGGCGGCGGCAATCACCGAGCTGGCGTTTATCTCGCCAAGCGAACTCGGGATGCGGCTCCCTTCGAGAACTAGTGACGAACTGCCACCGAATCCGTTTGATTGTGACATGTTCCAGCGTCGTTTGCGCAAGCTCGGGTCTCACTTCAACAGGCTCAAGGCTTGAAGGTGGGCTGCCTATCCCCACCTAAGTACGTTTGCGTTACTACAACTACACTGATCAGGGGAATCCTACGCACAGGAACGGACAAAGATGCCCAAGTTTTCTCCCCTTGGTGCCTTGGAGGTGAATCCCTCTCCTCCTGTGGCCGTCACTATTTGGTGTTGGTGAAGGTGAGTGTTAGTTCCCCGGCATCGACGTTTTGCTCGCCAAGATTAATTCTGGCGGGGGTTGCTACCGGGGTGCGGCCGGTGAAATCGCACTCGCGGCTGATAAATGCGTTGCTGAAAACGGCTGGCTCGACCCGGTTGACTGTCTGCGAGGGGTTGCCGTTTGAGGCGTGGCGCCGAATGGTGCAGTTGCCATGGAAGACAATCTAGATTTTCCGTCGCGGGTAGCTGTTAGCTTTAGGATCATACCTGTCTCATTGCTCTATGCTCTCTTGCGGTATTTCCGCGCACGCGCTGGCCGGAAGGTGGCTTGAGGTAACCGCCACATGGTGCGAATGACATTCGCCTCCATACCAGATGACGACCCCCTCCCGAAAACTTCCACGCCTACCTGGAGAGGTCGCTTTTAACCGGTGCTTCCTTCCAGTCCCCGCCCTCACCGTGCTGAACCCGATGTTGGTAGGCATCACGGGGATGGTGGAAGTGCAGTTCCTACAATGGCCGCCGTTTGCTCAGCCGCTGCTGTACTCAGCAGCAGGGATTTTGTTCGGATTTCTCTGGCTCCGCGCGGTGCATTCGTTAATCCAAGCCTGGAGCGACCCGTCAGCGCGAGTGCTTCGCTTTTCGGCATCGGTCCTTCTTGTGTTCGTTGCCGGGGCCACTTACCAGCTATTCCTTGGCGCGTGGGCTTGAGACAAGCTTGATGGTACGGAGAGCTTCACGAGAAGAAGAGAAGGAAAGTTCGCAGGAGAGAGCTCATTGTTTCAGCCGCTGAAGTAAGAGCCTGTTGTATGTTTCGGCGTAATGGTAAGCGAGCCTATTGAGGCGCGAATGCTCTTGCCCCTCGATCACGTCGGCGGTGCCGTTTAGGTAGCGCACGCGGGAAAAGAGGGGAGGCTCGACGCCAGGGGTGAATGGAGCATAGCCATAGACTCCAATGAAGCGTCTATCTCCTCGGTCCAATGCGGCTGCAAGGTCGCGCTGTGGGTCGGCTGAGTCGAGCCACCGCAGACTTCGAACTGCCCGCGAGTCGGCGGCGCCGCTGGCAGGAGAGCGCCGGGCGATCGGAGACGTGGAAGCACAGCCAACGCTTAGAAGCGCCAAACACGCGAGAGCTAGAGTTTTGGTGGTCATGAGTGGCGGTAGAACCTTAGCTTGGTTGGAGATGCGCTGGGACTGCTTGGAAATCCCGTGATCTAGTAGAAAGTCTGTAACAGCATCTCGGGAGATCTCGGGCGGCGCTCCCACGAAGACCTCTCGCTGTTTTTTCCCACACCGAAGAACAAGCGTGTTAAACCCCTTACCCTCGATCCAGGAAAACGATGCAACCGCAGAGTATTTGATCTCTTGATGACCATCCCCGCGGATTCGCATGAGGTGATGGTCGAAGAGTCGAATCTCTGATGCGCAAAACGAAATGATCCAAGGGATGCCATAAGCAAAGAAGACCCCGCCGAGAAGCGCCAATCCTATCACTGTATTGAACGGCGGTGGATTCTTGTTCGGATCGAGCTTGGCCACGTACCAACTGCTCATTAACAGCATGGTCGAAACAAGCGCCCACAGCGGCTGACTCCACCAGCGCGTTCTGGACCGCTCAAAGGCGTCGTTTAGCTTTAGGAATGCCTTCGGCTCTTTCCATTGGAAGTGCTTTTTCGGAAGGAGACGCATTATCTAATAACCTCAGCTTCAGCATAGGCGCAAGCAGGCATGCCGGGAAACGGAGTTTGCTCCCGTTACCAATCTCCTGATTGTAACGCACTCGCACTCGGTCTGGCTCCTGAATGGTGATCGGGAGGGAATGCTCTGAATAAAACGAAGAGTGAATCGGAGTTCCGAAGACAGTGGCGTCACCAATCGGGAGATTGGTGACGAGGGAGAAAGGCCACTATATGGCATTGTGTGTTAGATGGTCGGAATCTGGTGAATGAAGGGCTGGATCGAGCCGTAGTCTGCTATCTCTCATCCAAAATCCGTGCTCATAAACTGTGGGTCTGGAATCACTCCCACTCTGCCGAGGTCGAGTCGGTCAGCGTCCCAACATGTCGCAATCGTTGGGTTATCATGGTGCTCGCCATCGGTGTGCCATACGCACGCGTAATGGAGAAGGTCGAAATGATCATCCGACATGTCGTAGGCTACGCCGCGAAGTGTGGCGGCATACTCTGCACCGCGTGCTCCATGGCCGTCGTCCGAACAATCACTTTCGCGGCGGCTATCGTGAAAGAGGGCAAAGAGGCGCACAACAGTGATGTCGGCTCCGGTGCGCGTCGCTAGTAATAGCGCGTTGCGCTCGACTCTGCGCCAATGGTCCGGGCCATGAACGTAATAGCCCGGCACATGAAACTGCTCTGCAACGAGTTGCCAAAGCAGGGTGAAGTCGCTGTGCATAGTCGAAGCTACGGGTATCCATTCCAGGAAGTTATCTACTCCCTTGGTGTCTTGGCGGCTTGGTGGTTAATTCTTTGCCCCCAGCTCTTCTAGCTCAGATATTCCACCAAGCTGTGGCCGGTCATTTCTTTCGGTTGAGGGACGCCTAGTAGTGCTAACAAGGTTGGGGAAACGTCGGCCAGGATGCCGTGTTCCATTTGCACGCTGGCGTGGTCGGCGGCGACGTAGATGAAGTGCACCGGGAAGATGGTGTGCGCGGTGTTGGGGCTGCCGTCGGGGTTGCGCATGACTTCGCAGTTGCCGTGGTCGGCGGTGATGAGGAGTTTGCCGCCTAGCGCTAGGACTTTTTCGGTGACGAGGCGGACGCAGTGGTCGATGGTTTCCACGGAACGGACGGCGGCTTCCACGACGCCGGTGTGGCCGACCATGTCGGGGTTGGCGAAGTTGAGGATGACCATGTCGTAACGGTCGATGACGGCGAGCAGTTCGGTGGTGACTTGAGTAGCGTTCATCTCGGGCTGGAGGTCGTAGGTGGCGACTTTTGGCGACGGGACGATCATGCGGTCCTCGCCGGGATAGGCGGTTTCCACGCCGCCGTTGAAGAAGTAGGTGACGTGCGGGTATTTCTCCGTTTCGGCGATGCGAAGCTGGGTGCGTCCGGCGTCGGAGACAACTTTGCCGAGAATGTTGTCGAGGGTCTGTGGGCCGAAGATGACGGGGACCTGATATTTCTTGTCGTATTGCGTCAGGGTGACGTAGTGGATCTGGGGATGAACTTCACGCTCGAAGCTGTGGAAATCGGGATAGAGGAAGGCTTCGGAGAGCTGGCGGGTGCGGTCGGAGCGGAAGTTGAACCAGAGGACGACGTCGCCGTCGCGGATGCGGGGTTCGTTGGGGTGGCTGAAGATGGTGGGCGGGAGAAATTCGTCGCCGCGTGGTTCGGTGGCGTAGAGGAAGCGGACGGCGTCGGAGGGGGTTTTGTCGGTGACGGAGCCGCGGCCCAGGACGATGGCGTCCCAGGCGAGTTTGTTGCGGTCCCAACGCTGGTCGCGGTCCATGGCGAAGTAACGGCCGATGACGGTGGCGATCTGGGCGCCGGTGCCTGCGATGCCGTTTTCGACGGTGGCGAGGTAATCCGCACCGCCGGTAGGCGAGGTGTCGCGTCCGTCGGTGATCGCGTGGATCATGGTGTCGGTGACTCCGTTCGCTGCCGCGATTTTCGTGAGGGCGATGAGGTGATCCTGATGGCTGTGGACTCCGCCGTCGGACACGAGGCCGATGAGGTGCAGGCGGGTGCTTTTCGCCTTGGCGAGCGCTTCGAGGAGGACGGGGTTTCTCGCGAGTTCGCCCTGTTCGATGGCGAGGTTGATGCGGGTGAAATCCTGGTAAACGACGCGGCCGGCACCGAGGTTGAGGTGGCCGACTTCGGAGTTGCCCATCTGTCCCGGCGGCAGGCCGACATCGAGGCCGCAAGCGCTCAAGGTGGAGGACGGATAGGTGGCGTAAAGCTGATCGTGGAAGGGTGTGTGGGCGAGCAGGGTGGCGTTGCCGTCGCGTTCGGCGGTGGCTTTCCCTCCCGGATTGATGCCCCAACCGTCGCGAATAATGAGAACTACAGGTTTAGCCATGGCGGAGTTATCTCCAGTGCCGCAAGGGGCAGCAAACCAAAAATGACCTTTTTACCGGGGAGCTCGTCTGTTAAACCAGCGCTCTCCTACTCGAATGAAGACCCGGAATTTGCTTATCGCCCTCACCTGCATTGCCCTCTTCATCCTGGCGGGGATGCTCTATTTCCGCTCGTGGGTGGTGCAAAAGCCGTTCGCGATCATCCTGATCACGGGAGACGGGCTGAATTCGTCCACGCTGGCTGCTGCTCGCATTTACGAGGGGGGCACGGATAAGAAGCTGGCGCTGGAATCGCTCCCGCATCTGGGTCTGCTGAAGCTCACTTCCAATGAATACGCGGTGCCTGATGCGGCGGCGGCGGCTTCGGCGCTCGCGACGGGAAGTCGAGTGAATCAGAACGCGCTTTCGGTGGATTCGAGCGGCCGGAAACTCTCCACGCTGTTGGAACTCGCGTCACGGGCTGGCCGCAAGACGGGGTTGGTGACGAATGGAAGTGTGGTGGATCCCGGCTTGGCGGCGTTTTATTCGCACCAGCCCGATGCCGAAAAGCGCAATGAGATCGCGGCGGAAGTGCCGGACCTGACCACGGTCGATCTGCTGCTCGGAGGCGGCGAGAAGTATTTCCTGCCGATCGACAAAGGCGGCGTGCGCAATGACGGGCAGGATCTGATCCTCGCGATGCGGCAGAAAGAATGGACCGTGGCGCGAACGAAGGCGGAGCTGACGGACGTGCAGGCCTGGCTGACGCCGCGCACGATGGGCGTATTTAACCGCAGCGAACTTGCCAATAGTCGGACGATTACTTCAGGAGCCGAGGAACTTTCGCTGGAGGAAATGGTGCAGTCGGCGATTTCGCTGCTGCAGAACAATCGAAAGGGATATTTTCTGGTGATCGATGCCGGGTTAATCGAGAAAGCGGCGCGCGCCAATGACGGCGAGACGTTTCTTTCGGAGACGGTGGCTCTCGACAAGGCGGTGGCAGTGGCGCGGAAATACGCGGGAGACAACGCGGTGATCGTCGTGGCAGGGAAGCAGGCTCCGGGCGGATTTCGCATGAACGGATATCCGTTTCGTCAGGATCAAGGCGCCGCCGTGCTGGGCGTGAACGCCCGGGGGATTCCCAGCCTGACCTGGAGCACGGGGCCTCATGCGCTGCCAGCCGCTCCGGCTCCTTCCGCGACTCCCAAGCGTCAGGGAGAGGTTTTGCCTCCCTTGATCGTGCCGGAGCCGCCGTTGCCAGATAACGCGCCGCTGCCGACGCCGCCGCAATTGCCGCCCGCGGCCGCAGTGGAACCGGCGACGGTTTTTGCACCGGAGGCCCTCAATGTGGTGGACGATCCGCTGATTTTTAGCGTCGGTCCGGGGACGCGGGAGCTTCGGGGTTACGTGGAGGCACAGGACGTCTTTTTACTCATTCAAGGTCATCTGTAAGGCACGCGAATTGCGGTGACATCTGCGGCACCGCCTTTATATAGTTCACCACCCCCGCCATGAGCACGCCAAAGAGCCCAACTCTCGCCCAGAAGAAGAAACGTCTGGTGCAACTCCGAGAGGCTCAACGTCGCCGCCGCGAACGGCTTCGCGAAGAGAAGCAGCACTTTGTTCAGATCATTCTTCCCGAGCAGACGATCCAGCAGCTCTCTCGGATGATTGCCGCGTCCGGGGAGACGATGCAGCAGATTATTGCCCGGCTGGTGCAATCGGCTTTGCCGGAGGAAGCGGAAACTCTTCCGAGTAATTCTGCAGCAGCGGAAATGGGGGCGCTCGCAGCTTCGGTAGATGTGGAAGCCATTCCAGCCGAAGAGCCCGTTAGCATTGAAGAAACAGAGGACCGCCAAGAGCTAGTCGAAGCGCTATCCGTCGTCGCCAGCCCTGAAACAGAAGCTAAGAGTTTTCCTGAGGAGCCGGCTCCTGCTGAGTTGGAGGAGATTATGGCTGTTGATTCCCTCCCAACAGAACCGGCGTTGGAAGAAAGCAATGAGCCGCTGGTGCTAGTGGAGCTACCCGTGACCAAGGAAGAGGTTGCTCCCGAAAGAAGCGGTCAACTGGATCTCTTCGGCTAGGGATCCAAGGCTCGATTCAGGGATTTCCAGTCTGCGTTCAGGAGGCAGCAGGCGCAGGAACCCGTAAAAACGCACGAGTTTTTTAGTTCCGCAACAAATATTGAACAAATAGCACTTCCCAAAGTCGAACCTTTTTGATAGTTAACATCATTAACTAATTTGGAGATCGCAAAACAACCCAACGAAAACACTGACCCAAACGTATAACAAGGTGGGAGGCGAATTTCTTGCCTCTAAAACTGGGCTACAAGCGAAACAACAATATGGCTGCTGAAGATACAGATTCCGGAATTAAAATCTACCTGCGCGAGATCGGGCAAATTGCCCTTCTTACCCCGGAGCAGGAGATCGAACTGGCTGCAAAAATCAAAAAGGGCGACAAAGAAGCTCGTTCCTTGATGATTCGCTCCAACTTGCGCCTCGTGGTCAAGATTGCCCACGACTACGCGAATCTTGGCTTGCCGTTGCTCGACCTCATCTCCGAGGGAAACATCGGCTTAATGAAAGCCGTCGAACGTTTCGATCCCGCAAAAGGTGGCAAGTTGAGCACCTACGCCGCGTGGTGGATTAAGCAATCCATCAAACGTGCGCTCGCGAACCAGAGCAAAACGATTCGTCTCCCTGTTCACTTGGTGGACAAGATTTCGAAAATGCGCCGCGTCTCACTACAAATGAGCGAGGAACTGGGCCGCGAACCGACAGACGACGAGCTTGCCGAGGAAATCGGCATTGCAAGCGGCAAAGTTTCACAACTGAAGACCGTCTCCATTCGTCCCGCGTCCCTCGATGCACCCATCAGCGACGACGATTCTACCGAGTTTGGTGAGATCGTTGGCGATGAAGATGCGCAAACGCCATTTGAGTTGCTGCGAGACAAAAATCTCCGCGACGAGGTCGGCGACCTTCTTGATGTGCTCGATGAGCGCGAAAAGAAGATCATCTTCTCCCGCTTCGGCCTCGACGGTGGCAAACCGAAGACGCTCGAAGAAGTCGGCAAGAAGTTCGGCGTCACTCGTGAGCGCATCCGCCAGTTGCAGAACATCGCGCTGTCCAAGCTACGCCGCGCGCTCGGCAAGAAAGAAAAGCCCATTGAAGCTCTGCAGGAAATGGGCGTCGATTACTAAGCTCAACCCACTTTCAAAGAAGGCGAACCGCAAGGTTCGCCTTTTTTGTTGCCCGGGTGGGGCGGGGAGGCTTTCCAGGTGAAGGTAAGCGCGGCGCTTCAGGTTTGATTCAGATCGGTCGTCGACATGGTCGAGCGGACGACAGCCGCTCTCCGTGCTCTGTTTCGTGGCGGAGCGCAGGTCGACAACTGGCGCGGCATCTTAGGCGAGCAGGTCCAGCACGAAAAAACCCGCTCTCGGCCGACCTCCGTCCGCCGAGGCAAAGTGGATTCAGACGCCCTGCAGTCGGAGGGCGAGCAGGTAATCCTTGTTGGAATCGGAGTGAGCGAGCGAAATCCCCGCGCCCAGCAGACGCACCAATTCCACCGCCACCTGAAAATCTCCCGCCGCAGGCCATTCATCAGCAACCGGAGCCGCAGGGATGTCTCCGCCTTTGAACGAAACCAGTAAAGCTGGGCTCGGACGGTCCGAAAACGAGGTTCGCAGCGAGTGAAAATATTGGCGCGCCGGCAGTTCCCCCACGGATATCTCCACGTGACCATTCGCCGTCGGCATATGAGCAATGAGTTGGGAGACGATCTCCGGAAGCCAGGCAGCGTTAAGCAGCACCTGACGCTCTCCTTGGGCTGTCGATTTAGCGGTCCAGCCCTTGCAATGGCCCACGGCCCCGATGATCGCGTCAACGGCAGCTGGTAAGGGAATTTTTTCCACTTCGACGGGATAGATTCGCCGGATGGCATTGAACTGCTGACAGGTGGCGGAGAGGCGATGCAACGCTTTGAAGAGCTTTTGCATGAACTCAGAAGTTTCCGGCGAGAGCGGTTGCTCCTGCGGACAGATGAGCTCTGAGTTCGAGAGCACCGCCATCTGGTTGTTCAGATCGTGAATCTGACTGGTAAAAAACGCCCCGAGGCGCTCGAGGGAATTCAGCCCATGATCACCCGAGCGGCCGGTCTCCGGCGGTTCTGACGGTATCGCACTCATTGTGTCGTCAGTTAGAAGACGGTGCGGGCGAGGCTGGTGCGAAAGACGCGCTCAATGCGGTCGCCGAGTTCGTCGCTGCTGTTTTTATCCACGACCACGCCCAGAGTGGTGCCTTTTTCGCTGATCATGCAAAGCACTTTGACCCGCTCGAAGTTCCAATTCATCCGAGGCGAACCGAGTTTGTGCAGATGAGCGACTTGGATCGTATCGGCCAACGCACGCCAGATCGTTTCGTCCATCGCTTGATCAGCCGGGCTTTTGGCATCCGCAAAGATGACCATCCGATTGTGCAGGCAAATCCCCGCCCGAAGCACGCCCGGCAGCATCTCGATCTTCCGCTGCAGCTCGATGAATATCTCTTTCATACGAAGGATCTCGCTGGGCTAAGCTCGGGCAGCGCCTGGATGGTCTGATTCACGGCTGCGCGAATATCAGCGCCCGGTACGCCCTTGCGGCGAACATATCCAAACGCACCAACGCCGCGGGGAAACTCCACGGTGGCCGTGTAATCCGCACCTTGAATCGTGAGATATTCCAGGTTGCCCCATTCGCTGCGCCCGGTGAGTTGGCGCATTTTGATGCTAAACAACTCCAGCAAATCCACGCGGCGGGAGGGATTCATGCAACCTTCGCTTTTCAGCAATCCGCCCTGGGGAGAGCAAACGACCAACTCGTCCAGCCGCACATGGGTGACCGCCGGAGCCGGTTTTTGCGCTAGGCGAATTGGGCTAAACTCGATCGGGATCGTCTCTTTTTTCTTATCGAACCTAGGGACGGGAGGTTCCGACCATTCTTCCTCATCCTGCGAAGCGTAGTTCGGCACGGGCGGCAGGCTGCCGGTCTGCTCACGCGCCAGCATGATGCGCGTCTGCTGGATGCGTTGTGTCTTTGGAATGGGAATCGGGCCCACTGGCGCGAGAGGTTCCTCCTTATCCTGCATTCCGTTTTCGTCGCACAAACGGGCCGACTCCATCAGGAGGAACTCCCAGGAACTCGTAATCGTGTGCTTGTCCGGCTCCGCGTACGGCTGCGTGAGAAATTCCCCTCCCCGTAGCGTCATCACGTGGTAAAAGGCGTCGTAGCCTTCCATCGTTCCGGCCGTGGCGTGAATCACGGAGCCTCCTTTGATGAAGATTTCCGTCAGCCCATCCTTCGAATTCACCTGAAGAATGAGCGAATTGCCGCCCGTGCAGAGCATTTGCAACATGTCGGCGAGGCTTGCCTGCTGGAGGACGCCGCTAAATCCGCGCGCTTGTGGAAACTCCAGCAGCTGCACGAGCGCCGCATAGACGCTCTTCATCTCATCGGAGTTGCGCGGTTTCTCAAGAAAGAGAGCGGCCCCATGCGCGAGACACGCGGTGCGATACTCTTCCTCGGCGTAGCCAGTGAGGATCGCCTTTTGCACATTCGGGTGTTTGCGATTGAGCAGCCGGAGAAATTGCAGACCGTCCACGACGGGCATCCGGATGTCGATGACGACCACCGTCACAGGCATCTCCTGCAGGATCATAATCGCATCCCCCACGCTGTGGGCGGTCTCGATATTCAGAGCTGTTCCAGCGCTCCACGTCTTGAAAACGCGCTGAATCGACTCCAAAAAGGCGAGGTCGTCATCAACGAAAAGGAGGGTGTTCATTTAGGATGGGTAAATCAGTCGCTCACGGCCGTTCCTTGAAAAGGCCATTGCGACAGCGCTTACATAGCAACTCGCAAGCCAGAGGGAAAGAAAGACAACGAATTACTGCCCGGAAATTTGCAGATGAGAGCGGAGGAGCTTTGCCTTTTCGGCGGGAACGATGATACTGCCGCGATGTCCGGCTGGCTCAATTCACTCAAAGACACGGCTTTAAGTGCCACTGTTCGACAAGTCCTCGCCTCAAAAATCGAGGCTTACGGTAAAATCGAGCAGTTTAAGATCGATACGAAGACTCGCATCATCGACGTCGCCATCCGTCTCGAAGGTGAGACCTCACCGGTGCAAGTGACGCTGAAGAACTACGAGATTGCCGAGAAGAACGGCGTCACCCAAGTCTCCGCACCGTCCGGGGCCTTCACCGCATCGCGCCCCTGGCTCGGCAAGGTGCTCAACGCGGAGCTGGCAGGCCGCGTGTTTGTGATCCCCGAGAAATACGCCAAATACGCCAAAGGCCTGATCGGCTAGGCGAAGTCTGCATGCAGAAGGACGGGCGGCGGAACGTCGTTATAATCGCCTTGCATTCAGAGAGAACTGCTGTCCACTCTCAACCGTTTCATGAATATTGCGATCGCAGGAGCGCCAAAAAGCGCGACCACCGGCTTGTTTTACAAGGTAAAGAATTCCCTGGATGGATCTGTCCGCGAACTCTTTGAGAAGCAGGAATTTACACCTGACGCCGCTGCCGGGCACGACCACGTCGTTGCTAAATTCCTCATTCGCACCTCTTTACAACCGATCGGAGGTTGGGACTTATTCGACCGTAAGATCGGCATCATCCGCGATCCGCGAGACTGGATCATCAGCGGTCTGCTTTATGGGATTTTCGTCTCCACCTATCTCAAGAACGACAAGTCCGCAGCGGCCCGCTTTGTGGCGCTCCTGAAGAAAAAGGAACGAGATCCCCGCTCCGTGAGTGTGCTCCAGATTATCGACTGCTCCAATCACGACGCTGGAAATGACCTCGCTGCCTACCGCGAGGATCTGAGAGCGCAGAATACGGAATGGATGAACAGCATCATGACGTTTTTCACACGCCACCCGGAGTGCCACGTCTTGAAGTATGAGGATTTCGTCGATGAAAACTTCGCTGATCTGGAAGCGTATCTCGGCTTTCCCCTGAAAGGTTCCGGGCAAGTAGACGAGCGACATCTGCGAGTCGTGCGCACGAAGAAGGCCGGCGATTGGAAGAACTGGTTTCTTGAGGACGACGTGACGTTTTTCCGCCCCATCTTCAAAGAGTTCATGGAGAGATTTGGCTACGCAGATGATTGGACACTGCCGCCGGATCCGGTGATCGCGGTAGAGGCTTCCTCCAACTACGTGCGCAGCTTGGTGGCCGAACGCGAGGCGCAAACCAGGATCAATGAGGAGCTATTTAGCGAGACGTCGGCGATGTCTCAGTCTCTTTTGAAGAGCGTCCGCGAGGAAATTATCCCGGCGTTGGTAGACCGGACGGATCTTGACGGAAAAGTCGACGATCTCCTTCTGCTTCTGCATTACATTGTCAAATACTCCGCTTATCAGGCCGAGATCGTGCAAAAGAGGGAATCTAAACTTCTCAACATGGAAGCGAAGCTCGAGAAAGCGCTCCTGAAAGTAGAGGCGTTGCGGGAGGAAAAACGGCAGCTGACGCGTTCCTGGCCGTGGAAAGTCACGAAGCCGTTGCGTAAGTTGAACCAGCTTTTTGTGCCCGGGAAGGAAAGCCCAGCTGCATCTCCCGTGGCTGAACGCTAGCGGCCCACGATTGTTGTAGAATCGCGTCTGCCCGCAATACCATGAACGACGAGCAACTTTATAATGAGGAGCTGAGCCGCCAATTGGCAACTCGCAATTCGGAACTTGCCCTGACGAAAATGCGCCTGAACGAGGTCTCCGCCAAGATGAAGACCGTGGCGGCGTCGAACCAGAAGTTGCAAGCCATCAGAAGTCGTCTGACCAGTGAGCGCGACGCGGTGCTTTGTTCCCGTGAATACCGCATTGCCCGCTTTATCACTCAGTCCCTGGGACTCATTTTCCCGGGTCTGCGGACGCCCCGCATCCAGCCTAAGAGTAAATCGACGCCCGAGGCAGCGCCTGTCACCCGCCCGGTAAAAAAAGCGGGGCCTCATCCATTTAAGGATTACCCGGCGTGGCGGAGGGAAAACCTCCCGAACTTAATTGTATTAAACGCGATGCGGAAACAGGTGGAAGCATGGCAAAACGCGCCCACGATCAGTGTCCTGTTGCCCATCTATAACACGCCACTGGATATTTTGGACCAGGCGATCGGCTCGGTCTACCAGCAGGCTTACCCCTATTGGGAATTAATTATCGCGAATGACGGGTCCGGGAATCCAGAACTCGCCACATGTTTGAAAGAATGGGCTGCGAGGGACTCGCGGATTCGCCTGCTCCTCATGGAGACGCATCAGGGGATTGCGGCGTCTTACAACGCGGCCCTCCTGGCAGCTCAAGGAGATTTCATCGCGTTGCTCAACGCTAACGACTGGATTGAGCCGGACGCGTTGTTCGAGATGGCTGACGTAGCGTGCACGCACTCGGAAGTCGATCTCATCTACAGCGACGAGGACCAAGTGAATGCCAGCGGCGAGTTCCTGGACCCGTTTTTCAAACCGGATTGGTCCCCGGATACTCTCCTGTCTTTCAACTACATCCGTCATTTTTGCGTGATCCGGCGTTCCTTGTTCGAGCGCTTGGGAGGATTTCGGACAGACTTTGATGGGATGCAGGATTACGACTTCGTTCTTCGCGCTACGGAGCGGGCCCGCGAAATCCAGCACGTCTCGAAAGTGCTTTATCACGGACGGATCAGCGAAGGTTCGGCAGCTGCAGAATCTGCGATAGAGACTGGACGACGTGCGGTCGAAGAAGCGATCGTACGCCGCGGTATTGACGGCACGGTGGAAGTCACGTCCGTTGGGCGTTATCGCGTGCGCTACAACCTTCGAGAGACCCCGAAAATCACCATTCTCATTCCCACCAAGGATAAGCTCGATCTGCTCAGCCGTTGTATTCAAAGCCTGGAGACACATACCGATTATCCAAATTACGAGATCGTGATCATCGATAACGGGAGCCAGGAGGCTGCAACGTTGGCTTACTTCACCACGACTCCTCATCGAATCTTAAAATTTGAGGGTCCTTTTAATTACTCAGCCATTTGTAATTATGGCGTGCGGAATACCACGGGCGAATGGCTGCTCATGCTCAACAATGACACTGAGGCAGTCGAGGCTGGCTGGCTGACAGCCATGGCTGAGCATGTTCAACGTCCGGAGGTCGGCGCAGTCGGCGCACGGCTTCTCTTTCCCGACGACAAGGTGCAGCATGGCGGCGTGGTATTTGCAGAGCCTTCCGTAGCGACACACGTCTACTTGTTTGCCCATCGGGACTCGTTCATCAACGGCGGGCAACTTCAGGTCATACGAAATTACAGCGCGGTTACCGCAGCGTGTTTGCTCATTCGGCGTGAAGTGTTCGAAAGCGTCGGCGGATTTGATGAAGTCAATCTGCCCGTCAGCTTCAACGACACAGATCTGTGTTTGAGGATCCGCGAACGGGGCTTGCGCGTGCTCTACACACCTCACGCGACCCTCTACCACTACGAGTCGCAATCGCGTGGGTATGACAACCAGAATCCGGATGAGAATCTGTTCATGCGCGCCCGTTGGAAGCCCATCTTTTCACACGATCCCTTCCACAACCGCAACATAGCCAAGCGCGAATACCTCGAGAGCAGACCGCCGAGCTAAAGCAGACGCCCCTATGCACTCATGCGCAACTTTGCAGGGAAGTAGTGGTTATTAAGGACGATGCCTCCTGAAGATAAACGTGATGATGCCCTGGAGCGTCCTCTCTGGGATCTGCTGGGCAAAATGCCTCCACCGACGCTGCCGAGCAGCTTTCCTGACCAGGTCCTCCGCCGCATCCGACTGGAGAATGACTCCGATCACGCGGGACTCCGATTCTGGTGGGCTCAATCGTGGAAGATGATCAGCGGTCTAACTGTCGCTGTGGCCTTGCTTGTTTCTTCCATCCCGTATCAAGAAGGCGGATCTGCAGTTCGACGAGAGATCGGGTATGAAGTCCCTGACGTCTCAACATTAATGGCGTCCATGCCGGTGAACGATTTCTCCGACGTGGGGAACTGGGAAGCGTCCTTGAACGACAACGACATATGGCTCGGCACGGCTGGATATTGATCATCACGCTTTGCACGGCTGTGACTGCGACATCCGTCTATGCGCAGGAGACACCGGCACCGGCGGCGACAGCGAGTCCTACTTCGACGCCGGCGGTCGATGACCACGGCAAGAGTGCAGGCGGATGGGCGAAGGGCCATGGGTGGCGCGATCCCCGTTTTCGAGAGATGCGGGAGCGCTTCGAGCAGATGCCTGAAGAAGAACGCCAAAAAGCGATCGAGAAGTTTCGTAAATGGCAGCAAATGCCTGGGGATAAGCAGGCGCATTTCCGCTTCCTCCAAAGCGAACGCGAAAAACGAGCGCTGAAGGCAGTCGATGACGTGATCCAGGCCAGCGGGTTGACTCTGGATGAGGCACAGAAGCAGAAATTTGCCGAGGTCTACAAACGGGAGCGGCGCAAACTGGAGGAGGAACTTCGCGCCGAGATGGATCGACTCCGGGAGCAACGGCTCCCAGAACTCCAGAAGGCAGTCGTGGATGCTTATCGTAAGGAAGCCGCGGCCGCAGCAGCGAGTCCGTCAGTAACTCCCAAACCGCCTACTTCATCGGCACCTGCTTCGCCGAGTCCGACGCCATAATTTGGCCGAATTCTGGACTGCAAGAACTCTGTCTGGCCGGGGCGTATCAACGGCGAACGTCGTTGCGCTACTGATCCACGTCTCAGGCGAAATCGGGCGAGGAGCAAAACCGTCAGTTCGCCACGATGTTGACGAGCTTCCCGGGCACGACGATCACCTTTCGGACGGTTTTTCCGGCCGTGGTCTCAAGAACTTTCGGCAGCGCCAAAGCCAGCTTCTCGATCTCGGGCGCGGGCAGATCGATCTTTATGGTGATACGTTCGCGCAGCTTTCCATTCACCTGCACCGGGATTTCTACTTCGTCTTCAATGAGATAAGCCTCATTCCAGGTCGGCCAGGTTTGTTCAGCGGCAGTGCCGGTGAAGGCGGGAAACTTCTCTCCCAACTTGGCCCAAAGTTCTTCGCTAAGGTGCGGCGCAAAGGGATTCAGCAGGATGAGCAAATCCCGAATGGCCGTAAGCGGACGAGCGCCAGCTCCGGTGAATTCGTTCGTATAAACCATCATTGCCGAAATGGCGGTGTTAAAGGCGAGGTTCTCAATGTCTTCGCTGACTTTCTTGATGCCAGCGTGAACCACCTTCCGCTGGCGGCTGGTGAGCTCCACCTCGGCGAGCGCGGACGAAAGCTCCCATTGGCCTTCCTGATTTTCCTCCATGACAAGACGCCACACCCGCGCGAGGAAACGATGCACGCCCTCGACTCCGCTCATGCTCCAGGGTTTCACCTGCTCCAGCGGGCCCATGAACATCTCGTAGAGGCGCAACGAATCGGCGCCGTATTCTGTGATGATGTCGTCGGGATTCACCACGTTGCCGCGGCTCTTGGACATTTTTTGGCCGTCGGTGCCTAGAATCATGCCTTGGTTGACCAATTTCTGAAACGGCTCGCGCGTGCTTACATAGCCGAGATCGAAGAGCACTTTGTGCCAGAAACGCGCATACAAAAGATGCAACACTGCGTGCTCCGTGCCGCCGACATAAAGATCCACGCCGCCGTTCATCCAATAGCTCTCCGCCTCGGTGCCGATGAAAGCCTCGGGATTTTGCGGGTCGCAGTAGCGCAGGTAATACCAGCAGGAGCCGGCCCATTGCGGCATCGTGTTCGTCTCGCGCGTGGCGGTGTCGCTGTAGCGAATCCAATCCGTCGCGCGGGCGAGCGGAGGCTCACCGCTGCCGGTGGGTTTGAAATCGTCGAGCGGCGGCGGCGTGAGCGGGAGTTCCGCAGCGGAGACAGGACGATGCCCTCCGTTTTCCCAGACGATCGGAAACGGCTCGCCCCAGTAACGCTGACGCGAAAACAACCAGTCGCGCAGCTTGTAATTGATCGTGCGCTTGCCGAGGCCGCGGTCTTCCAGCCAGTCGATCATTTGCGCTTTCGCCTCAGCCGTGGCGAGGCCATTGAGGAACTTCGAATTCATCGCCACCCCCGCACCGGAGTGGCAGGCGTCCTCGTTTTCCACTGGACCCACCACGAATCGGATCGGCAGATCGAACGTCTTCGCAAACTCCCAATCGCGCTCGTCGTGAGCGGGCACTGCCATGATCGCGCCGGTGCCGTAGCCGGTGAGCACGTAGTCAGCGATCCAGATCGGGATGCGCTCTTCGTTCACCGGATTCAGCGCGTAACTGCCCGTAAAGACGCCCGTTTTCTCCTTCGCCAGCTCCGTTCGATCGAGGTCGGATTTGCCCGCAATCTCTTTGCGATAATTCGCCACCGCCTCTTTCTGCTCCGCCGTCGTAATCGCGTCCACCAGAGCGTGCTCGGGAGCGATGACAATGTAAGTCGCGCCAAACAGCGTATCCGGCCGCGTCGTGAAAACAGAGAACCGCAGTCCACAATCCGGGATCTGAAAGCCCACCAGAGCGCCCTCGCTTTTCCCGATCCAGTTCTTCTGCAGGAGCTTGATTCCCTCCGGCCAATCGAGGCCGTCGAGTTCATCGATCAACCTCTCCGCATAGCTGGTGATCCGCAGCATCCATTGGCGCATCGGTTTCCTAACTACGGGAAATCCTCCGACCTCACTTTTGCCGTCGATCACTTCCTCATTGGCGAGCACCGTTCCCAACTCGGGACACCAGTTCACCGGCACCTCCGCCACGTAGGCGAGGCGAACGCTGTTTACATCCGGGCCGGTGTAAGTTTCCACGGGCTCCGCCTGGTTCGTCGCGGGGTTAAACCACGAGTTATACAGCTTCAGGAAAATCCACTGTGTCCATTTAAAGTAGCCCGGCTCAGTCGTGTTGACCTCGCGGCTCCAATCATAGCTAAAGCCGATGCGTTGCAACTGCTTTTTAAAGCGCGCGACATTGCGCTCGGTGGTCACCCGCGGATGCTGGCCGGTCTTGATCGCATACTGCTCGGCCGGAAGACCGAAAGCATCCCAGCCCATCGGATGGAGAACGTTAAACCCGCGCATGCGCTTGTAGCGCGCGATGATGTCCGTGGCGGTGTAACCCTCCGGATGGCCGACGTGCAACCCCTCCCCGCTCGGGTAGGGAAACATATCGAGCACATAATATTTCGCCTTGTTAGCATCGAAGCCGGGATCCCGCGGATTCGGCGTCTTGAAAGTCTCGTTCGTTTCCCAATATTCCTGCCACCGCGGTTCAAACTGGTCGTAGGGGTAAGGCTTGCGCTTCTCGGCTGGGATGGACATGGCTTTGCGGTGGTAAATTTGGCGGGCTCCCAGTAAAGAAGTGCTCCCATGCCAGCGCAACATCTTTTGATCGCCACCCGCAACGCTCACAAGACGGACGAAATCCGGCAGATGCTGGGTGCAGGTTTCATCGTTGAGGACCTCAACGCCCGCAGCCACTGGCCGGAAATCGAGGAAACAGCGGACACCTTTCTGGGCAATGCCTCGCTCAAAGCGGTGGGCATTTCGGCGATGTACGACGGGCTGGTTCTCTCCGACGACTCCGGTCTGGAAGTGGACGCCCTCAACGGCGCGCCAGGCGTCCGCTCAGCCCGCTACTCGGGAGAAAACGCCACCGACGCCAGCAACCGCGCCCTCCTTCTGGAACGCCTCGCAGGAGTGCGAGGAAAAGCCCGCACCGCCCGTTTCCGCTGTGTCATCGTCCTCGCGAAAGCAGGCGAAGTCCTGGCTCACTTCGGCGGGGCAGTCGAAGGCATCATCATCAACGAAGAAAAAGGCGAGCACGGCTTCGGCTACGACTCCCTCTTCGTTCCAGAAGGTCACTGCGAAACCTTCGCCCAACTCCCCTCCGAAACCAAAAACCAACTCAGCCACCGCGCCCGCGCCATGGAAAAAGTGATCCAGCATCTGGCTTCAAGAGATGCTAGTTGATCAGGCCTCTTTTGGAGCTCCATCTCAATCTTCCCGACTAAAATGAAGGCGGCGGCAGCCGCTACGAGAACCAGAGCAGCGATGGCTATCGGTATGAGGGCAACGCCTGTGCGTTTGATGCGACAGTAGGCTTCGGCGTTGGTGGAGGGATCTCCTTCAGAGCTACAGCCAGTTCGGCGGCAGGTGTTGATGCTGTAGGAGCAGCTACCGGCAATGGAGTGGCCCTTGTTTTTCCACGCTCTTTGATGATATCGACCGTCTTCTTAAGGAAAATGATCTCCTTGTTTTCGGGATCGATCATCTTGTTTTTCTCTGCCCTCTCCGCGCCAGCGTAGCAATAAGCCGGAGGATGGGGAATTTAGGGAACATTGCTGCGGATCCTTTCAATATGGGCATTATAGAGCCGTTCAGCTCCAGTGACAGCGGCCAGCGGGCACGAGCAAAACGAAAAATTTAGGGACGAACGCGGGAGGGAGATCCACGATTTCTCTCTAGCGGTTTAGCTTTTCTGCTGACCGCAGGAGGATTTTCTTTTCGCGGCGGGTGACGCCTTTCCAGCCGTCGCGGGTTATTTTTTCCAGAATGGGATCGACTTCTTGTTCAATGACTTCACGCGGAGCGAGGCGGTTCCAGCGTTGTTCCTGGAGCTTTCGCTCGTGCAGATAACGCTCGGGAGCGGTCGGCAATCCATAGCCCATCCAGCGGGCGAAGAGGTAGCCTGCCAACATGGCAACCGGCAGCGTGATCCAGGATGTGCGGTCGATCCATGCGGCGAGGATAGCCACGATCAGAGCTCCCGGGACTAGCACGGCGACGAGGCGCATTCGGACAAAGAAGGCTTTCCGGAAAAGCCGGTAACGAAACTCCATCGTCGGAAGCATCGTTCCTAACACCGCGAGCAATCCGCAGACTCCAGGCCAGATGCCCATTTGTCCACCGTCCGGCGCCATCAGCAGTGAAGCGGCAGTCCCGAGAATTTGCGTGACGAGAAATGCTCCTGCGAAAAGGCGTGGCCCGACGATCGGCTCCAGTTCGTTTCCGCACAGGAAAAAGAGGAGGACGCTGGCGGAGAGTTGCCAGAGGGAAGCACTGGCAAATGCGGAGGTGAGAAATTGCCAGTAGAAGCCGTTCCCAACGCCGTCGGGACTGAGCGCCAGATAGGTGGCATCGGCACCCGGCAACGAAAGCTTGAGGAGGTGCTGCGAGGCGTAGCACGTGAGGAAAAACGCGGTGAGCAACCACGTGAGGCTGATCGTCGGAATGCCCCACGATTTCCCGGAACGGGACAGGCGACTATACCTCAAGCGCATGGGGCAGCATTCAACCCGCAAAGGCTCGCAGTGTCCAGTGTGGAAAGCCTCAGGTTGCGTCCTGACTGTTAGGTCGCCGCCTTTTCCGCCGTGCAGAGGCGGAGCTTCGTCGGAGCAATACCGAAGTCCACCGGCACCTCAAAAGCCACCTCGCCGTCGAGTTCCACCGGCACTTCCTGCCCGCTGATGACGCGGAGCGAGGGCGTCTGGAAATAATCCACGCCGGAGAGTTTACTGATGCCACCAAACAGCATCGATTGCGTGTAGCGGACCAGATCGAGATAGCCGATGTCCTTGAAGACGAGAACGTCCAGCAAGCCGTCGTCCATGGCGGCTTCTGAGAAGACCCGGAACGGTCCGCCGTAGTAGCGTCCGTTGCCGATGATGACGAAACACCCGTGGCGCACGGCCCCGTCCGGCGTGTGAATTTCCAGCTCTGGAGGTTTGCGGCTGGCGATCTGGGCGAGCGAGACGACGTAGCTCAATGGCCCGAAGTTTTTCCGGAAACCGCGGTCCGTTTCCCTCACCACTTGCGCGTCCAGCCCGACGCCGGCGAGTTGCACGAAGTACCGATCGTTCGCGCGCGGCAGATCGACATTGATGACGTGTCCGTCGCTGATGATTTTCCAGCACGCGGGCAAATTCCTCATCGGCAACCCCAGTTCCGCCGCGAGGACGTTCATCGTGCCGACCGGTAAGATCCCGAGATTGACGCTGCTCTCGCCGATACCGTTGAGCACTTCGTTGATCGTGCCGTCGCCACCCGCCGCGACGACGGTTTTGTAGCCGGAAACGACAGCGACTCGGGCGATTTCCTCCGCTTCGCCCGCAAAAGAGGTCAGCTTGATCTCTGCGCCAACGCTCAATTTTTGAATCTCGTTGAGGAAACGGGCCGCCTTTTCGCCTTTGGCGGCAGGGTTAAAGATGATGAGAGTGTCTTCCATTTTACCTGCTTCACATTTAGGGCGGGTCGATTAGCTTCACGGCGTGAAAAAGCATTTCAGGCTCATCATTTCGTCCCTTTGCCTGGGAGCGCTCCTTTTCGCTGCGTTCATCCTTGCCGTCAACCTCTACGTGCAGTCGAAAGACATGCAGGAGCGGATTCGCACGGGCCTCAGCGATGCCGTCGGGATGCCTGTCGGCGTGTTTCGCACCACATTTTCCCCATGGGGAGGTTTCCGCCTCGACCGGATTCGCATTAAGTCGGATGTGCCCAAGGCAGCTCACGATTTCCTCCATGCCGAGTGCCTGGAAGTGCGGTGTGAATTCATCCCGCTCGTGCAGGGTCGGGTCGTAGTGCGGCGTATCGCCCTCGACGCGCCACAGTTTGTGTTACAGAAAAATGAGCGGAACCAATTCCGTTTCCCTTCCGAGGAAGGTCCTGAGCCGAAGGCCCGGCCGGTGGTGGTGCCGGGAGCCGGCGTTGTGCGTAAAGCGACACCCACGCCGCGCGTGCTGGCTGATGCTTCACCCACGGTGTCTCCGACCTTGAAAGCGATTCTACCGGAAGGCAAACCCGACATCCGCAAGCTGCTGTTGCGTGATGGCAACTTCCGCTTTTTGGCTGCCGACGGCAGCGAAATTCTGCGCCTCGAGATGGTGCGGTGCTCCCTCAATGCGAAGGCAGTCCCGAATACGTTCGCAGGCCCCCTCGAAATCAAACGGGCGGTGCTGATGAACCGCTGGGAACTCATCGATGTGGAGGCAGCGATTTCCCTCGATAAGCAGCATCTGCGGATCGAGAAAATCTCCGGGCTCATCAACGATGGCCACATCGCGGGCGCGATTACAGCGGATCTCGGTGCCGCAGGGCAGCCTTACTCCGCCCGGTTGCGGCTGACAGACGCGCAGGTGGCTCAATTTTTCCCCAAAGATTCCGACTACGCTACCGACGTGAAAGGGACCGTTCACGCCCGTCTGGAGTTCGATGGATTTCTGACGCAGGAGGAGAAAAATAAGGGGCACGCTGAACTGAAAATTTCCCGCGCGGAAATTTCTGACATTCCGATGCTGAAGGTTCTCGGGCAGGTGGTCCGCTCGCAGGACATGGCTAACCTCACGATTAAAAAAGTGGAGATCAAAGCCGACATGGCTGGGCCGCATACGAAGATCACCTCGTCTTACCTGCAAAGCCCGCACGTGGAGGTGAAGTTCTCCGGGGCTGTGGATCCGGCGCGTAATCTGGATCTCCAGGCGCAGCTGGTCGTGAGTGCGGCGCTTTTCAAAAAGCTCCCAACGGAGGCGCGGGAGAATTTCGTGGAGGTGACCGGCACGGAGCAGCGCATGCTGGATTTCACCATCAATGGCCCGCTTGTGTCACCCCGGACGAACCTGGTGAATCGCCTTATCGGGGACAAGTTGCAGAAGAAGCTTCGCGGGTTTTTGGGCGGCGACGAGCCCGAGCCGAGTCCGGGTCAATAGTTACATGAGAGTCGTCGCTGGTCTCGCGGGTGGCATCCCGCTGCAAATTCCGAAGCACGATTTGCGTCCGACGATGGACAAGGTGAAGGGGGCAATTTTCTCCAGTTTGGGTGAAGTGGTGGTCGGCGCGCGAGTGCTGGATTTATTTGCCGGGTCTGGTGGGCTGGGGATCGAAGCGATGAGCCGGGGAGCGGCGCAACTCACGATGGTGGAGAGCAATGCCAAAGCCTTGGAAGCCATCTCCGCGAACCTTCGGAAGACGCGCATGGAAGGGACCGTCTGCCGCGAGGACGTGTTTCATTTCCTGAAGCGAAACACAGCGATGTTCGACCTCATCTTTGCGGATCCGCCGTATGCGAAAACTGCCGGGGCGGTGGATTACTGCGACCAGCTTTGGCATTCACAGGAGCTTGCGCGGGCGTTGGCGCCAGACGGATTTTTCATTCTGGAGCGAGCTCCGGGTGCGGACGTTCCGGCGACCTCGTTTTTTCAACTGGTGCGCCAGAAACGCTACGGAGCGAGCGAAGTTTTGCTGCTGCGCCTTGCGGGAAGCTTGGACGAGGAAACATGAGTCGCGAGTTGCCTTTTGGAGTCGTGCTGCGGCTCGCCTTCTATAGAGTTGTCTTTCCTGTCCTGCTGCTGTTTTTCCTTCCCAGCATGATTCGCCGGATGGTAAAACGGGGCAACTTCCGCCGCCACTTGGGCCAGCGGTTCGGGTTGTTTACTCCCGAGTTCAAGTCTCTCCTCGGCGGACAAAAGACGATCTGGCTCCAATCGATTTCGGTTGGAGAAACGCAGGTTGCCCTGAAGCTCGCGCGGCAGTGGATAGTGCGCGAGCCGGATTGCCACTTCGTCATTTCAGTGACCACCTCCACCGGATTCGACCTCGCGAGCCGGTCCGGGAGCGAGAAGATCCACGCCATTTACAACCCGATCGATATGGCTGGATTTGTCCGCCGCACTCTGGATGCGGTCCAACCCGCCGCGCTCGTGCTGGTGGAAGGCACGTGGCCTGTGCTACTGGCGGAGACGTGGCGACGGGGCATTCCTGTGTCTTTGGTGGCGAGGCTTTCGCCGCGATCGGCGCGGCGATTCGCACGCTTCCGCAGTTTCACCGGTCCCATCTTTGGATTGCTAGATGCGGTTTACGTTCAGGAACCGGAGGAAAAACACATCTGGGAAAACCTCGGCGCACGAGCGGGTGCGATTCACTGCACCGGCTCTATCAAATACGACGAGCCTCCAGCCAAGGGAGCTCTGCGCGAAGATCTCGTCGCCGTTCTGCGGAAGACCAACACGGCGGCGACCAGCCTCATCCTCCTCGCGGGCAGCACTTTTCCTGGGGAGGAAGTGATTCTTGCGCGTGTGTTTCTGAAGTTGCGCACAGTGTTTCCGGACTTGTTCCTCGTTTTGGTGCCGCGGCACGTGGAGCGAACGCCGGAGATTGTCGCAGAACTGACCCCCCTGCCCCTACAGATCGCGTTGCGCACGGAGTCAGAGCCGAAAGAGGCCGACGTTTTGATCGTCAATACCACCGGCGAACTTCGCGATTGGTATCGCTGCGCTACTGTCGTGTTCATTGGCAAAAGCCTCACCTCCACCGGAGGACAGAATCCCGTGGAGCCGGTGCTGCTCGGCAAGCCGGTGGTGTTTGGCCCGCGCATGGAAAACTTCGCCCCGATCGTCCGCTCCTGGCTGCAAAATGATGCCGCTATTCAAGTGGCCGATGAATCCGAACTGGCCGCTCAAGTCGAAAGACTTCTGAAAGATCCCGAGCTTCGCGAACGACTCGCGGCGAAAGCTTTGGACGCCATTAGCCGCCATTTCGGAGCGACCGAAAGAGTCATCAACCATCTCACCACCTTATGAAAAAACGTCTTCTTCTCCTTTCGCTTCTCGCCTTTTTGCCTCTGCGTGCCGACCCGACCGCCGACGCATTGGCGGAGCGCGTGATGCAAGCTTCTGGCGCCGCCAACTGGCCCAAGGTAGACCGGATTCAGTTCACCTTCCGGGTGGTGGTCGATGGTCAGGAGAAAGTCTCCGCAAAGCACGATTGGAACGTGGCCGCGAACACCGACACCGTCATCTGGGGCGGTAAAACCGTGACTGTCGACCTGGGTAAAGCGGCAACGTCGGAGGACGAAAAAGCGGCGTTCCAGCGCTGGACGAATGATGCCTACTGGCTGCTGGGGCCGCTGAAGCTGAAGGACCCCGGCACTGAACTCACGCAGCCT
>DASVRZ010000044.1:0-21652 GCA_036388355.1 Chthoniobacterales bacterium | reverse complement strand
GATCTCGGCTGGAGTCATTTGGCGATGGTTGACCGTGTAAGTCGTAGCATCATCGTTGGTCGTGAAATCGATGAAGATAGGACTGCTCGCTCGCAAGGTACTGGCGAGTGACAGTAGGAATAACAGGGCGCAGATAGCGGTTTTCATGGATCCGGGCAGCATTGTTTGTGGATCACTTCAGAGCATCGACGATGGTCGTGAGGTTGTGGCGGATCATGCCTTCGTAGGTGGCTGCTGCGCCGGTGCCGAGGCCGTCGGTGTGGAGTTCGCCGCCGATCTTAGCTCCGCTCTCGCGGGTGATGGCTTCGAGGACTTTCGGGTTTTCTCCAAACTCACCGAAGATCGCTTTCACGCGTTGTTTCCGGATGTTGTCGATGAGGCTGAGGACTTTCTTATTCGACGATTGATCCTCGGGGCTGATGCCTTCGATGGCGAAGATGGTGAAGGAAAATTCCTTCGCAAAATACTGAAACGCGTCGTGCGAAGTGACGAGTTTCCGCTGGTTGCGGGGGAGTTCGGCCACTTTGATGCGGGCCCATTTCTGGAGTCTGGCGAGGCTTTCGTTGTAATCGGCGGCGTTGGTTCGGTAATCCGCGGCGTGGCCGGGATCGACCTTGATGAGCTCGTCGCGAACGATGTCTGTGGCAAGAACGACGTTGCCGATGCTGTGCCACCAATGCGGATCTTCCACGTGAGCGTGCCCGGCGTGGTCGTGTTTCCCGCCTGCTTCTTCGGGCATTTCCATCGAAGGAAGGCGATCGCCTACTTCCACAAACGTGCCTTTGGAGCCTGAGCTCTGGTGCAGTTTGGTGAGGTAACCTTCGAGGTGTTTGCCAGAGGCGAGGACGAGTTGGGCGCGCGCGACGACCGCGATGGCCGCGGGCTTGGGTTCGTATTCGTGCGGGTCAACGCCGGGCTGGACGAGGCCGGTGACTTCCACATGTTTGCCACCGACTCGGGTGGCGATCTCGGTGAGGATGGTGGAGAGGGTCGTGACGCGGATTTTTTCCGCCTCGGTGTCCTGAGCGCGGGCCCACGACACGGTGAAGAGGAGGAGGAGAATGAGGAGTTTTTTCATGAAAGGATGGGGGAAAAGGAGGAACCACTAATCTCCACTTATCTGCGTGAAGCAAGGCATCTGCGTAGTCGCGATCATGGCGACGTTCGCTAGACTTGGATCCGCGGCGGCAAGCGCGATGAGTGGTTCCTCCGGTTTCGTGCGTGGTTGCGTTAGAAGCTCATCTGCAAGCCCAGCTCGACGCCGCGGCCGGGGAGCGGGGCGACTTCTTTGAGGAACGAGGTGGAGTTACGCGCTTCTTCATCCAGGAGGTTGGTGCCGCGGACGAAGATCTCGCTGGAGATCGGGCCGGTGTTGAAGCGGTAGCCGATTCTCGCGCTGACGAGCGTGTAGCTGTCGGTGGGAAACTCGTCCGGGCTGTTGCGATTCTGGGCGAAGTTGTGGTCCACGTCCGCACGGGCCGACCAGCCGCGATACGCCACGAGCACGCCACCACCGAGTCTCCACGGCGGGATGCGCGGGAGAGGTTCATCCCGGGTCAAATCCTGCGCGCGAACGTAGTCCGAGCGGAAGTTGAGGTCGAAGATGAACGGCTCGGGAGGTGCCTCCGGAGCGACGGGGTTTTTCGCGCCTTTGCCGGTGGGGCTGTCGGTCGTTTGGGCAGTCGCGTCGTCAGGCGTGTCGTGCAGATGCAGCGTGGCTTCGAATTCGCCGCCGATGAAGCGGGCTTCGGTGGCGCGGTAGTTGTAGATGCGCAGCGGTTCCTCCTCGTCGGTGAAGCCGCCGGCTTGCAGGCTGATGAAGTCGTCGAAGTGATTTGCAAACAACGTCAGCGCGCCGGTGACGCGGCCTTTGTTTTTCCGAATCGAGAAGTCGATGCCGGTGGATTTTTCCGGGTCAAGGTCGGGATCGCCGATCTCGAACGCGAGCGTGGCTACGTGCGGACCGTTGGCAAAGAGCTCCTGCTGGCTCGGGGCGCGCTGGGTGTAGGCGGTGGAGAGCGCGGCGGTGTATTCCTCGCCGAGCTTGTAAACCAACCCAGCGGAGGCGCCGAAGGTGGAGAAATCCCGCTCGCGGCCGGGGCCGAACGCGTCGTGGTTATCCGAGCGCACGTTGGTGTGGTCGAAGCGGCCGCCGAGTTCCACGCTGACGGGATCGAATTTCACTTTCTGAAAGACGAACGCCGATTGAATCTCCGTTTCCGATGGCGGGAGAAACGCTTCTTCGCCGAGCGCGGAGAAGGAGCTTTTCTGGCTTTGGAAGCCAAATGCGCCTTCCAGCGGCCCGATTTTCTCCTGAATCACGTCGATGCGCGCGTCGTAGCCTTCGTTCTCAAACTTCGTTCCGGGCGTCGCGCCCTCGTATTCGATGTGTTGATAATCCGAGATGCCGACCTTCAGTTTCACTTGATCGATGTAGGCAAATGGCTGGTTGATCGCCCCGGCGAAATCAAACCGCTGCTGGCGCAGGCCGATGGTCACTTCGGGCTCGCCGACAGTGCCGTAGTTGGAGTCCATTCCGGAGAAAGAGCCGCCGATGTAGCCTTTTTCCGTCACGAACGAGCCGCCGATGGAGCCGCCCTGTTCATTGACGGCGCTGTTGGGCAGCGTGCCGTTCACCTCGCGTTCGCCGGGCTCGAGCGGCTCGGCTTTTTTCAAATCATCCGAGCGCTGATCGCCTGGAATCGTGATGTTGTGGGCGTTGCGCTTGAAGCCGTCGAGGTGGAAGGCAAACGAACCGGCGCCGCCTTCGAGGAGGAGCGCTCCGGCGCGTTCTCCAGACTCGGAGCGGTAGCGGAGATCGCTGGTGCCGGTGAGCGGGACTTCGATGCGCTCGTTGGGAATGCGGTTGTCGATGACGTTGACGATCCCGCCGACCGCGCTGGTGCCGTAAAGGAGCGTGGCGGGTCCGCGGACGACTTCGATGCGCGAGACGTTCAGCGGCTGGATGGAAACGGCGTGATCCACGCTCTCGGATGAGGCGTCGAGGGTGGCGGTGCCGTTTTGGAGGATTTTGATGCGCTCGCCGCCGAGCCCGCGGATGATGGGTCGGCTGGCGCCGGGTCCGTGGGAGGTGGAGCTGATGCCGGGCTGCCGGGAGAGGGTTTCTCCGAGGGAGCTGGCGAGGTTGAGCTTGAGCGAGTCGCCTTCGAGGATGGTGACGGGCTGCGCTTGTTCGTCGAGCGCGCCGCCCAACGGGGCGGAGGTGACGACGAGAGTGTCGAGGTGGTTGTCGTCGGCATGCGACGGCACGGCAGCCGCGAGGGCGGCCAAGGTGAGGATGTTTAGAATACGAAAGTGCATAAAGGTATGTTTTTTATCAGTGCAGGATGTGCCGACGGCGACAGGCCGCAGGCATGGAGATGCGAGTGTGTGGGAAGGGCCGTCGCCAAGCCGCAGCCGGAGCATTTCCAGCAGGCAAATACGGGTCGGGTAAACTGGTTCACCTGCGCACTCGCGGCAGATGAAGTTGCAAGGCCAGCGCTAGACGGGGGGAGCGCGCCCGAGGGATTGACCCTCCAAAGCCAGGACTTCCGGAGTCGGAGCCGCGGGGAGGATCAGTAGAAAAAATGACGCGAACTGGGGCGACGGAGTCTGGACGGGAGCCGCTCCCATTCCGCAGACGCCGTGCGCGAGCAACGTGATGCCGCACGGAGCATGATGGGCCTCATCTTCGTGGTGATGATGCAGGTCTTCGTGCGCCGAAGGACTCGCCGCCAACAGCACCGCCACGAGGAAATGGAGGAGGACCACGGAGGTCGTCCATTTCCAGAAGCGGGCGGGCAGGTTGGCTCTCACGGGCCGGAGCTATACTGCATTTCCCGGCGTCTGCCAGAAAAAACTACGGAGCTGGTCTGAGATAGCCCGGATGGAATGCGCTCGCTAATTCGGCGTTCTCCTAATGGATGACGATCGGGGGCGCGACGATGGTGACTTTATTTCCTGCCTGCAGCGTTCCCTCGGATTGCTCCACCGCATCCACAAGGCCATCCTTAAAGCTCACGCTCAACCGCCCATTCGGCACCTTCACATACACTGTCGCCGTGACGAGCCGACCGGTGTTGTCGTAGCCGGTGGATTGTTGTGGCACTCGTTCGTAGCGGATGTAATCCCACACTTCGCTGACGCCGGACGTATCCTGGCGCTGCTTCGTCTTCGGCGGCTTGCCGAGACTGCGAGTGACCTCATCCGCAGTCATCCCCATGGCCACTTCGTTCCGCTCAATCAACGCATCGATCTGCACTTTGCGTGCGGCGGCCAGCTTTACCTTGTTTTGGAAATCCTTATCCAGCGGCTCCAGAAACGACGCCGGCAACCAGCCCGACACCTGTCCTTGCCGTGCTTTGCCCACCACGCGAAGCTGATCATCGAGGATCGCCTGCACCTCCACCAGTTGACCCTGAGGCAGCACGCCGAGAGTGCGCGTCATCGGCGCATCGAAGTAAATCGGTGCTGGCTTCAGGACCTTCAAGCGCAGCGGCTTGTTAAAAAGATCCGCCAGATACGCGGCTCCAGGCTCGCGGAACACGGACGGTTGCGCCACAGCACCAAGCGTCAGCAGGAAGAAACAAAGGGGGGCGAGATAGGCTTTCACTTCGCCGCCAAGATAGCGCGCGGCGAGGGGACTGCAACATGCCGAGGAGACCACTCCCGCTCCTCCGCCGCCGACCGCAGGCAAGCAGGTCCGCTTTTCTAGTTTCCCTTTCCCGCGAAGTCGGCGAAAACATACCCGATGGCCCGGCAATACACTCTCCAGCGTCCCGCATTTCGCAGCGCGTCGGGGATTGATTACGAGAAAGAGCTCAACCCGCAACAATACGCCGCCGTCACCGCCGCACCCGGCCCGGCCCTGGTCATCGCCGGCGCCGGTTCCGGCAAAACGCGTACGCTCACCTACCGCGTCGCCTACCTCCTCGACAACGGCGTCGAGGCCAATTCCATCCTGCTCCTCACCTTCACCAACAAAGCCGCGCGGGAAATGGTCAGCCGCGTGGCGCAGCTCGTCCCCGGCGACATCTCGCAGCTCTGGGGCGGCACGTTTCACTCCGTCGGCAACCGACTCCTGCGCCGCTCCGCTCATCTGCTCGGGTTTCGCGCTGGATTTTCCATCATGGACCGCGACGATCAGGAGGAACTCCTCGACGCCACCATCGCCAGCGCCGGCATCGATACCCGCGAATCGCGTTTCCCCAAAGCCGCCGTGCTCGGCGACATCCTTTCCTATTCGCTCAACACCGGCACGCCCATCGAAGACGTTGTCGCCGACCGGCATCCGCATTTCATCGAGCTCTTCCCGCAAATGCAGGAAGTGGCGAAAAAATACGAAGCCCGCAAGCAATCGTCCAACTCCATGGACTTCGACGACCTGCTCGTCAAATCGCTCCAGCTCCTGCGCGAAAACCCCGACCTCGCCGAGGACTACCAAAAGCGCTTCCTCTATTTGTTAGTCGATGAATACCAGGACACCAATCATCTCCAGGCCGAGTTCATCGATTTGTTAGCCGCGCGACACAAAAGCGTGATGGTCGTCGGCGACGACGCGCAGTCCATCTACTCCTGGCGCGGAGCCGACTTCCGCAACATCTTGGAATTCCCCAACCGCTATCCCGGCGCAGAAGTTTTCAAGATCGCCATCAACTACCGCTCCGTCCCCGAAGTGTTGGAAGTGGCCAACGCCGTAATCGCTCCTAACACGCGCCAATTCCGCAAAGAACTAACCTCCGCACGCGAGTCGCACGGGATCAAGCCCGCTATCGTCCCGCTCGACGACAACCATCAGCAAGCCTCCTTCGTCGCCCAGCGCATTCTCGAGTTGCGCGAAGAAGGCATCGAACTCAACGAGATCGCCGTCCTTTACCGCGCGCACTATCACTCCATGGAAGTGCAGCTCGAATTCACCCGGCGCGGCATCCCATTCCAGATCACCAGCGGCCTGCGCTTCTTCGAACAAGCCCACATCAAAGACGTCAGCGCGTTTCTCAAATTTGTCGTCAACCCCAGCGACGAGATCTCCTTCAAGCGCATGGTCAAGCTGCTCCCCGGCATCGGCGGGCGCAGCGCGGACTCCATGTGGGGCGTCGTCGCCACCGGCAGCCCCGACGCGAGCTTCAGCGAGGTGCTGGGGAAATGTTCCGTGCCTGCCAAGGCAAAGAAATCCTTCGAGCAGCTCGTTTACACCATCGAAGAAATGGCTCCCGCCCGTAAAGTCGGCACCCCCGCCAACATGCTGCACACCGTGCTGGAGGCAGTTTACGACGAATACATGCAGTCGAAGTTTCCTAACTACGAAGCCCGCCGCGAAGACATCAATACCTTGATGAATTTCTCGCGCCAGTATGAAGACGCCGAGGAATTTCTCTCGCAACTAGCCCTGCTCAGCACCGCCGACTCCGACACCGGCCGCAAAGAGAACGACGATGACGAAATGGTCACGCTCTCCTCCATTCACCAGGCGAAAGGTCTCGAATACAAAGCCGTCTTCGTCATCTGGATGACCGACGGCATGTTCCCCAGCAGCCGCTCGCTCGACACCACAGAAAACATCGAAGAAGAACGCCGCCTCTTCTACGTCGCCGTGACGAGAGCCAAAGACGAACTCTACCTCACCTATCCCGGCATGCGCCTTAACGCTGGCTACGGCGAAATGTGGCAACGCCCCTCCCGCTTCCTAGCCGAAATCCCCGAAGAACTCCTGGAGCCCTGGGAAGTGGGGTTCTAGCTGCGGCCGAGGTCGAGCGGCCCTGTCTGTAAGTCAATGAGATTGGGCAACAGCCCTGAGCCTTTCTGACAGCAGAAATCCCAGATGAAGGACGGCACCCCAAGCCAGCGAGGCTACGAAGAAAACTGGGAAAAATGTGATCTCGCACCCTGTATCAAAGAGCCAAAACGCAGGTGAACGAAAGATGTGCCAGAAGCTGTAGGAAATGGGACCGAGTCCGTCCCAGAAAAAAGCCCCGACCGAAAGGAAGATACCTGCGCCTATGGCACCGGCAGCGCAAAAGCAACGAAGAATGCCTTTAACGTGACGGATCATTTAATTAAGGGAGTGGAGCGTCAGTTGGCGGCAGCCCATCCAATCCATTTTCGGTTATTATATCGATCAGAACGCCCGCCCGAGTATAGCCCAGCCGCAATCGTCGTTGCAGCAGCGATGTAGACCGCTTCTTCTCTTTACGGCATATTGCAATCGCTTTCTGCAGGAGCTCCCCGTCGATATCGTCCGGGAAGTCGTCGGGAAACTGTAGCGTAGTCAGCATGATGGAGAGCAGGACGACATAGCGCGACGGTGCGGCTTATTGTTCAGCAAAGTTCTGCCGGAACCTCTTTCCCCTTCCACTCCTCCGCAGGTAGCCCAATGAGTCGTAGAAGCCGTCGAGTTCAGCATCGCAGACGATATCCAGCGAATAAATGCTCGGGAGCCGCGCTTCTGCTTCCTCCACCAAACGACGCCCGATTCCCTGCCCGTGAAACTCTTTCTTCACTTCGAGCAGTGGAATGAATGCAGAAAAGACTCCATCAGAGATCACCGTCACGAACCCCACTGCGTCATCTCGTCCATCGGCAAATGCCAACACGTAGGTATAACTCGCCGCCAGGATCTCTCGGAATTTCTCATCGCTAGGCTTATGAGGCCAGCCTACGAAGAAACCGCTGGAAGAGAGCGACTCAAGGTCAGCCATATTAGTGCTATACTCGATCATATCACGTTTATTTCGGCGCGGTATTCCACTCCTGAATGTCCGGAAAGCGACGCTGACGATCCCGAAGCATCGCCGTAAAGTGCTGCGCATACGATTCGGGGATGTTTACAGAATCGCGCCGGTGGTGTGAGCTGAGAAGTTCGAGGACGCGTTTCTCGATCGGCGAGTTCGGAGGAATCTCGACAGCCTTTGGATCGCTGTAGAAGCGTTTGAGAAAGAACTGACGTTCCCGAGAGGTAGGAGCTTGAGCCCACAAATGGATGATCGCTCCGTCGCTGTTGATGAAACTAAGCGTGGCCGAACCGCCATCTGCAAATGCATCGCCAAACGCAAGGTTCCAAAAATCATCGCTCTGGAGTAGCTCAAAAGCTGTTCGCCGGGCTGGATCTGGATCCTGTTTCGGAGAACAGCCTAGGACGGCGAAAATAAGGCAAACAACAGAGGCGAGCTTAATGAACACCGCGAGAGATCCAGACGGCAGTTTCATCACCCTCCACAAGTAATGGGATCGGTAGTGATCTCGGAAAAAATGATCTGATGTTTATCTGGATCGCTCACACAAAACTCCCGTCTGCCGTAGGCATAAACCTCCGGGCCCCACTCTACGGAAACACTGTCCATTACCACCTCGTAAAGGGCTTCAACCTCAGCAACATCGATCCAAACCGTGTTGGGCGATGACGGCTGGGCTTGTGATTGGGTAACAAGCTGAATCCCGATCTTGTCTTTGTGTATGATAGCAAACCCCTCGCTTTGCATGATGTCTTCGGAGTGGAGATCGAGAAGCTTTTGGTAAAACGCCAGGGACGCTTTCAAATCTGCAACTGGCAGCCGTGGATAGATGGATTGGAAGGTAGTGTTCATATTGTTTTAACTAACGATTCGCTGCACGGGGTGGTTTATAGAAACGCTGCGACGACGGTTGCCGGGATGCGCTGACAACGCTTACACAGTGCAGCGTATGATCACGCGTCGCAATCATTTGGAAAAGAGGCGCCCTAACACAGATTGCTTGTAGAAAGGCTTCGTCTTCGAGAAGTAGCTTTCCAACCCGCTCTGCTGAAGTTGGATGAAATCAACGTGGTGATGGTCGGGTGTAAGTCCCTGTGCACAAATGCCACTCTCGGCGACAATGCTATCCCAGTCGCCTGCTGCTGTATCGAGCGCCACCAGGAGTCCTGGTTCTTCGTCGCGGGACGGATTAAAACACTGGGCGAGATAGGCCGCCCGCACCTTCGGCTGCTTAGGGTAAAGCCGTTGGAGGGATTCGACGAGCTGGGTTGGATACTTCGCTGGGTGTCCGAGCATAATCTGGGTATCCTGCTCCACCACGTGGCGCTCGGAAGGTTGAAAGATAGTGCCGTCCAGGAGGCGGGAGACCTCGTCAGGAAAAAACTCTTTGCCGTAGTCGCTCCCCGGGTTCAGCAACAATGGCGCTCCTTTCGTCATCTCCAGAAAGGCCCGGACGCCGAGTTTGATAAATTCGCGTTCCTCATCGATCACAGATTGGAGACGAGGGAGTGAGGTAAAGAACGGCAGCACAGTCTTGCCGTTCACTTCGATGTGCTGGAGCGAGAGTTTGGATTCGGCTTCGAGCACCCCGTTGTGAACTTCTGGTAGATCGCCGACCGGCAGGATGAATATCTCGGACTCGAGAAAGTCTCGATAGAACTGGGCTCGATGTGCTGGCTCCGTCGCCGCCTTCATCAAGGAATGTTCCAGTGGATTTTGCGGTTCAAACATAGTGCGGAGCGACACGTAAGAAGTTCGGGTTAGTCGCGAAGGCTGTGCACAGTTACTTCAGTCTTAACTGAGTTGGCAATGAAACACTGCTCATGAGCGATGTGATGGAGAGAGTCTTCGTCGACAGGCGTGGGTAAATGAGGGCCGCTGTAACGGATGCGCACGTTCAGGGTGATGGAACTCACCCAAGGCACCCCAGCCTCGTTCGGCGTCATCAGGCCGACGGCCTCGTCCGAGTAGCTGTCCACCTGGAAGCCTCGCTTCGAGGCAAGGTGGAGAAACGTGAGCATGTGACAGCTAGAAACAGCGGCCACGAACGCCTCCTCCGGATCAACGAACGCCGGATTGGAGTAGGGTGCCGGAACAACGGAAGGTGAAGGCGACGCCGGAACGGTAGCGCCCCCGTCGAAGCTCCAAGTGTGCTCGCGGGAATACCTGCCTGAACAGAACTCTTGGCTGGTGCGTGTCCAATGGATAAAGGCTTTGTGTTCGGACATTAGTTTCCGGTGGGGTATCGTTGCTCTCAGGCAGGATTCAAAGGCTAACCTCCACAGCCGCCTTAGCGCAAGTTAGACGCTTCGGGTGTGGGGGTAATCGTCGCCTCGGTAGGGAAATGGCAATAGCTCGGAAACTGGAACGCCTTGCAGCTCGCCGTCCACCTGGAGAATGACGCGCGCCTGCGGTGCGTAGTCGCGGAGGAGTTCTCGACAGATCCCGCAGGGAGGCACGACATCGCCGGACTCAGTCACTGCAACGATCTCGTCGATCGCGGTCTCGCCGGCTGACGCTGCCGCGCCGATGGCAATCGCCTCGGCACAGACCGCAACACGTCCGACGCTCGCTTCGAGGTGGACGCCTGAGAAGACCTTGCCGCCGCAGGTGCACAACGCCGCAAAAATATGGTGCCGCCCCGGATGTAGCGGGCTTTTGCCAGCTCTCTTGCGGTTTCGACGAGTGAGATTGTGGTGGATACTAATTGAAATGGCGCGGCTAGGGAGCGGAAGTTAAACACCGACCAAGGTGAGAGCGACAGTGGCAACTGCCACGATCTTCGTCGTCATCGGTGTCGTCGCATTCGGGGGCATTGCGGGAATGGGTTCAAGGCTCCCGTTCATAGACCTCTTTGTAGCCGTCCTCTGACTGGACGATAAGCTTCTGCGGCGTGAAAGAGATGATAGAGTCCCTGCTGGTCAAGGGGCCGCGGTTTCCCGGATAGGTAAGAATGAGCTTATTGCCTTCGATACGCCACCGACGGCCGTCGATTTCTTCAGGAGCAGTCTCGTGGCGCTGGACGCCCCATGTGCCATCGGAGTGGAAAACAACAAACTTCCGCGGACCGAGCCATCTGCCCAGAATGCGCTTTGAGAAGCTTTCTGAGACGTTCGGGCTGGCGACACTCACGCCAGCGGCAACCAGGCAGAACAGGATGGGCAGTAACGGTGATTTCACAGGATAATGCTAGCAGGGCCTATCAAGAAGTAGGTGACCGCCTGCCTGCCCGTCAACCACTACCCCACCGGTCGTTGCAACCTCACGGTACTGCTGCCTTTTCGTTAGCGTCGGCGGTGAGGGTGTAGAGCGTGAAGCTGGCTTGCGCGCCGGAGACGTCGAGCGCGAAGTTGCCGGTCTAGGTGGGCGGATCGTCCACAGCGAAGGTGGCTAGCACCGTCTCGTCGTGGCTTTCGTAGTCGCGACCTGATGGCGCTTACCAGCACTGCGGCATTGGACGGGAAGCCATTCGATTGACGCAGGTCCCTGTTGGGAGAAAAGGCGAAGCTGATATTGTTAGCTGCACCGGCGGCGGTGGGTTATTACCCCAAGCTGGGGTTCGAAGGGCATTCTCCCGCGTGGATCATTCCTGCGGGGCGGGAGATCAAATAAAGAAGTCGAAGCGGCTTGTTTTATAGAGCTGATTCGCGCCGCTGAGCGCCGTTGGCGGTTAGAAGGAGAATTCGCTTTGGGATTTCCCTGGCGCGGGAGTGGCGCTGTCGGAGCGGGAGAGCTTGGCGAATTCGGTTTGGATCTCGATGGTGAGGCTTTTGAATTCGCACTTCCGCATCTCGGCGATCCAGTCTTCGTAACGCGGGGTGATGGTGAGGGTATCGAGCGGCTGGGGGAGGGGGAGATCGAGGTCGAGGCGGACCATTTCGCAGTTCTGCTCGATCTGGGCTCGGGCGTTGATGATTTTCTCCCGGATCTTTTCGCTGGCGATCGCGGCGGGGTTGTCTAGGAGTGCGCCGAGGCTGCCGAATTGCTGGATGAGCTGCGTGGCGGTCTTAGGACCAATGCCGGGGACGCCGGGGATGTTGTCCACGCTGTCGCCGATGAGGGCGAGGCTGTCGCCGATCTGAGGGGGTGCGACGCCCCATTTTTTCTGGACGGCTTCGGGGCCCAGCAAGGCGTGCGGGTCGGTGGGTTGGGCTAGGTCGGTCTTGTTAGTCGAGTAGATGTGGACGAGCGGGCCGACGAGTTGGAAAAGGTCTTTGTCGTTGGTGGCGACGATGGTTTCGTGGCCGAGATCACGCGCAGCGACCGCGTAGCTGGCCATGAGGTCGTCGGCTTCGTGGCCTTCGAGGCCGAGGCTGGCGAGTCCCATCATGGGGACGAGGTCACGGATGAGCCCGAGCTGGGGAATCATGTCACCGGGCATTTCGGTGCGCTGGGCTTTGTATTCGGGTTGCAGCGCGGTGCGGCGTTCGGGCAATCCTTCGTCCCAGATGACCGCGGCAAGGTCGGGCTGGAGGTCTTTGAGCATTTTTCGGATCGTTTTGACGAAGCCGTAAACGGCGTTAGTGGGAACGCCGGCGGAGTTGGTCAGGCCGCGGATGGCGAAGAACGACCTATAGACATAGTAATGTCCATCAATCAGGAGGAGTCTCATAGGTAGAGGAGAGGAGGGGATAAACCACCAAGCACCAACGGGGGATTAGGTGAGAGGAGTTTTGGCGGCCCTGTTGGCCGGACGGTTCGTCTTTACGAGCTTAGTGTTTCGGTGACTCGGAACCTTATGGAATAGGCGTGATGGAAGCGGTGCCTTCCATGCCGGTGTGGCCAACGATGGATGCGCTGATCAGGTAGGTGTTGCCAGCGACCATGGAGCGAGTGGGAACGGTGGCCACGTATTCGAGATGTTCGCCAGGGTTGATGGTGAGGACGCTGACTTCCTGAGTGAAGCTGCGGTCTGTGGAGTAGGTGTGGAAGATTTTCCCGTCGGCGGTGCGGCCGATGATTTCGATGCGCTGGCTCGTGGGGAAGGTGAGGCTGACCAGGTTTTTGGTATAGTTGGTGACGAGAACCCGCACGCCGAGTTGGCTAATCGCACGGAGGGAAGGCGTGGCGCTATCGGGCTGAACGGTGACCTGGAGGCCGCGTTTCCGTGGGGCGGAAGCGGCTCCATCTCTGGCGAAGGGACGAAGAATGCGCGAAGCGAGGCTGCGTTTCGGAGCCGGGGTGAAGGCGGTCTCAGTGGGAGAGGCTGGCGCAGGAGTGTCGTTGCGGGCGAATGGATGAAGGATCCGCCAGGCGAGGCCGCGCGCGGCGGGAGGACGGGATTCGGCAGGCTTGCTATTGGTCGAGCAGGCGGCGAGGCTAAGAACGAGGACGGCTAGGACGGAAAGGCGAGCATGCATTCCATTCGGATACACAATCGGGTTGGTGGTTGCAATGGCCATTGAATTCGCAGAGAAGGGAGGATGCGCCGATTTCTCGCCTTTCCCCTCGTCATTGCTCTCGGTCTCACCTCCCTTGCGGGGGCTAAGAAAAAGCCTGTCGTTATCGTCCGCTTTTACGCCGAGGTGGCGGAAAACAATGGGGATGTCTTCGGCACACCGGTCCCGCTTCTGGATGGCTCCGGCTCGATCCGCGTGTCCAAGGTGGCTACTATTTCGGAGCAGGACGTTGTGGCATTTACGCCTTTTCAAAACGCCGACGGCTCTTTGGGGGCGTATTTCTATCTCGATCAGCACGGTAAACTGCTGCTTGAGACGCTCAGCATGGAGTCGCGCGGCAAGGTGATCGTTGCGCTGGTAAATGGCCGCCATGTGGCGGATCTCCTCATCGACAAGCGCATCAGCGACGGGATCGCCGTTGTCCCGAGTGGACTCACGCCGCAGGACATCGATGGCATGCGGAAGAAGTTCAAACTCAAGGAAGGCGCCAACGCCACGTCGGTCCCGGTCCGCGCGTAAAAACGCCTCCGGGTGCGCCGTGCTTCCCTAGGGGCGAACGGACGGTGCCAAGACTCGCCCATGGCAGGAGAAGTTTGCCCTGCGACGCATCCCTGCTTGACGCATCGCTCCCATTCGGGTAGTTGTGAAATAGTTGATCGAGCGTGCAGAGTGGGAACGACTTCCCACTCTTTTTTGTCTCGACACGAAATTTTCACATCATGAACGCCGAGCTTATTGCCTACATTGACCATCTAGAACGCGACAAAGGGATCAACCGGAGCGTCGTTCTGGAAGCTTTGCAGACAGCATTGCTCTCCGCTTCCCGCCGTTCGGTCGGTCCGGCCCGCGAAATGCGCATCGATATCGATCCGAAAACGGGCGCCATCAAAGCGCTGGCGAATCTGATCGTTGCCGATCCGGTGTTGAACGAGCACGAGCAGATCTCCATCAGCAAGGCTCAGCGCATCAAGAAAGACGCCCAAGTCGGTGAAGTTATCGAAGTGGAAGTGACCCCTAAAGATTTCGGCCGAGTCGCAGCCCAAACTTGCCGCCAGACCATGCTGCAGCGCATCCGCCTGGCGGAGAAAGAGAATCTTTACGACGAGTTTAAGGATCGCGCCGGGGAGATCGTCAGCGGCACCGTCCGCCGTTTCGAGCGTTCCGACGTCATCATCGATCTGGGGAAATTTGAAGCGATCATGCCTCAGCGCGAGCGTGTGACTACGGAAGATTACAACATCGGCGACCGCATTCGTGCTTACGTTGTCGCTGTGGAAAACGGCGCCCGCGGACCGGAGATCATCCTGTCCCGCAGCCATCCGAATTTTATCCGCCGCCTCTTCGAGCTCGAAGTCAGCGAAATCGCTGATCGCACCGTGGAGATCAAAGCCATCGCTCGCGAAGCTGGTTTCCGCGCCAAGGTCGCCGTTCACAGCAGCATCGACAAAGTCGATCCCGTTGGTTCCTGCGTCGGCATGCGCGGCTCCCGCGTTAAGAACATTGTGCGCGAGCTGAACAACGAGAAAGTCGATATCATCCGCTGGAGCGCTGATCCGAAAGAATTCGTCTTGGAAGCTCTCAAGCCAGCCAAGGTGAAAAACATCGTCATCGACGACACCAAAAAGGCGATGCAGATCACCGTGGACGAGGATCAGCTTTCCCTCGCCATCGGCAAGCGCGGTCAAAACGCCCGCCTCACCTCCCGCCTCACCGGTTGGGAAATCAATATCTCCAAAGGCGAATCCGCTGCCGATGTTTTCGAACACCGCGTATCGGCCGCAGCTAGAGCCCTCGCCGCCCCGCTGGGTATCGAGGAATCCGTTGCCCGCCAACTCGTTACCGGTGGCGTCAGCACGCTCGAAATGCTGGCCGACTTGGAAGCGGAAGATATTGCAGGCATCCTCGGAATCGATCCAGAGGCCGCCGCCCCGATCCTGGAAGCCGCCCAAAAAGCACGCGGCGAATGAACCCGCTACCATCTCACCAGGTGGCAGCAAACACGCACTTACCTTTAATCAAATTTTCTGAATGGCCACACGAGCAAATCCCAAAAACAGCTCCCCGACGAAGTCCTCTGGCAAACCGCCACTAGGCAAAAAGCACGAGGTTAAACCCGCTCCTGCTGCGCCTGAAAAGCCAGCCGCGCCCACTCCGCCACCCGTTCCGGTTGTTGCGGAGGATCTGATTTCCCCACGGAAGAAAAAAGTCATCGCTGCAGGGGCTATCAAGCCCACGGTGAGGATTGGAGCGGCCCCTGTTGCTCCGCCGCAGCCTGCGGCACCGGCTCCGGTCGAAGCACCCGCTCCTAAACCACAGGCGGTTTCGCTCATTGATGCTAAGCCTGCGAAGGGCGCGGCGTCTGGAGACAAGACGTTCAAATCTCCTTTCGCTCCGATCTCCCGGATCGTCGGCGCAAACACACCAGCCGCTGCTCCTGTGCCGACGCCAGCACCCGTAGCCGCTGCCGCCGCGCCTGAGGAAGAGAGCGACCCAACCGTTTCCGACTCCGGCGAGCTCATCATTCACATCAAGCCGCCGATTATCGTCAAGGAATTGGCTACGCAGCTCAAGCTCCGTCCTTTCGAGGTCATCAAAGACCTCATGGCGATGGGAATTTTCGCCAACATCAACCAGACGATCGAGCCCGATATCGCGGGCGCCGTCTGCAAACTGCACGGCGCGATCTTCGAAGTGGAGAAACGCGAAAAAGGCGGTGGCGTGCACAAAGTCGAGCCGGTAGTGGTCGCTCCTCCAGCACCGATTGAGGTGAAGGAAGACGAACTCGTTTCCCGCCCGCCAGTGATTACCTTCATGGGCCATGTCGATCACGGCAAAACGTCGCTGATGGACGCCATTCGCAAGACCCGCGTCACCGCCGGTGAAGCGGGCGGAATCACCCAGCATATCGGGGCGTATTCCGTTGAGCGTAACGGCCATAAAATTACATTTCTCGACACACCAGGCCACGCCGCTTTCACGCAGATGCGAGCCCGCGGAGCGAACCTCACGGACATCGTCGTGCTGGTCGTAGCCGCCGATGATGGTCTCATGCCGCAGACCATCGAGGCGATTAACCACGCCAAAGCCGCCAAGGTGAAAATCGTGGTCGCCATCAACAAGATCGATCTCCCGTCGGCCAATGTGGACCGCGTGAAAACGCAGCTTCAAGAAAAGGGTCTCCAGCCCGAAGATTGGGGCGGCGACACCATTTGCGTGCCCGTTTCTGCCACCAAAGGCAAAGGCATCGACGAGCTTCTCGAGCTCATGCTTCTCGAAGCTGAAGTTCTCGAACTTCGCGCCGACGCCAGCTCGGCCGCCCGCGGCACCGTGATTGAATCTCAGGTAGAAACCGGTCGTGGCCCAACCGCCACCATCCTGGTGCAGGTCGGCACGCTCAAACTGGGCGATCCTTTCATCTGCGGAAACTTCTCCGGCAAGGTCAAAGCGATGACCACCGACACCGGTGCGTCCGTGAAAACAGCGGGACCTTCCACTCCGGTCAAGGTCCTCGGTTTCACCGGCGTTCCTGCTTCGGGCGACGAATTCCTCGTGATGGATTCCGAGAAAGCCGCCAAGGCTCTCGGCGAAGAGCGGCTTCATTCCGTTCGCCAGACCAAGCTCGCAGCACCCGCTCGCGCCACCTTGGAAAACCTGTTCGATGCGATGGCCGACGAACAGCACAAGCTGCTCGAAGTCATTCTCAAGTGCGACGTGCACGGCTCGCTGGAGGCGGTTTCTGCCTCGCTCAACGACATCAAGAGCAAGAAAATCAATCTCCGCATCATCCACAGCGGCGTCGGTCCGATCACCGAATCCGACGTGCTCCTCGGAACGGCATCGAACGCCGTAATCATCGGCTTCAACGTCAAAGTGGAGAACACCGCAGCCAACTCGGCTCGTCGTGAAAACGTCCAGATCAAGCTGTTCAGTATCATTTACGAACTCATCGATCAGGTGAAGGAGGCGATGGTCGGCTTGCTCGATCCAGAGACTCGCGAATCGATCGTCGGCCACGCCGAGGTCAAGCAAGTGTTCGATCTCACCCGCGGCACCGTCGCTGGTTGTATCGTCACCGATGGCCGCATTGTTCGCACCGGACGCGCTCGCGTTCTGCGCCGCAAGCAAGCGGTGTTCGACGGCTCAATGTCCACGCTTCGCCGCTTCCAGGACGAAGTCAAAGAGGTCCGCAATGGCCTGGAGTGCGGTATCAAGCTCGCCAACTACGACGAGTATCAAGAGGGCGACATCATCGAATGTTACACCCTCGAGAAGTTCACGCAGAAGCTGTAATTCTCTAACTGGAGAGCTGCCCCGGCGAACCTGTTGGGCGGCTCCCCCTTTTCCCATGAACCACCGTCTTCAGCGCGTTCAGGAGCTCATCAAGCGCGAGCTCAGCGACATTATTCAGAGGCACATCCGTTTCGATGGCGTCATCGTCACGATCAACGAAGTCGATATCACGCCGGACCTGAAGCAGGCGCACGTCTTCATTTCCGCCTTGGGTGGCACGGGCGAGACGATGAATTACCAAAGCATCATCGCGAAGCTGGAGAGCAATCGAAAAATGCTTCAGCACGAGATGAGCAAACGCGTGGTCATCAAATACACGCCGCATCTGCACTTCAAATTCGACAACACCGCCGAACGCGCCACACGCATTTTCACGATCCTGGAAGAACTCGACGTTCCGGAAGAGCCCGTCTCCGAAGACGATGAAGACGAGGATCGCCAACACTCGTGAACGCCACCTTTGCTGAAATTGGTGAGGCCATAGCGCAGCACCAGAAGTTCCTCATTCTCAGTCACATGCGTCCGGATGGCGACGCTCTGGGCTGTGAGCTAGCGATGACTTTAGCCCTGCGCAAGCTAGGAAAAGATGTCACCACTTGGAATGAAGATGGGCTCCTCGAAAAGCTCCGTTTCCTTCCCGGCTCGGAAGCGGTCACCAAGCCCTCCGCCGAGCCTGAAGATTTCGATGTCGTCCTGGTGTTGGACACAGCCGTCAAGGAACGCGTCGGAACTCCTCTCGCTTCCGTCGGCAAAGCCAAACTCTGGATCAACATCGATCATCACCACAGCAATCTCGCTTACGGCGATCTCTCCTACATCGATTCCATCGCTCCGGCCACCGGACAGATCCTCTTCGAACTCTTCACAGCCCTCGGCTGGGACATCGACGCAGCCATGGCCGAAAACCTCTTTGTCGCCATCTCAACCGACACCGGTTCTTTCCAATATCCTTCGACGACCGCCCGCACTTACGAAATCGGGGCGGAGCTCATCAAGCGAGGTGCGGACGTGGGTCGGATCTCACGGGACCTGTACGACAGCTACCCACTCCGGCGCGTCCAACTCCTGCGTTCACTCCTCAACGAGCTGACTTTTTCCAGTGACAACCGAGTGGCGAGCTTCGCCCTCACCGAAGCGGCTGCCCAAGCCATCGGCGTGATTCCTGAGGATAACGAAGGCCTCATCGACCACATTCGCGCCGTCGAAGGCGTGATCATCGCCATCTTTTTCGAAGAACTCCCCGAAGGCCGCATTCGCATCAGCGTGCGGTCCAAGGATCCGAAAATCAGCGCGTCTGCCATTTGCCAACATTTTGGCGGAGGCGGACACATTCTCGCTGCCGGCGCTCGCATCCGCGGGACGCTGAACGACGTTCGCCAACAAGTTTTAGACTATACTGATCATGAAATCCGCAGCCGCGCTTGATGGCGTTCTCCTCGTCGATAAATCCTCCGATATGACCTCCCACGACGTGGTGGCCATCGCCCGTCGAACCTTTTCCATGACCAAAGTCGGTCATTGCGGCACGCTGGATCCCCTCGCGACGGGGCTCCTTATCGTCGTTCTCGGCAAAGGCACCAAAATTCAGGATCTGCTCATGGCGGAAGACAAGGAATATGTCGGCAGCATGAAACTCGGCGAAACGACCGACAGCCAGGACGCCGACGGCGAGATTCTGGAAATGAAGCCGGTGCCCGATTTTACGCAGGCGGAAATCGCCCAGGCCTTTGCCCAGTTCGATGGCGACTTTTACCAACTCCCGCCGATGGTCTCCGCGATCAAACAGCAGGGCGTCCCGCTCTACAAGCTGGCGCGACAGGGAAAGACCGTCGAACGCGAGAAGCGGTTCGTCCACATCTACGCTCACCAGATCAACCGTGTGGAGCTGCCCACTATCGATTTCCGCGTCGTCTGCAGCAAAGGCTTCTACGTCCGCACCTATGCGCACGACATCGGCCAAGTGCTCGGCTGCGGAGCCCATTTGCAAGCTTTGCGCCGGACTAAGTCCGGGAAGTTCAATCTGGATCGTGCAGTCACGGTCGATCAACTCAAGAATGCGTCCCTCGAAGAGCTCCTTTCCAAGGTGATCAGCCTGCCCGAAGTCTCCCGAATGCGCGGAGCGTGATCACGGGTGCGTCGAAAGCCCAACGGCTCGACGCTCGTGATAGGATAATAGAGTAAACGACGATGCGCCGACTGTCACAGATTGCGGAACTTACCTCGCTCGAGGGGCCGTTGTCGCTCGGCATTGGCGTTTTTGATGGGGTGCATCTCGGCCATCAAGCGGTTATCGATTGCACGTTAGCCTCTGCTAGAAAGGCAGGCGGAACGCCAGTGATCGTGACTTTCGACCCGCATCCTGCGCGCGTCTTGCGCCCGGACAATCCACCTCGGCTCCTCACATCCACCAGTCACAAGCTGCAACTGCTCGGCGCCTGCGGGGTGGAGAACGTCCTGCTGGTAAAGTTCGATGCGCATTTCGCCAGTCAATCGCCCGCAGACTTCATTCGTCTCCTGGCGGCGCATTCCCAAAAGCTGCATGCCATTTGCGTGGGAGAAGACTGGGCGTTTGGAAAGAACCGCAGCGGGAACGTCGATTTCCTCCGCAAGGAAGGATGTGAGCTCGGATTCTCCGTCGTCGCCGTTCCGCCGGTGAAGCTCAGCGGAGAAATCGTCAGCAGCACCCTCGTCCGCCGAGCCGTCGAAGCGGGAGAACTCGACCGCGCTGCGCAGTTTCTAGGCCGGCCCTACACCATCCTCGGCACCGTCGTCAGCGGAGCTCAACTCGGGCGCACCCTGGGATTCCCTACCGCCAATCTGAGCGCGCACAACGAGCAGTTCCCTCCGAACGGCGTCTATGCCATCGAGGCCCAGGTCGGATCGACCGTTCAGCAGGGCGTCGCCAACATCGGCGTGCGTCCGACGGTGGAGAATGCCGCCCCCGGCCGACTCCTCGAAGTGCACCTTTTCGACTTCGCGGAAGACCTCTACGGACAGGACATCGAAGTCTCCTTCGCAGCCGCTCTCCGGGAGGAGAAAAAGTTCGCCAACCTCGACGAACTCCGCGCCCAAATCGCACTAGACGCACAGTCTGCCCGGCACTTTTTCGAAACGCGAAAGACCTGATTCAGCCTTTTGCAAGCGCGCCTGAAAATAGTTGTCGCCAAGGGTGAGGATCGCGTCTATTCGTGCTGCATCACGGCCCAACCCGTGAGACTGCTGGAGTGCTGAAAATCGGTTTTCCGGCTCAGATCTTACAAAATGCAATATCCTTCCGGTCCCAATGATGGGCAGACTGGCGATCTGCAGCTTCCGTCTCCTTCGCCTCGCCGGGCGAAAAAAACTGCGGGTCGAATCAAAAACTACGTTCTCGACACCAACGTTCTCCTCCACGATCCCAATAGCCTTCACCATTTCGAGGACAACCACGTCTGGGTGCCGGTCGAGGTGTTGACAGAGCTCGACCGATTTAAAAACGAGCAAAACGAACGAGGCGCCAACGCCCGTGCGGTTCACCGCTCGCTCTCGAAGATCTTCAGCCACAATCGGCCTGCGGTCATCAAAGGCGCCAAAATGCCGAACGGCGGCAGTATTCGGATCGCGGTCAATGAACGCGCCGGTGGCAAGCCCGACACCAAGCTCAAGCGTTTCCACACGCTGTTCCCAGAGAATGGCATCGCGGATAACCGCATCATCGCCAGCGCTTTAGAGATCGAGCGCCGCTGCATGAGCGAAGACGGGAGCCCGACAATCCTCGTCACGAAAGACATCAACATGCTCCTCAAGGCGCTCGCTATCGGGCTCGAAGCGGAGGATTACCAAAACGACAAGGTCGAGCCGGAGGACGTCGATTCGCATCTCGCCACCATCGAAGTCGCGCCGCACGAATTGCAGCGTTTCGGCAGTGCTCGCGTGCTGACCATCACCGACAAACGCGCCGAGGATCTCATCCTCAACGAGTATGTTCTCCTCACCGTTGATGAGAACAAAATGCTCCCCGCGCGTCACATCGGTGAAGGTATCTTCAAGCGGCTCACCATTCCTGCAGGCTTGGAAATCCCAAAAGGCATCACTCTCAAGCCGGCCAACGCAGGCCAGCAATGCCTGCTCGATGCGCTGCTCGATCCAACGATTTCGCTCGTCACTTGCTACGGACAGGCCGGCACGGGCAAGACCCTCATGGCCGTCGCGGCCGGACTGTATTCGATCTACGGCAATCTCTACAACGGCATG
>DASVRZ010000043.1:0-10316 GCA_036388355.1 Chthoniobacterales bacterium | reverse complement strand
TGGAGAGGAAGACTCCCGCCTGCGGAACCGCGTCAATTTCCTTGGCGACGTTGCCTTGGCTATTCCGTCGGGACACTCGGCGCTCCGGTTCGGCTTGTCGGCTCTCCCAACGTTTGCGGCTTCCACAGATTGGCGCTACCGCGATCGCGAAGGCGGTGCGGACGGGAAGACTTCCTACGGAGAAATCGATCATCACTCCGAGTTTCTCGCCTACAACTTCCAAGCAGGTTTCGGCGTGGATCTTTCCTCCTGGCTCTCCTTTGGCGCTTCAGCCGGAGCGGTCTATAACCATAACGCTCTCCAGACGGCTTACGTTTTCCAGAGTCAGAAGACCCTGCGGAGCTTCAAGACTCGGCTGGATCTGGATACGGAAGGTTATGCACCGTCCGCTCAGCTCGGGGTGACCATCAAACCCACATCATCACTGAAGCTGGCCGCGGCCTACGTCGCGCCTAGCAAGATCGAATCCGAAGGCACCGCGCAGGCGGATCTCTCGGCTCAATTGCAATCTCTCGGCGGTGGATTTGCTGCGGTGGATCCAGAGCTAAAGGCAGACGCAGAAGTGCTTACAAAGCTGCCGCAAAAAGTCCTTCTCGGAGCGGCTTGGCAGATCACCGGCAAACTCCTCGTCACAGCCGAATTCGACTGGGTGAATTGGTCGGCCGCGTTTGACGAACTGCCGGTCACCCTCTCTAACAGCTCGAACACCGCCGTGAACGGGCTGGTTGGCTCCAACCGGTTTACAGACGTCGTCCCGCTGGGATGGAGAGATCAGAAAATCATCCGCGTCGGTGCGGAATACGAACTCAATGCATTCTGGACGCTTCGCGCCGGTTACTCGTATTCGAACGAGGTGGTGCCGAGCGAAACCCTCACTCCGCTGGCCGCCGCCATCGATGACTCAGTCGCTGCTGCAGGAGTGGGCTTTCGCCAGCCCGGCTGGCATCTTGATCTGGCTTGGCAATGGCACCTCCCAAAAACTCGAACCGTTTCGGACTCGCAACTCCAAACGGGCGAATACTCCAACAGCCAGGTAAAGGTTGAGTCACACTGGGTCGGCCTGACCTACGGTGTGGAATTTTGACACGCTAACGCGTTCCCTTTCTAAGGAGAATGTCAGCGTCTCACGACGGGGCAACCCGTCCCCTAACCTCCGAATCGAGTTCGACTAGGCCACGGGAGCCTGAATCGAATACGCCATGTAAATGGCTCCGCAGGCGAGCAACATCACGAGAATCGCGAAGGCGAGGACCAACGCCCCTGCGCCATCTTTCTTCCCGCTTCGGCGACCGAAAGGCGACGAATTCGTAAAATCTGCAGGGCGCTTGGTTTGATCGCCCACCTTCACGCCGATCTCATCCGCCTCTGGCAATGGACGGCTTTCCCCATCTGCTTCGGACATGTAAACGGCGTCCACCTGGCCGAAACGCACACGCATTCCGTGCACCAGCATGATTTTGCTCTGCCGCTGATCGTTGACGCGAGTGCCGTTCGTGGAATCGAGATCCTCCAACTCATACTGACCGTCGCGCAAGGTGATCTGCGCGTGGTGACTCGAAACCGAACCGTCGTCGATATGGATCGTGTTATCCGAAACGCGACCGATCGTGGTCACATCTTCTGTTAGCTCGTGCGTCTGTTCGCCGTCTGGAAGGGAAATCTGGAGGGTAGGCATAAACGTATCAGTATCACCGCGCTTTTTGCGTATCAATCAGTTTGGCAAATTCATCAAAAAAATACGTGGCATCATGCGGTCCGGGCGCTGCTTCCGGGTGATATTGCACGCTGAAAATAGGTAATTCCTTGTGCCGCAAACCCTCTACCGTTCCGTCGTTCAGATTCACATGCGTCACCTCGACATCCGGCGGCAGGGAATCAGCATCCACCGCGAAACCGTGATTCTGCGCCGTGATCGCCACCCGGCCGGTCTTCAAATCCTGCACCGGCTGATTGCCGCCGCGATGGCCGAACTTCAGTTTGAAAGTCTTCCCGCCAAACGCGTGGCCAAGCATTTGATGTCCCAGGCAGATTCCAAAAATCGGCGTTTTCCCCATGAGCTCGCGCACTTCGGAGTGCACGTAATCCAGCGCTCCTGGATCCCCAGGGCCGTTGGAAAGGAACACGCCATCCGGATTCAGTGCCAACACATCAGCCGCCTTTGTCGTCGCAGGAACGACTTGAACCGCGAACCCTTTCTGGCGCAAGCGGCGCAGAATATTCCGCTTCATCCCCAGATCGTAGGCCACGATATGATGCTTCACGGGCGGCAGGATTAGATGCTTCTCACCATCCCATTCCGCGCTCTGCGTGTCGTGCGGGTCCCAGGCAAATGCCTCGGGCACAGTGACTTCCTTCACAAAATCCATCCCGTCCACGCCGTTGCCCGCCTGAGCCGCAGCTACCGCTTCCGCGCCAGTTGCAAGTTCGGTCGTAATACACGCCTTCATCGCACCCGCCGTCCGCAGCCGCTTGGTTAGCGAGCGCGTGTCGATTCCTTGAATGCCGCAAATTTTCCAACGAGCGAGATAATCCCCCAGCGACTCCTGCGAACGATAATTGCTCGCGAGCTCGGCCAATTCCTCAATGACGAATCCGCGCACATGCGGCTCGTAGCTCTCGTCATCGTCGGAAGTGATCCCGTAATTTCCGATCAAAGGATAGGTCATCGCCACGATCTGCCCGCGATAGGAAGGATCCGTCAGGACTTCCTGATAACCGGTCATCGAAGTGTTAAAACAAATCTCCCCAACCGCTGTGCCCATCCCGCCAAAGTTCTCCCCTTCAAAAATCCGCCCATCTTCCAGTGCCAAAATCGCTCGCTTCATGCCGTAAGATTGCGCCACGGAACCCAATCAGGAAACCAGAAAATGAGAAAATCCCACCGGCATTCCACGCGGAATCCTCAGAGCTGCAGGTTGCCGGATAGGGGTTCTTGCCTGACACGGCTTCGCAGGTCTTCCTTCTGCATTCAGAAGCAACCGAACATCGGCAGGTTTGCGTTCTGGTAGCATGCGTTCTCCAAGAACGACCGTATTTTCTCTCACTCACCTCTTCTGACCTACTAACTGCCATGGAAACCACTCACATGGACGGCCGCAACTTCCGCACTGCGTTCGTTCTTCTCCTCGTCCTCATCTTCACCGCGTTGTTCCTTTGCGTGACGTGGCCGTTTCTCCAAACGCTCTTCGTTGCAGCGATTTTTTCCGGTCTGTGCCGGCCTCTCTTCCGCTGGTTGGTCCGTCTTTGCAAAGGACGCCGCTCGCTGGCCTCCGGCCTAACGATTCTCGTCATCTTCCTCCTCATCGTTGGCCCGATCAGCGCCTTCGTCACTGTGGTCGTCAAACAAGCCATCGGAGTCTCCGATCAAGCTATCCCATGGGTGCAGAAACAGATGGAAGCCAGCGGCACCGCCCAGACGCACGATTGGCTGGTCAAACGCTTCCCATCTGTCGCCGAATACGTTCCCGAACAGGCCAAAATCGTCGAGACTATCGGCAACGCCGCCAAGACGGCGGGGCAAAGGATCGTATCAGGAGCGTCATCCATGGGTGCCGGAACAGCGACGCTCCTCCTAAACTTCTTCGTCATGCTGTATGCGATGTTTTTCTTCCTGAAAGACGGAACGGCCATTCTGGAAAAGATCTTTTACTACATTCCTCTGGAGCACGACGCCGAGGCGCGAATGCTGGAACGCCTCACCTCCGTCACCCGCGCGACAGTCAAGGGAACGCTGATCATCGGCCTCATCCAGGGCACGCTTGCTGGCATTGGGTTCGCCGTGGCAGGCATCGGCGGTGCCGCGTTTTGGGGCACGCTCATGGTCATCCTTTCGGTCGTTCCTGGGATCGGAGCCACGCTCATTTGGGTGCCAGGCGTCATCTATCTTTTCGTCACCGGACAAACGATGCCAGCCATCCTGCTAGGCATCTGGTGCGCGGCAGTGGTCGGCACCATCGACAACGTGCTACGCCCAACTCTTGTGGGCAAAGACGCCAAAATGCCCGACCTGCTCATCCTCGTCGGCACCCTTGGAGGACTTTTCCTCTTCGGCCCGATCGGCTTCATCATTGGACCGGTGGTTTGCGGGCTCTTCCTGACCGCATGGGACATCTACGGCGCCAACTTCAAAAACATCCTGCCGCCTGTGCAAAGCCTGCGCACCGGCGAAGTGCAACCACCCCCTGCAAGCCTTGAGGAAACCACTGAGATGCCGATAGGAACGGAGCCCGAGCCGGAGGAAAACGCCGAGAGCGCGAAACAAGAGGAACCTGCCGCTGAGGAGCCCGCCGCCGTCGAAGAAGAACCCGAGTCAAAAGAGGCCGCCTCCGAGGAAGCCATTCCGAAAGCCTCCGCAGTTAAAGTGACTAAGCCAAAGCCGAAACGCAAACCTGCGGCTAAGGCATCCAGAACCAGCGCGAAACGTGCCACTGCATAGTCACCTAGCATGCGGCAGCACTTCCATAAAGAGAAACGCCACCGCCTGCAGCCCGTTTTGATCCATCACGATCAGCTGATGTGCGCCAATCGCCGCTGACCAGCAGATCCGGCTGACAGGAGCCGTAAACAAGGTAGAGTGGTTCCCTCCCGATGATGGTTGACTTCGCTGTTAAGGCGCAGGCGGTTTGCTCAATTAAGCTCCCAACCTTTGGAAGCACCCGTCACACCTGGTATAAGAGCTCTTTAAGCCTGGAGAAATCCACCGGCTTGTTGAGATGGAAACGGAAGCCGGCGTCTTCGCTTTTTCGCACGTCCTCTTCCATTCCGAAGCCGCTGACAGCAATTCCGCGCAGTTCTTTGTGCTGCTTTTTGGCTGCGCGCATCACGTCGTGGCCGGTTCCGTCGGGCAGGCCGATGTCGCTGATCAGGACGTCGAATTCCTGCGTTTCCAACAGATGGACCGCTTCGGCGACGTTGGCGCCGGATTTTACCTCGTGCCCGAGCCGGCCGAGCAGACGTGCGAGAAGAACCCGCGTGTCGGCGTGGTCATCGACGAGCAATATTCGCAGTGGCGGGAGAGCTTGGGAAAAAGAGGGTTCCGCTGCTAACTTTGGCGGGTTGGCCAGAGGCTCGACGGCTGGGAGCGCAACGCGGAAAGTCGCCCCCTTTCCCGTGCCTTCGCTCTCGACGGAGATGTTGCCGCGGTGCAGCGAAATGATGTTGCGGGCAATCGCGAGACCGAGACCCAACCCGCCAAAGCGCCGCGTGACGGTGCGTTCGCCCTGCTCGAAGGCATCGAAGATGCGCTCAGCGTGTTCCTTTTCGATGCCCAAGCCGTTATCGGCGACCTCGACCGCGATCCAATCGTTGGCGGCATCGGCGGTCGTCACGAGAATGCGCCCACCCTTCGTGGAAAACTTCACCGCATTGTTAAGGAGATTCCAAAAGACTTGCCGAATCCGCGTGGCGTCGGCCCATACCCAGTGTTTGGAGGCGTCCAGCTGCGTGGAGACAATTAGCTTTTTCTCCTCCAACGCTTCCTCGCAGACGTCGATGGCGTTGGTCAGCGCCGCATGAATATCCACTGCTTCGAAGCGAAGGTCGATTTTGCCGCGCGCGATGCGCGTGAGATCCAGAAGGTCATCGATGAGCCGCGCTTCCAGGAGAACGTTTCTGCGGATGACGCTGATCTCCTCGAGGATCTCCGCGCGCGAAAGGACGCGGGCGTTTTCTTCAACGAAACTCGCCGCCGCTAGAACCGGCGTCAGCGGAGTGCGAAGCTCATGGCTGAGGATCGCCAAGAAATTATCTTTGGCGAGACTGGCATTCTCCGCCGCGATGCGTGCCTCCTCGGCTTCGCGCGTCCGAATCTGATCCGTGATATCACGGGTCAGCTTGGTATAACCGCGGAGGATCCCGTGAGAATCATGGATGGCGGTAATCAGAACGTCCGCCTGGAAGGTGGAGCCGTCTTTGCGCACGCGAATGCCTTGATCGCGCGCATGCCCGTCTGTCCTGGCTTGCTCCAGAAGCCGCGCGGGTTTGCCGGTGGCCTGCTCTTCGGGTGTATAAAATCGGGTGAAACTCTGGCCGATGATCTCCTTCGCGGTGTACCCCTTAGCCTGCTGCGCGCCTACATTCCACGTGATGATGATCCCTTCGGGATCCAGCATGAAAATGGCGTATTCCTCCACGCCTTCGACGAGCAGGCGGAATTGTTCCTCGCTTCGGCGCAGCTCTTCCTCGGCTTTCTTCCGCTCCGTGAGATCACGAACCACCTTGCCGAAACCCCGAAGCTCGCCGGTTTGCGGATCGCGCAGGGCCGTGATGATCACATTGGCCCAAAAACGGGTGCCGTCTTTGCGGATCCTCCAATCTTCGTCTTCCAGGCGACCTTCCTCGGCCGCCTCTACCAATTCCTGTTCAGGCTTGCCGCGAGCGCGATCTCCCTCCGGATAGAAACAGGAAAAGTGCGATCCGACGATTTCCGCTTTGGAATAGCCTTTGATGCGCTCGGCTCCGGCATTCCAACTCGCCACCGTGCCATCTGGATCCAGCATGATGAGCGCGTAATCCTTCACGCTTTCCACCAGCAACTGAAACCGGTGCTCTGGAAATTCCCACCGGGTATTTTGATCTACGTCCTCGCTCACGCCACGTGATCGCGCAGGGCGCAGCAACCGCATGTAAAATGGTGTACGGCGAAAAGAGAACTCATTTTTGGTAAAAAGGGGGGAGCCGGCAGACGGGTTCGAACCGACGACCTGCTGATTACAAATCAATGGCACAGTCTGTAAACCAAACTGCACCAAAATAAGCGCAATTACAACGCAAATACCTGATACCGAGTAGGTTAATGAAACCTGTTCCTAACATGATTGTTGACATTGACAAAGTTTTGTTGAGTTTAGATTGGCCTACAATTGGCCTACTGATTATCTATAGGAACGATGAAGTCAACCGCGAAACAATCGTCTGGCCGCAACGAGTTCAGCCTCTTCAAACAAGCTCGGTCCCCCTTTTACACGGTGCGGATCATGTGGCAGGGCCAGCGGCGCAAGTTTTCCACCGGCGAGACGGCGCTATCGAGCGCCCGTCGAAAAGCAGCGGTCATTATGGCAGACATCAGAAGCCGCGGCTTCGATGAGGCAAAGAACATACACAGCCGTCGCGATGATGAACGCCCCGCCAACCCCACCATTGAGGAGTTCGCCGATCTCTACAGAGAAGCGATGTCAAAGACTGAGAACGCTCCCTCCAAGCCTACAGTCGAGTATTACGTGCGCTGCTTAAAAACTGTTTGTTCCAAATGTGGCGTCACTCGGCTAAACGACTTTGCGCGAGCCGACGTGGACCTTTTCGTCAAGAACTACCAAAAAAAGGCTCTTGCCGCAGGTCGCAACCCAGAGAGTGTGAAGACAAGCATCAACTCCTATCTTCGCAACGCTGCGGCGATGTTCTCCATGAATGCTTTGGAAGGATACGCCCGGATGGGGTTGCACGTGAAAAATCCATTCGTCGGGGCGAGGCTCCGCCGTGTCAGGATCAAGGGCTATTCCCCCCTGAGTCCTGCGAGGTTAGACAACCTGTGGGAAGCATCCGTGCATCTCCGGGACGGGAATCCGGAGGCGAAGACACCCATCAAAAAAGGCAGATGGAGTACAGATGACTTCAGCAAGCCTCACCCCGAAGCATTTGCATTACTGTTACTGGAGTTGGGCCTAGGATTGCGTCGACACGAGGCTGACAAAGCAGAGTGGGATTGGATATTATCCGATGGTGCAGAACGGTATTACCTGGAGGTAAAGCCGACAGATTTTTTCATTCCGAAAGGAAAAGAACGCAGGGTGATTCCTATGCCGAAGAACATTTATGATGCTCTTTTGGCACTAAAGGACGATGAAAGGTTTATTGTTGCTGGTCGGGAGCCAAAGACCTACAAGCCAGGCACTGAGCCAAAGAATCTCACCTACAGATGCGAACGGCATCATCGCTCGCTTGCAAAGTGGCTTCGAGAACAAGGCCTTACCGACGCTAAACCATGCCACCAGCTCCGGAAGGAGTTTGGTTCCTACGTCGCCACAAGCTTCGGGCTCTACCATGCTCAGAAGTTTCTCGGACATAGCAGCCCTGTCGTGACAGACGCTTACTATGCCGCGCTGAACAATCTTCCCGTGCTGGTCTCCATGCCCTCTCTGAAGTCGTGATTAAGCAGCTTGGAATGATTCCCTTGCTCAGCGAGGGTAGCACATGAGCAAGAATCCTGAAGAAACGGGAAGTGACGAACCCAAGGGTGCACCATTCAATGCTGCCGCGGATCGTGCTTGGAAAATCGCTCAACTTGCCGCAACATTGGCTTCTGCTCAGGACATCCGAGAGGGAGGAATGCCCGGGATGCGAATGAACCCGAAGATAGCGTCCACAGACCTGGATCCATACTTCAGCGCGGCACTCAAAAGGGCTGAAACCCTACTTGGGTGGGCAGAGGGAAAATGGGGCGAGATTCAAGCTTTTCGATTATTCGAAGAAGGAAAAGTTCTTACCGAGGAAGAGATACTTAAGACCTTTTCAGCGCATGGTTGGCAGGGACTGAGTTCAAAGCAGCCCGTCATGGATTTAATGGCGGAGATAAGGGAGAAATTTGAAGCGGAGCTTGAGGAAGAATTAACAGCGACAACGCCGCAGTCCAAATTTGTAGAGAAGGTGAACATGAAGATCGACGATCTAATCGCGGATATCCATGAAGGAGAGCTCCTGGAATACACTTCAGCCTTCCGGGGAACATTGATCGGCTTGGCCCGTCAAAAAATTGAGAAGATGCAACGAAAGCTCCCGGACGCTGTATCCTCCCAAATCTTTGAATCCTTGGCGACAGCAGGCGGTAATGTCAGTACCGAGACGTCCGACGAGGCTCAGCGCTTAATAGGCCAATTTTTCGAAGAACTGAAGACGACATTTGCTGAGATGATTCCTGAGCTTTTGCCACCATATGGGGTGGAAAACCTAGAGGCATCCGCCAGGAAGCGAGGCTTCTTCAAGTGGTGCTTTCCCGAAGCCGCGGCGACAAGAGCGAAGAGGCTATATCGCCCATACGAAATTTTTCGTCGCTGCACTTCTCGGGAGTGGTTCCTTGAAAAACTTTGCCGCGATTCCGGAGAACTCCGGTTGAGCCAAATGCCATGGCCATCTGTTAATCTGCTCCGGGAAACCTTTCATCTTTTCGACGTTTTTTATACGACAGAAATCGACAGACGCTTTGTCGGGTAAGGACTAATCTCTGCGCTGACGCTTATCGCATAGCAAATAGGATACGGCGGGTGTCACCGATGATCACCTTCGTTTCGATGATTCTTGCGTTCTTTACGCCGGTCCGTCTCCCTAAAGTAAAAGCGTCTAGGATCGCATTCTCCGTAGCGGATGACGCTTCCTCGCTGAAGCCGAAAGCTAAGTCACCCCGCCCAGCAGACACCCTCCAAAGAAGCGGTGCCTTGAAGGGGATTTCGTGTTCGGGAAACCAGTCAGGTTTCACCCATGGCAAAGATTCCAGGAGGTAATAAGGACCACCAGTGATCGAGGGACGTTGCAGATGCGCCTTAACCGACTGCGACAACCTCTCGCGTAGCGACTCAGGATAGATGTTACATGCAGTCAAAAAGCGAACCACCGTCTGCCGCGAGATAAGAGGCAGTGTCTTCTCCACGTCATCCCGCGTCCAAAGAGGTTTCTGATCTCCGGGATAATTGAATTTGCGCGAGAGAAGCCACTTGAGACAACGGATCTTACTAAGGAGATCCACTTTGTGCTTGCGCCCAAGCGGCTTATCAAAGCGAGTCGCTCGCTGTCCCCACCATACGTAGCAGGTGCTTCTGCTGATCTGGAGAGCTCGGGAGACGACGGACGGGGAAAGGCCCTGTTCCATCATGCCGATCGCTTCTGTTCGTGTCTCATCGGATTTCTTAGGCATCTCGCGTCCAGCTATTTTGGACTGAAATTTGCGACAGACACCAAATTATTTTTTCTGCTTGGGCAATTGGTAATGGTCACTCAGCAGTCACGACGGATCACCCGCCCTCTGACGAATCGGTGATTCCAAGGTCATCGATGGGAATAACAGGGGGCGAGCGCAGTCATTCTGCAGTCTAACGCCTGTCGTAAGTCCCTGCTATTGAGCGCGTTGCGTTGTCCCTATGAGTGGCTCAAGGTTTGTCCTACAATGCAAAAAGACACCAAACCCAATCGAAAACACACGAACCGTGGGAGCCAGAACCCGAGCGTTCGGAAAGCCTACCTGCTGCGAGAGATTACAACTGAGACCGGGATCCCAATGAGCACCCTGCGGAATTTGATCCGCAAAGGCACTATCAATCCAATTACTGGTT
>DASVRZ010000042.1:0-50140 GCA_036388355.1 Chthoniobacterales bacterium | reverse complement strand
CCAGTCCCTCGCGCAGATGGCCCTCGCCTGGTGCCTGCGCCTTCCGGCAGTCACCTCCGTCTTGATCGGAGCCAGCCGCCCCTCACAGATCGAAGATTGCGTGCAATGCCTGCAAAACCTCGCCTTCACCGAGGACGAACTCGCCCAAATCGAGTCGCTCCTGACCGCGTAAGACGCACCCGGAGGTCAGCCCTTCACCCTCAGCGCCGCATTTATCAGGTGCAGGGGTATTTTCTCTTCCTCTTTGTGCACGGGCGGGTTTAAACCTTTCCCGTCATGCATCTCTCGCCGCGCGAACAGGAAAAACTGCTTATCGTCGTCGCCGCCGATCTCGCCCGCCGCCGCCAGGCCCGCGGCTTGAAACTGAATTACCCCGAGTCCATCGCCATCATCACCTACGAGATCCTCGAAGGTGCGCGCGACGGACGATCCGTCGCCGATCTCATGAGCTACGGCACCACCATTCTGAAACGCACCGACGTCATGGACGGCATCCCGGAAATGATCCACGAAGTGCAGGCGGAAGCCACCTTCCCCGACGGCACGAAACTAGTCACCGTCCACAACCCCATCCGCTAACATGATCCCTGGAGAAATCATCGTCGCCGACGCTCCTAACATTCCTGCCAATGTCGGCCTCGGGACCCAAACTCTGACCGTCGCCAACACCGGTGACCGCCCCATCCAGGTCGGCAGTCACTATCATTTCCACGAGACCAACAACTTCCTCAAGTTCGACCGAGCCGCCGCACGCGGCTTTCGCCTAAACATCCCCGCCGGCACCGCCGTTCGCTTCGAACCCGGCGACACCCGCGAAGTGGAGCTAGTCGCCCTAGCCGGCACCCGCGAAGTATTCGGCTTCCAAGGTAAAATTAACGGCTCTCTAGGATGAACCGCCAAGACGCGAAGGAGCCAAGGGAACCAGAGGAAATGGTGGATGCCATTGCTGCGGAAGTGGTGGATGCTGCCTTTCAGGTCCATAGCCGCCTTGGCCCAGGGTTGTTGGAGAGTGTTTACGAGGTGTGCCTGGCGCATGAACTCACAAAGAGGCAACTACAGGTCGAGAGGCAAGTGGCGCTGCCGGTCTTTTACGACAACATCAAGATTGATGCAGGACTTCGCCTGGACCTACTCGTCAACAACCTAGTCATCATCGAGATCAAAGCCGTAGAAACGTTGCTCGATGTCCACAAAGCACAGGTGCTGACATACCTAAAGCTAGCTTCTTTACACTTAGGCTTCTTAATCAACTTCAACGTGCCGCTCATCAAGCACGGAGTAAAAAGAATCATTTCCTCCTCTTCCTCCTTGGCGCCTTCGCGTCTTGGCGGTTCAACCCTATGAACTTAACGCGACGACAATACGCAGAAATGTTTGGCCCCACGGTGGGCGACCGGGTGCGGCTGGCGGATACCGATTTATTCATCCAAGTCGAGCGCGATTTAGTCGCTGAAGCAGGTGCCTACGGGGATGAGATCAAGTTCGGCGGCGGCAAAGTCATTCGCGACGGCATGGGACAATCCTCCACCGCGCTCGACGCCGAATCCCTCGACCTCGTCATCACAAACGCTCTCATTCTCGACGCCGTGCAAGGCGTCATCAAAGCCGACATCGGCATCAAGGGCGGGCGCATAGTGGGCATTGGCCACGCGGGCAACCCTGGCATCCAGCAGGGAATCACCCCCGGCATGGTTGTCGGCGCAGCTACCGAAGTCATCGCCGGCGAAGGATGCATCATCACCGCGGGCGGCGTGGATACCCACATCCACTTCATCTGCCCGCAACAAATCGAGCACGCTCTCGCGAGCGGCATCACCACGATGTTAGGAGGCGGCACCGGGCCGGCCCACGGCACCTACGCAACCACTTGCACCCCGGGAAAATGGAACATTCACCGCATGCTGGAAGCCGCGGACGAATACCCCATGAACCTCGGCTTCCTCGGCAAAGGTAACTGCTCCACGCCCGAACCGCTCCGCGAACAAATCCTCGCCGGGGTCGTTGGGCTCAAGCTCCACGAAGACTGGGGCACCACGCCCGCCGCCATCGATTGCTGCCTCGGCGTAGCCGACGAACTCGACGTGCAGGTCGCTATCCACACCGACACCCTCAACGAGTCCGGCTTCGTGGAAGACTCCATCGCCGCCTTCAAAGGCCGCACCATCCACACCTTCCATAGCGAAGGCGCGGGTGGAGGTCACGCGCCCGACATCATCCGCGTCTGCGGCGAACCTAACGTCCTTCCCTCCTCCACCAATCCCACGCGACCCTTCACGGTGAACACCATCGACGAGCACCTCGACATGCTCATGGTCTGCCATCATCTCGATTCGAAGATTCCCGAGGACGTCGCATTCGCCGAGTCACGCATCCGACCCGAAACCATCGCCGCGGAAGATTTGCTCCAGGATCTCGGCGCATTTTCAATCATGTCGAGCGACTCCCAAGCTATGGGCCGCGTCGGGGAAGTCATCACGCGCACGTGGCAAACGGCGCACAAGATGAAAACCCAATTCGGCCAATTGGAATCAGCGGTGCATGGTTCCGCCGACAACTTCCGCGCGCTGCGCTACATTGCGAAATACACCATCAACCCCGCCATCGCCTCGGGGATTGCGCACGAAGTTGGCTCCATCGAAGTCGGGAAACTAGCCGATCTCGTCGTGTGGAAACCCGCCTTCTTCGGAGTCAAACCCGAAGTCATCCTCAAAGGCGGGCTCATCGCCATGGCAAACATGGGCGATCCGAACGCCTCCATCCCCACGCCGCAGCCTACCTTCTATCGTCCACAATTCGCCGCGCACGGACGCGCGAAATATAGCACGTCTCTAACCTTCGTCAGCGACGCCGCCTTGCGCAGCGGCAAGCTAGCGGAACTGGGCCTGCAAAAACGCCTCTCCGCCGTGAAAAACACCCGCACCATCTCGAAGAAGGATCTCCTCTGGAACGATTACCTGCCGAAGATCGAAGTCGACCCCGAGACTTACACCGTCAAGGCTGACGGGCGCGAACTCCGGTGCGAACCCGCCAGCGTCCTTCCGATGGCGCAGCGGTATTTCCTCTTCTAATGCAACTCATCCACGACCGTCTCCACCATTGGGACGAACAACTTCCGCTCGTCTCCCTTCCGGTGGATCGCCTCACGCTCGCAAAACGGCGCTGGCGCGGCACCGCCAAGGACGGCACCGAGTTTGGCTTCGATCTGGAGCATCACCTGCACGACGGCGACATCTTTTTCCAAAACGAAGCCGCCACCTTCCGCATTGCGCAACTCCCCGAACCCGTGCTCTTCGTCGCCTTGGGAATCGATGCACCCGCTGCCGCCCGCCTCGGTTGGATCATTGGCAATCTGCACTTCCAGCTCGGTCTCCATGCCGGCACCGTGCTAGTGCCTGACGACCCGGCGTTGCGGCAATTGTTTGAGCGGGAGCACATCCATTATCACGTGGATAATCAGGTCTTCCATCCGCTCTCGGGAGGACACCATCATTGAGCGACCTGCGCTGGCTGCCCTTTCTGCTGCAAACCTCCGACGCACTGTTCCCCACCGGCGCTTATGCCCACTCGTTAGGCTTCGAAGAAATGGTGCGGCTCGGCGTTGTCCGCGATGAAGCCACTCTCAGCGATTTCCTGCACCAGCAACTTCTCCCCTCGCTGGAGACCCTCGAACTCCCCTATCTCCGCTACGCTTTCGAAGCGGCCGATCTCCCCGCCCTCCTAACCATCGACCACGAAATCCACGCCTGGAAAATCGCTGCCGAAACCCGCGACGCCAGCATGCAGCTAGGCATCCGCCGCCTTAAGGCGCTTGAGGCGCTGCAATCCATTCACCAATCCCCGCTGCTCGAAGACTTCTCCGCCGCCCTCCGCGAAAACCGCGCCGCCGGACACCACCTCATCGTCTGCGCCCTCCAGGCCCGCGTCGAATCCATCCCGCGGGAAGCCGCCCTCACCCTTTACGCTTACCAATCGCTCGCCGCCTGCTGCGGAGCCGCCCTCAAGCTAGTCCGCATCGGCCAGGACGCCTGCCAGCGCGCACTAAGAAACGCCTCGACCCATCTGAGCGAAACCGTCACCGCCTCCATGCACGTAGAACGCGAAAACGCCGGCAGCTTCAACCCGTTGCTAGAGATCGCCTCGATGCGCCACCACTTTGCCCGCGAACGGTTGTTTATTTCCTGAAAAGACGCAGACGTGGCGCACCTACAGCACGGAAGCTTCCAACTCCAGAGGTTCATCTATGCCGATCCTTGTTTGCAAACGCGTACTTTTCTACTCTCATGGTGATGAAGTGGCTTTCCTCGGCTTCGCCAACAGTATTACAGCCGTAAAGAGCGTCGAGGAAGTCAGCGACTGCATTTTACTGCACGTTTCCTCCCGCCCTTCCCAGCAATCTCTGCGCGACCTTATAGGTCTGTTTACGCGATATCGGATCTCCGAGGTGTCGCAGCTAGTCGTGTTTCTCAACGACTCCAATCGCGCGTGGTTTCCCGATCCACGGAAGTTCTGGTATCGCAGAGTCTTCGGCAGCTCATCGTCTTCAAACACTTAACTCTTTCATTGATCGTCCACCCTCGGTTGTCGACTGCGGCAAACGGCTGGCAAGAATCAAGGCGCCGAGATATGAGTTCGTATCAAGGGTTATGCCGGACATGAACAAAATCCCAGCGAGTCGCCTCGTCCTCCAAGGATTCCTCGCTGCCATTACTTTTTCTATGGTAGCCTGCGATTCCTCGTCGAGCATTTATGCAACGGCTGCAGCAGCACGGGCCGACGGCGCGGTTGTTCGAGGCTGGCTTCCTGCCGAGTTGCCCGACTCGGCTGTTTCCATCTCGGAAACGCACGACCTCGATACCAACGTGGGTAGTGGTTCCTTCAGCTTCGCCGCAGCAGAAACGGAATCATTCCGTGCCAAGCTCCGTCCGGCCTCGCCCGCTGACTTGCAAAAGTTCCGCAACGCGGAGGAACTGCAACGTGGAGGCTACAGCTTCTACGTCGTTCCTGGTTTCATTTTAGCCGTAAACTGGCAGAGCCGCCATGTGCGCTATGTTATAGCACATGGACGCGAGTCTTGAACTCAGAGCCTTTAGCTTTGCAAGTCTATGAACCACAACCTGTTTATCTTGATAGCGAGCGCAGGACCATACCCGAGTTTCTTTGAGCGAATCCCTACTTCGGGTCCTATCATGAAAGGACTTTTGCTAATGCTCGTTGGCGTCTTTGTCGTTGGCCTTTTTCGACTGTGGCGCACTTCCCCCCTCACTCATGCGTCGCTGCTGCTAATCTGCGGGCCCGCTCTCATTGGCTGTAGCCTCGCGACGTTACAGTCTCTTATCGCGGTACGGGTAGTTCGCATGAACGAACTGGGCATGGTCCATCTGTCGTATCCGGAACGATATATTGGCCACATTCTAATCTTCCTCTACATCGGTGTGGCTATGTCCATCGTGCTGTTTTGTGTGTCCTATTTCAAACGTCAGAAGCCGTCCGCTTCTGAAGACCGCTCTCGATAGCCTTTGGGGCTCCATCCCCTCTTGCTGCCCGAATGCCTTGGCTTCATGTCGAATGGACGAAATTGCTTGGACTCCATGCCAACGAGCGAGGGAAAAGGACGCCGAACGTCCGTTTTCTTGTAACGCCTGATCAAACGGAGGTTATGAGGGGTTTTTACCGTGCGACTGGCATGCCCTAGACTTTATTCCATGCCTTGCCGCACGCGGTAGACCCTCCCTTGAAGTTAATCCATGCCCTGCCGCATGCGGTAGGCCCTCCCTTGAAGTTAATCCGTGCTCTGTCGCATGAGGCATGGCATCCCATAAGGCCAATTTGCCATCGGGAACACGAAGCAGGCCGTCCCTGCGTTCTATTTGGACCTGCAAAACGTATTGCGGGCGCGGAGTGCAGATTATGGTAGCATCCGCCCGCCCCTGACCCTTGGGCTTTGCTGACGTCTCGAGCTTTTTCTCTTCGTGTCCTGGGGTCTTGGTGGTTACTTTTTTCCTCCATGAAGCGTGCTGTGAAGATTGGAATTGGCGGGCCGGTGGGTTCGGGGAAGACGATGCTGGTTCTTCGCTTGTGTCAGTGGCTGGCGGACGAGATGTCGCTCGCGGTGGTGACGAACGATATTTACACGCGGGAAGATGCGGAGTTTCTCGTGCGCAACAACGCCCTCCCAGCGGACCGCGTGCTGGGAGTGGAGACGGGGGGGTGTCCGCACACGGCAATACGCGACGATACTTCGATGAATCTGGCGGCGATCGCGGAGTTGGAGAAACGGCACGAGGATGTGCAGCTCATTCTCGTGGAGAGCGGCGGGGATAATCTTTCCGCGACCTTTTCGCCGGAGCTGGTGGATTCTTTCATCTATGTGATCGATGTGGCGCAGGGCGACAAGATCCCGCGCAAAGGAGGTCCCGCGATCCGGCATAGCGATCTGTTGTTGATTAACAAGACAGAGCTCGCGCCTCACGTGGGCGCGGATCTGGAGGTGATGGCGCGCGATTCGAAGTTGATGCGCGGCGAGCGGCCATTTCTCTTCGCCGATCTGCGTTCGGAGAAGGGCAAGGACGACATCCTTGCCTGGCTGCGCCGGGAAGTGCTCTTCGCTTGAGGGGATGAACGGCCAAGACACGAAGGCACCAGGGGGAGGAAGGGAGCGGTTCAGCGGAATCGCCTTTGCGAAGGCTGGCGGCCACTCTCTTCGTCCTCTGGATTTGCGCTCCGAGAAGGGCAGAAGGAATTTTTCTCGTTCCCAAACTCCTGTTTCGGAACGCACTTGTCCCGGAGACTCCGTTTCCTCGCCCGCCGACAATTGCGAAACCGGAAGAGGAAAACGAGGTGCCCTGTTCGATAAGCGTTTTAACCGCGGTCCTTCTCGCCTCCCTCTTGGTGCCTTGGCGTCTTGGCGGTTGAATTTTCCCGCCCGATGAGTCGGGGTATCGATGGCCATCTGGACCTCGTCTGCGCGCTCGATGGGCGGGGGAAAAGCGTCATTTCTCACCAGTCCTTTCGCGCGCCGATGCATCTTAGCAAACCGTGGCTTGAAGGGGAGACGCTCATCGTGCATCTGGTGAATCAGACGGCGGGGTTGCTCTCCGGGGATTGCATCGCTACGGACATCTCGGTGGAAACGGGGGCGCGTCTTCTGGTGACGACGCCGAGCGCGAGCCGGGCGCATCGCACACCGCATGGGGAGATCGTTCTGCGCCAGCAGTTTACGGTGGCCGATGGCGCGTGGCTGGAGGTGTTTCCAGAGTTGTTTATTCCGCAAGGGGGGACGACGTGCCGTCAGCATACGCGGATTGATTTGGAAACGGGCGCGTCGCTTCTTTACATCGACATGCTAGCACCGGGACGGGTGGCGTCGGGGGAGAGCTTTCAATACGACGAACTCGACTGGCGCACCGATGTTTTCGTAGGGGGAAGTCTGCTCGTCCGCGAGCGGTCCAGGCTGTGCCCGCAGCAGGCAAACATACAGGCGCTGCGGCGCGTTTTCCCAAATGCGTATTACGGCACGGTGTATCTGGTGACTCCGCAGCCGCTGGCGCGTTCCCTGGAAGAACTCCTCGAGCTGCAATCGGAGTTGCTGTGGATCGGGTTGAGCGCGTTGAGCTCCGGCGGGTGGGCGATCAAACTGCTCGCGTCGGATAGTGTGACGCTGAGACAGACTATTCAGGTCGTGCGGCAGAAGATCTACGCGGCTCTCGGGACAACCGAAACGCCGCTGCGGAAAATCTGACGCACGAGCAAAGTCAGCGGTAGCCGTCGGAGTCGTGCAGGCGGGGAAGCGGAGTTTGCGAGGCAAGTGCGCGCCTAAACAGGAGTTTGCGCACGAGGAAAGGAGGGGCAACCTCAGGGCGGGAGAGCCATTTTTCCGCCACGATCGGATGCCCAAAGTAGGAACATGCGGCACAGGTGTCGAGGATCTGCGGAGTCGCAAGCTACTCGAAACCATTATGCATGCATCAAAGGAACTTGATGAAGTAAGCGCGTCGGGTCAGCGCCTGACGGATCGCAGCTTTCGCGCACGGAGTTTTGGGGTAGGCTTCGCCGCACCTTTCCCACGATGATGACTTCGCGTTTTGGCCTTTGGTTTCTTCTCTTTCTGCTCATGGCAGTGCCCGGTTACTCGGCCGCCACGTTGCCGTTTCGGTTTACGCTGGATGAGGACGCCACCACCAGCGCCGGAGTTTATAAGCCCGACGGAACGCTGGTCCGCACGCTCTGGCGCAAGGTGGAATACACTCGGGGAGAGCATCAGGCGGTGTGGGATGGACGCACGGATGAAAAGGTGGATGCTCCGCACGGCTCCTACTCGATCCGCGTGCTGTCGCATCGAATGGACTACATTTGGCAGGGGTCGATTGGAAATACTTCGACCGCCCGCTTCGGACCGACGATGCACCGCGGGTTTCGTCCGCTGCGCGATCTGACGATCACGGGCGGCGATGCGTTTTACATTACGGGCTATGTCGAGGGGGACTACGATTTCCGCCATTTCCTCACCAGCGACAAGCAGCGCGTCGCGAATCGCTGGTGTTGGTATCTGGATCGCCGCATCGATCGAGTGGTGAGCGAGACGGGAACGATTTATTCCCCAGAATGGGTGGCCACTGACTCGGATGGCGAGTGGGTATACTTTGCAAGCCCGGATAGCACCGACCCGGAAACGCGGGAGGTTCATGTCGGTCCCGGCTTTATTGTGGCAGCGAAAGTGGCGACGCAGGAGAGTGCTAGCTTCACCAATGGTGGGGTGATCGAGAACGGACCGCGAGAGTTTGAGTTTCTGCCCTTTGCCAACGGGATCAAAGTCGGCACGAAGAAAGGTCTCTCGGGCATTGCGGTGAAAAAGGACGGCGACACGTTGGCCGTCAGCGTTCGTTCGGAGGGAAAAGTCTATCTCGTCCACAAGCGCACGGGTGCCTCACTGAGCAGCATCAATGTCCCCTCGCCTGGCCAGCTTTCTTTCGCGCCTAACGGTGATCTTTGGGCGATTAGCGGGAAGAGTCTTTGCCGCATTCTCACGCCCGCCAATGTGCCGGTGATCACCTTTCCGGTGATGAATCTGAGCGATCCGCTGGACCTGGCGGTGGATCCGAGCGGCACGTTTGTGGCCGTCGTCGACGCAGGAAGCAGCCAGCAAGTGAAGGCCTTCCTCACAGCCACCGGCACGCCACATTGGACGCTCGGCCAGGAGGGCGGCTACGCCAGCCATGGGCCGGATGTGACGCGCGATAAGTTTCTCTTCATGGATCGCGAGGGCAATCCTGGCGGCTGCATTGCTTTTGGCCCTGATGGCTCGCTCTGGCTGGGTGACCCGGGCAACCGGCGATTGATGCATTTCTCTGCGGAACGCACCTATCTCGACGAGATCATGTTTCAGAGCACCTCCTACTCGACAGGTGTGGATGCTCACAATCCGACGCGCGTGTTTGCGGACTTTCTGGAGTTCTCCGTAGACTACTCGAAGCCGCTGCATCAGGGCTGGAAGCTAACAAAAAATTGGGCTGCCAATCTGCCGAAGTCGTATTTTGGTTTCGGTTGCGGCGTGCGCCAGGTGACCACGCTCTCGAATGGGCGGACCTACGGCGCCGTGGACGAGGAAGGCGTGCAAGGCAGCCGCATTGTGGAACTCACCATCGTGGGCACACGCCTCACTAACATCCTCCTCAAGCCGACCGCTGGTGAGCCCCGAGCTTTTGAAATGCTCACCTCCAGCGGCGACGTGCGGCGGGGGACACTTTTTGACGGATCTAGTGAACTTCCTCCTAATTCGCAAGCGCTGTTCGAAGAAAGAAGACTCACTGGATTCGACCGCGACAACAACCCGACCTGGGGAGAATACCGCACGCTGGCCAGCGCACCGGTCACGGAAAAAGATCCCGCCACTCGCTGCTGCAGCTTGGGAGATTTCCGCATGCCGAGTACCTCCAGCGATGTCCTCATTTCGTTCGATCAGACGAAGAACAACGGATGGCACTTGGGCGGTGTGAGGAAAGGCGGCACGGACTGGCTGTGGAAAGCAAGCCCGAGCGTAATCAGCAGCGTGCCGTTGGATGGGCTGGGCTCTTTCGTCGTCGGGGATGGCGTCCACTATCCAGGAAACTCGGTGTATGCCTCTGGAAAGAACGTCGTTTTTGGCTATCACGGGGAGTTCTGGAACGACACGCAGGCCTGCCAGTTTATGCATTTCTACGACAACGGGTTGTTCGTCGGGCAATTCGGCGAGACGGGGATGGGACATGAAACCTTCGAAGGTCCGGTGCCCGGCCGCGCCGGAAATAGCGCCTTTTCTGCCCTCGCAGAGGTGGGCGGCAAAGTCTATCTGTGGACTAACGACGAGAGTCAAAATGGTCCCCAACGCTGGCTGCTCGACGGCACGCAAACGATTCGCGAGACCAGCGCCGTCGGCACCCTCGGCCATTCCGAGCCACTCATCATTCCCGTCGCGCCGAACCCCTTCCCCACCGGCGTCACTGCCAAGGCCGGCGATGGAAGGGTCTCCCTGACCTGGAATCCTGTCTTAGGTGCCAGGAGTTACAATGTCCGGATGGCCACTTCCCGAGGCGGCGCGGCCACACTCATCGCCGGAGAAGTGCTCTCCGCCGGGAAAACGATCGATCAGCTCACGAACGGGCAGACCTACTATTTCTCAGTCTCCGCCGTGACGGAAACGGGGGAATCGGTGTATTCCAATCCGGCCACGGCCACTCCCGCAAGCCTCACCGCAACTGTGCAGACTGCAGGCCGCTACGATCAACCAGGTTCTGAGCCTCACATTCTGGATGTAACTCCAGCCAACGTGTTTGTTAGAAAGCCAGCACTGCTGAAGCTGAATCCGTTGTTAGGCGACCTCACTTTGCGGAACGTCGGCTCATCCGGGTATCGGATCTTTAACTGGAACCCTGTTTACCTCGCAGACACCGCCACCCTCCCTTTTGGCGACACCATCGAGCCGAAATCCGGCTGGCGCGTGGACACTTACCTGGGCTACCGCTTCCGAGTGGGCGGGGTGATTGGATCCAACTATGGATTGTTAGTTCGCGACAAGGAGGAGAAGAAGGGCATCATCGAAGTGACGCCGCATGATGGAGCGATTTATTATCTAACTGTAGTGATGTCCCCGCAGTTCCGTGATGCGACGGACTATAAGATCCGCCTTGCGCCAAAAGACCAGCCATCGCTCGCGGTCGGCTACGACACCAAGGAAAAGATCGGCATCTTTCATATCTATCAATTTCGCTTCCGCGGACCCGTGGACCTGACCGTGGAATGCCCCACAGGCACTACGGGAGTTCAGGCCTTATTCTTGGATTCCGCCAATCTCATCCCGCAGGAAGTGAGTAATTATCAGCTCTGGCAGGAGCAGAATTTTACATCCCCAGAGCGGGAGAGCTCCAGTCTCTCGGGTCCGGGTGCGGATCTCGACCGCGACGGGCAATCGAACTTGCTGGAATATGTCATGGGCTCCTCGCCTGCTTCGCCTGCGTCGAGTGGTGTATTGCTGCCCAAAGTGGAGCGCGTGCAGGGCGACGACTTTCTCACCTTGCAGTTTACCCGCAGCCGTTTTGCGCGGGATGTGACATTGAGGGTGGGCGCGAGTTCGGATCTCCTGAGTTGGATCTGGATTAATCCGGACGATCTCACTTATCGCATCAGCCAAGTGTTGGACATCCCAGCGAAAGGGCTGGAGACGATCGTCGTGAGAGACGTCGTCCCTGCCGGGTTGGGACCGAGGTTTATGCGTTTATCCGCCCAGTAGCGACGCTCTGGAGGCGAAGGGTTCCGTCGCTTTGCCGCCGTGCATGTGCTTGTGAAGAGCTTTGGCATTGCTCAACGATCCTCCGTCGGAGTGGACAGGATCAAAATACAGTTGCCGCCGATTACTCCGTTGAATTGCGCGACCACCTGCTCCATGGTGGCGCCCGATGAACGCCATTTCTGTACAGGGAACAATCGACCGATGGAGTGCCCTTTCGGGTGTCCGCTTCTTGCTAGCCTCGATCGTGGTATTCGTGCACATGGGCGAGAGAATCTCAATCGGGTCGCTCAATTTTATCGCTGATTTCGGGGGGTTTGAAGCCGTCTTGGGGTTTCTGTTGGTCAGCGGGTATTCCGTCACGAGCTCTTATCTAAAACAGCCAGAGGGCTTTCTCAGAAGGCGTTTGCAGCGGCTCTATCCAGTCTATCTTGTTAGCATCGCACTCACCTGGTTGGTAGTGGTGCTGATAGAAAAAGCGCCCGCTCCTAGCTGGGGGCTCCTTCTGGCGAATGTCCTCTTTTTAAACCAGATCGTCACCAGCTTCTCCTTTGTCTTGCCTGCATGGAGTCTTTCCCTGGAATTCTGGCTCTATTGTCTGGCGCCCTTTCTGATCGGGCTGAAGCCTCGTTGGAGTCGAATCGCTCTCTACGGTTCCTTCGCCTGCTATCTCGCATACACCGCTTGTAGGAGTCTGCTGCATTTCCCGTATCACGCAGGCATGGGCTACGGGGTAAATTTGTTCCTGCTCGCTTTTCTTTGGATCGCGGGGCTGCGGTTGGCGAAGGAGCCAGACCGCGCTCGAGAATGCGTTCGAGATATTGGGCTCATCTTCGCCGGTCACATCGCGTTTATCTCTGCGATCCAGTTCGTTTACCGGTTGAAGCACAACAACCTGGCTGCTTTTTTCCGTGAAGATACGCTTCCGTTCGTCCAGCAAGCACTCACGCTGGGGTTTGTCTTTTGGGTGTTCACCAAGTGGGTCATTGGCGGAAAGGGCCGCCCTCTTAAGCGTTCGCCTCTTTTGCAGTTTCTCGGAGATATTTCCTATCCCCTCTATCTCGTGCACATCCCGGCGATTGTCTTTCTAAAGAGTCGGCAGATCACGAACCCGTGGGCGGTATTTGCAGCCACGCTAATGCTGGCGACGATGGTGTTTTTCCTTGCGGATTTCTATACGCAGAAGCGGCATCCTTTGCCGATTCGGGCGTGAACATGGTTCCTGTCCAGAGTTAGCGACGGGAGCAGCGATATGTCTGCAGGGCCTCAGTGATCATCGTTCGAGACGTCACTCCGGCCGGGATGGGTCCGCGGGTTATCCGTTTATCCGTCCAGTAGTTAGCGGCTGAAGTCCTAGCTTTTCTGGAACAGGCGCACCCGCTGGTGCTGCGGGCGGGGCCGGGGCAGGTTTGGGCTCTTGCTGAATGCGGAGGCCGGATTCCTGGAAACTGGCGTCTTTCGATCCGCGCTGGTTGCGGAGTGAATCCAGCTCGCGGCTCATTTTGTTTTTAATGTTGCAGTAGAGCATCGCGGATTCCTCGGTGACGATCCCGTTCTCGACCGCGTGGAGGAGTTCCTGGTCGAAGCTGTGCCAGCCTTGCGGGACCGCTGCTTCGATGATGTCCTGGAAGGTGCGTCCGTCTTTTTCTCCGTAGAGCATGGCTTCGCGCGTGCTCAAGCTGCTGCCCATGATCTCGGTGATGAGATGGCGGCCCCCTTCAATCTTCGTGACCAGACGCTGGCTGATGACGTAGCGCAAGGTCTCCGCGAGGCGCTGGCGGATGAGCGGTTCTTCCTCGCGGGTGAACATGCCAAGAATACGGTTGATGGTCTGGCCAGCGTTGATGGTGTGGAGCGTGCTGAAAACGACGTGGCCGGTTTCTGCGGCCGTCATGGCGATTTCCATGGTTTCGCGGTCGCGAATTTCGCCGACGAGAATGACTTTAGGCGCCTGGCGAAGGGCCGCGCGCAGGCCGTTCGGGAAGGTGTTGTAATCTTTGCCGAGTTCCCGCTGGCAGAAGATGGATTTCTTGTGCGGATGGAGGAACTCGATCGGGTCTTCCAGCGTGATGATGTGGCACGACTGGTTTTCGTTAATCTCGTTCAGCATCGCCGCCAGCGTGGTCGTCTTGCCGCTGCCGGTGCCGCCGGTGACGAAGATGATGCCGTTCTTCTCCTTAATGATGTTTTTGAAGACCGGCGGAAGGTTCAACTTCTGCATCGTCGGGATGGCAGAATTGAGTTTCCGCATGACGATGGCCGGGTTGTTGTTCTGCCGGAAGAAATTGACGCGAAAACGGGCCTCGGGAATGGCGTAACTGCAATCGCAGGAGCCGTTGATGAGGTAATCGTCCTCGAGCCGCTTGTTGCCGTTCATGAGGATTTTCCCCATGGCGGTGATCTGCGGATGGGTCAGCCCGAGGCCGGGAGGGTCGGTCTCCATGGCATGCAGATGCCCGTGGAGCTCCACGTGGGGAGGTTTGCCGACGACGAAAAGAAGATCGGAAACGCCATCATCGGTATCGATCATGGCTGCGAGAATGTGGTCGAGAAGTTCTTTATTCAATTGTCAGGCCAGGTGGTAAACCCTTACTGAGCAACATCCCTGCCATCCGCGCGACCCGGCGGAAGTTTCCCTATTTCAGGCGTTTAGCCCTTGGCTTTGATGAAGTGGAAAACGAGCAGCCCGATCCCGATGAGGAGGGCGATATGAACGAAGGTTCCGGCAATTTTCAGGACGAGGCCGAGAATCCAGAGAGCGATGAGAATGGCGCCAAGTGTAGCGAGCATAGGAGTGGTGGGTTGAGTGGTTCGAGGAAGCCCTGGACCTCTGAACCAGAAATCCGGCGTTTGTAGAAATAACGCAGGAAAAGGCCTATGCGGCTGTAACTCTTAGACGGCGACGAAAAAGTCCCTCGGCCAAGTGGCGCAGCTTTCCAGCAAGCCCAGGGCAAGCAGATGCTGATTTGAGAAACTCGGCCGTGGATTTTGCGTAAAGGGGTCGCGCTTATGAGCGGCGCGGAGGGAGTTGCGGACGCGAGGCTCCCGAAGATGAACGTGACGCGGAAGCGGCTTGCCGGGCGAGCGCCACGGGACAACCGCCACAAGTGCCAGCGCATTTCACCCGCGGATGATCGGAAGCGGTATGAGCGATGCGCTGGCACATGGTGTGTGGATGTTGAGGTGTTAGTTACCTGCGGATTATTTGGCTGGCGTCGGTGGGCGCTTCTCGTAATCGGCTGCTCCGCGAACGACGTAGCTCAGATGCTTGTCGACGATTGGAGTGCGGTCTTTTCCGAAGGTGCCGTTGGCGTCCACGTATTGCATGAAGAAGGCGCGGCGCGCTTGGTCGGTGTGGTTCAGCTTGGACCGATGCAGAGTGAGGCCGGTGAATGCGACGGCTTCGCCAGCTTTCATGATGGCGGGGATGCCGTCGCCTTGGACAGGGACTTCCAAATGCCAGCTATCGGCGCTTTTTTGCCCGTGCGGGAGAACGCCATTCAGGTGGCTCTTGGGAGAAATCCAGACGCAGCCGTTTTTCTCGTCAACGTCGTCGAGGGGAATCCAGATGGTCATGTTGTTAGCTGGCTCGACTAAGCCGTAGCCATTGTCCTGATGCCAGGGGAACTCGCTTTTCCCGAGATCTTTGTCTGGGAATTTGGTGACGAACTGGGTGTAGATCCAGCAGAGGTTGGAGCCGAGGACCTGCTCGACGAGCGAGAGGTGCGGGCCGGTCATGCCGAAGTTGCGCACGGGCTCGGAGTAGGCGCTCATCTGGCTGCGGAACAGCGTGGGCACGTCTTGCTTCGGGCTATCGTAGTAGAGCGGGCGGGTGCGGAATTTTACTTCCTCGGCGCGAAGGGCTTCGATGGTGGCGTCGTCCATGACTTTGCCAAGCATGCACCAGCCTTCTTCGTTGTATTGGCGGATCTGATCTTCAGTAAGTGGGGTGGGTGTTAACATGGAGACAAACTAGCGCACCGGCTCTAAGTTTCTTCTCGCCTTGTTTCGCGAATCTCTCATTTTGTGTCGCAGTGAGAGAACTTCTTCCCATCCCCACGGAACGGCAGGGCATGATCTGGCATTTCGAACCTGGGCAGCAGGTAAAAGCGCGCATGCACACCCACGTGGAGCTGGAGATGAACCTCTGCGTCGGCGGGCGCGCGACGTATCTCGTAGGCCAGCAACGCGTCGATGTCACCGCCCGCCGACTCCTGTGGCTCTTCCCGCAGAAAGAGCATTTGCTCATCGAGCAGACGTCGGATTTTGAAATGTGGATCGCTGTTTTCCGGCCTCAACTAGTCACCCGCATTTCGCGCTCGTCGGGAGATGAGGAACTGAGAAGCGGTCAATCTGACACGCCTCCAGTGAGGCTTTTGAAGCGCGGCTGCGTGGAGTTTCTCACGAAGATTTGCTCCGAGCTGCACGGGGAAAAGGAAACCGCCACCGTTGCGAATCCCGGGCTGGAGTTCCTGCTGCGGAAGGCTCGACATGAGTATCTGAATGCGTCTCTGCTCGACAGCCTCGGCGATGTGCATCCGGCGGTGGAACGCGCGGCATTTACCATCGCCCGCGGGGAAAAAGACACCGACGCGGAGACGTTTGCCTCCCAGTGTGGCTTGAGCCGTGCGCGATTGAGCCGACTTTTTAAAGCGCAGATGGGTCTGGAGCTTTCGGAGTTTCGCAATCAGAAGCGGATGGAAAAATTCCACGCCTACTACGGCGGCGGTCAGCGCTGCACGGTGTTACAGGCGGCGCTGGAAGCGGGCTTCGGGAGCCTGGCGCAGTTCTATCGCGTGCAGAAATCAATGGCCATTCGCCAGCGTCCAGCCGAGTGAGCCGGAGAGGAAAAGGTTTTCCTTTCCTCAGATTTTTTCGAAGTCTTGACGCATGTGGATCACCCTCTGCCTGACGTTTTTTCAGATCGCGGGGTTCATCGCGTCGATTCACGCGATCATGGAGACGCGCACGGCTCAGGGAACAATCGCCTGGGCGGTGGCGCTGAACACGATTCCGTACCTCGCAGTGCCGGCGTATATCGTTTTTGGCCGGAGCAAGTTCGCGGGTTACGTCCATTCGCGTCGGGGACAGACGCTGAATGAGAATCCCACAGCCAAGAAATTGGTGAAGGAGATGGAGGAGTTTCGGCTTCGGCTCGACACGCGGGAACACGAGACGCGTCTTTTGGAGAGTCTGGCGAAGATGCCGTTCACGTCGAATAACCGGGCGGAGCTCCTCATCGACGGAGAGGCTACTTTCAACGCGATCTTCGCTGCCATCGAATCAGCGACTGACTATGTGCTCGTGCAGTTTTACATCATTCGCGAGGACGACTTGGGGAAACGCCTCACCGACTTGCTACTGAAGAAAGCCGCTGAAGGCGTGCGGTGTTATGTGCTTTTTGACGAAATCGGGAGCGGGCGGCTGCGAGGTTATTGCCGGAAAATGCGGGCGCACGGCGTGCAGATCGCGCCGTTCGATACTACGAAGGGTTTCACGAACCGCTTCCAGATTAACTTCCGCAACCATCGCAAGATCGTCATCGCGGACGGGCGGATCGCTTTCGTGGGCGGCCTGAATGTCGGCGACGAATACCTCGGCAAAGACCCGCGATTCGGTCCCTGGCGCGATACGCATGTGGAAGTCGAGGGGCCGGTCGTCCAAGAGGTGCAGGTCTCGTGGTTCGAAGATTGGAAATGGGCCACCGACGAAACGCCGAAGCTGAACTGGTCGCCTCAACGCAGTCCATCAAACAACACCGCTGCGCTCTGCCTCACCACCGGCCCCGCTGACACGCTGGAAACGGCCACGTTGTTTTTCCTCTTCGCGATCAATGCCGCTCAGGAACGGCTCTGGATCGCCAGCCCGTATTTTGTTCCGGACGAGCAGTTTATCTCTGCTCTGCAGCTCGCCGCCCTCCGCGGTGTCGATGTGCGAATTCTCATTCCCGAGAAGCCCGACAACCGGCTCGTGCGGCTTTCCTCCTTCTCCTACCTGGACGAAACGGTGCCTCTCGGCATCAAGTGGTATCGCCACCAAAAAGGGTTCATGCACCAGAAAGTCATGCTGGTGGATCAGGATTATTGCGCCATCGGCACCGCAAACTTCGACAACCGCTCCTTCCGACTCAACTTCGAGATAACGATGGGTTTCGCCGACAAAGTGATGGCGGGCAAAGTCGAGGCAATGCTGGAAAACGACCTCGCCAACAGCCGAATCGTGGAGCAGAAAGAAATCCGGGAAGCGAGTTTCCTCTTCCGCTTGTGCGTGCGGGTGGCCCGTCTGCTCGCCCCAATCCAGTGACACACCACCACAAAACCTGAGTCACTCAAACACGTGGGCTCGACGCGCCCGAGGCCGTTCCGTAATCATTTCCGCATGAACTTCGTATTTCATCCCGCTCTCGCTGCGCAAATTCGGAAAAGTGGCATCATCGCTGTTCTGGCCATCGATAAAGCTGATGACGCTGTTCCGCTTGCCCGAGCTCTGTTCGAGGGAGGCGTCAACGTTATGGAGCTCACCCTCCGCACCGACGCTGCAATCGAGTCCTTAAGGAAAATCCGGGCCGAAGTGCCCGAGATGATTGTTGGCGCCGGGACAATTTTGACCCCCGATCAACTCGCCCTAACCATCGACGCCGGAGCCGCCTTCGGAGTCGCTCCCGGTGTGAACCCACGCATTCTCGCCGCTGCACACGAGGCGAGGTTTCCGTTTGCCCCGGGTGTCTGCACCCCGACCGATATGGAGATCGCCATCGAGCATGGCTGCCGCTTACTGAAGTTCTTCCCGGCCGAATCGATGGGCGGTCTGGCCTACCTGAAAGCTGCGGCCGTACCCTTTCTGCATCTCGGAGTCAGCTTCATCCCTCTCAGCGGAATCAACGGCACCAATATGGTTTCCTATCTGGCGGATCCTTTGATCGCCGCAGTCGGAGGCAGTTGGCTCGCACCAAAGGAACTTATTGCAATCAGGGATTGGAGAGGAATCGCCGCCCGCGCCGCCGCCGCGGTCGAGGTCATCGAGACCACTCGCCGATAAGGATCCTTTCGCGACTACTCGCAGGGCAGCATCACCCACACGTTCGGCTTGCCGATGTTGCAATGCACGGAGCGGTTCAGCAGCGAAAGCCCCGCCCACGACAGATAAATAGCGTAACGCGCCGCGTGCCAGCCGCCCGCCCACGCCGGGCGCTTTCCCCAGCGGGCCGCACGATTCTGCGGGCTCGGCACCGGATGAAAGATGCTTTCCACCCACCCGGATCGGCTTTCCTCATCCGCTTGCGAGCGGTCATGGTCCAGATAATAGGCAAACTCCTCGCCGCGAATTCCGTTGGAATAGAGCGCGTAATCACCCGCGTAAACCGCTCGGCGACTCAGACTTGGCAGAACGAGCAAACCAAGAAACGACCAAAGCGTAAACCAGAGGGCGAGCTCCACCAACCCGCTCATGGTATTCAGAGGATGAACAACCGCGGACTGGACCACCAAAACTCCCACCACATTGTAGGCCAGCGCGATGACCAGACCCGCGAGCGGCAGACGCATTCGTTGCAGATACAGACGACGCCGCTCATCCATCTGGCGCAGTCGCTGCCCGCGCCCGGTGGCAAAGATCGCTTTCTGGGCAAAAGGCAGGCCCACGAAACCGCCGGTAAACGCCTCATCCAGCGATTTCCAGCCCACACCGCCGCGAAGATGAAAATAGCCAACCGCCCTCGCCACGAGCGATTGCAGCAGGAGCAGCACTAGCATCCAACCGGCTACCAAGCCCGCAAGCCATTCGCTGTAGCTCACCAGCGTCCATCCGATCCCAAAAAGAACGAGCGTCTGCACCAACACGCCCCGAACCCAGCTGATCACGAAACCACCAAAGCCTTCGGAATGTCGGCGGTAAAGGGCCGGGAGAATGTAGCCGCCCATCAGATCGAAGGGCGCCTGAAGGGCGACATAACCAAGTAAAAACGTGGCGAGCGCCAAAGCGAGTGACTTCCCGAAAAGCACTTCCGTCGAAAACAGCTGCGCGGGCAGATTCCAAACAAGACACGCTACCGCAACGCAAACCCAAAACCCGACATTGCACGTCCCCAAGAGCAGACGGGATTGCGCATAAGTCGGACGACCGCTGGTTCCGCTCGCTGCGCTCATCTGGGGCGGATCATTTCGAACTGGTTGTTCGTGTGACAATACCAATGCGGCGCAGCCATGCGCCCGACGACCCGATACTTCTCCGCCCGAATCCGCAGTTTCTCCGGATCGATCAGCTCCTCACGAACGTGCACCCGTTTGATCAATCCGATGATCATCCGATTACCGCCAATCTGCAGCGTCCCCCACTCCGTGCACTCGATGCTCGCAGGCGCTTCGGCGATGCGCGGGGGACTCACCACGGAAGACGGAAGCGTGTGAAATCCCGCATGATCCACTTCACTCACGCCCGGCGGCAGCGTGGCGGCGCAGAGGTTCATCGCCTCCGCCATCGGCTCATCGACAAGGTTCACCACAAACTGCCGATTCAGCCGAATGTTCGCCGCCGTATCCTTCGGAGAACCGTCGTCTCGATCCCCGGGCGCAAATGCCAGGATCGGCGGATTGGTTCCCATCACATTGAAAAAGCTGAAGGGCGCCGCATTCACCACGCCGTCCGCATTGAGAGTAGTCACCAGCGCAATCGGCCTCGGCGTAACGATGGACGACAGGATCGCATAGGCTCGATGGGCGTGCGTTCCTTCGAGATCCAATTCCATCCCGAGCACCTTGGGGTGAATCTCCCCGGAAATCAATTGGCGGAATCCTTTTCCTCCGGCAACTCCTCCAATTCCCGCGGTTTACAGAGAAACTTGGGGTTATTGGCCGCCCTCCCGCATTTGCGACACGCAAAGAGGGGCTGCGACACGATTTTTGTGAGCTTGAGAAAATCTTTCTCGAAGTCCGATTTCGACCAATCGCAGAGAGTTTTCGACATAAAATCTAATTGAGATCTGATCTCATAAAGCTATTATGCGGAGAAGTCAGGTCGTTTCTTAAAAACTAAACAACCCACCATTTACGTCATGTCCACGCAAACTGCTCCTATCACCACCTCCACCGCTCACGTCGCCAGCCTCAATACCTTTCTGGCAGACAGCTACGCGCTTCTGGGACAAACGCACGTTGCCCATTGGAACGTCGAAGGCCCGGCCTTCTTCGAGCTGCACACCGCTTTTCAAAATCAATATGAGGAGCTCTTCACAGCCGTGGACGAGATCGCCGAACGTATTCGCGCTCTGGGAGCATTCGCCATCGGCGGACTTTCTACGTTAGCTCAAGCCTCCAGCATCGAAGAGCTGCCCATCGATAAAACACCTGCCAAAGACTACGTGGCCCACTTGGTTGGTGCTCATGAAATCGTCGTCGCCAGTGCCCAAAGAGTGCGCGAAGCCGCTGGCGAGGCCAACGATTTGGAAACCCAGGATCTCGCCATCAAACGGGCCATCATTCACCAAAAAACTCTCTGGATGCTGCGAAGCTATCTGAAAAACCTGTGATCCAGACCTCTCCAGCTTCTTATTGGCGCATTCAGGCCGCCCAAATTGTTGCGGACCTCTTTCCGGTCACCTCCACAGAGGTCTGGAATCAGTTGCTCGATTTCCGAAGTGAGCTCCTCCGCGGGGAGAAGTTGGAAGAACTGCTCAACCTGTTTTTGGAATCCCGCCACCTTCTGGAGGCGGATCATTACCTGCCGTTTTATCGCCTGCGGCGCTTGCTGGAATCCAGCTTGCGCCTCGATGCGACTTTCGGGCAAGCGGAGCCAACCACCAAATTGGTTCCGCTCCGCCCGCTCCTCTGGGAAACCTGCCGAACCTTGGAGGAAATCCGGAAATCGATTCACCGTCACCACTTCGAGCACGATCTGAGTTTCTCCAGTCGAGAGCCGCTTCATCTGGAAGTGAAAGAAGTCGCCGGGAGTCGTTAACTCCCGCTCCTCGGTGCCGGTGTAGGAAAGCTCTTGTCTTCCGCGGGGATTTGCGGCGTCATCGCTGCATCATCACCGCTGAAGCATGACGAACTCTCCCGCAGCCATCCTTCCCGGAGCCCGTAAATCGCTGGCCTTGCTGCTGGCGATCAACCTCTTCTGCTACCTCGACCGCTACATTCTGGCGGCTGTCATTCCGGACATCAAAGAGACGTTTCTGGCGGGCGAACCGGACGCCAACTCCAAGGCGGGCCTGCTCACGACTGCCTTTCTCCTCAGCTATATGCTGACGGCGCCGCTCTTCGGCTGGCTGGCGGATCGCTATTCCCGGTGGATGATCATTGGTTTCAGCGTGGCTTTATGGAGCCTCGCCTGTGGAGCTTCCGGCTTGGCAACGGGCTTCGTGATGCTGTTGCTCACCCGCGTTTTCCTTGGCGTCGGTGAAGCGGGTTACGGGCCGGCAGCTCCAACCATCATCAGCGATTTCTATCCCGTGGAGAAGCGCGGGCAGGTCTTGGCTTGGTTTTTCATGGCCATTCCCGTCGGCAGTGCTTTGGGATACGCCTTCGGCGGACTCATGAGCGGTTGGTTGGGCTGGCGCTGGGCGTTCTATTTGGTTGTGCCTCCCGGTATTCTGCTGGCGCTGCTCTGCTTTTTCATGAAGGAACCACGGCGCGAATCCGCCAGTTCCGACGCTCCTAAGCCGGGTTGGGAAGACTACAAGAAGCTCCTGCGTATTCCCTCGCTGGTCACCAATATCCTCGCTCAAGCGGCGATGACTTTTGCCATCGGTGGCTTGTCGGTGTGGGCACCAACCTATCTGTATGAAGACCGTGGCGTTCCGAAAGATCAGGCAAGCCTCATCTTCGGCGGGATTCTCGCCGGGACCGGTCTGGTCTCCACCCTCCTCGGCGGCTGGCTGGGAGATAAACTCCGACCGCGTTATCCGGGATCCTATTTCCTCGTTTCCGGTTGCGGCATGCTGCTGGCCTTCCCAGCGACCATCATCATGCTTTACGTGCCGATGCCCTACGCGTGGATTTTTATCGCGCTGGCGATGTTCTTCCTTTTCCTAAACATCGGTCCTTCCAATACAGCCATCGCAAATGTGACGCCGCCCTCGATGCGGGCCACCGCTTTCGCTGCCAACATCCTCCTGATTCACCTGTTGGGGGATGTCCCCTCGCCTTACCTCATGGGCCTCATCAAGGATCGCGGCTGGCTCCTAGGCTTGGTGGAAGGCCGCCAAGGCACTTGGGCAGATAGTTTCACCGCCGTTTCCCTCGTCATGCTAGTCGCAGGAGTTGTTTGGATCTGCAGCCAGAAATCACTTGTGCGCGATACTGAGCGGGCATCTGCAGCCGCAGAGTAATCATTCCTCCGACGAGGCCCTCGGCGGCAGATCCTCGATGTACCATTCTTCGACCCGCTTCCGCGCCCACGGCGTCTTGCGCAGAAACGTCAGGCTCGACTTGATGGAGGGATCATATTGGAAACACCGGATCGGGATGCGGTCTCCCATTTCTTCCCAGCCGTGCCGCTGCACGAGATGCGTAATGATCTTTTCCAAAGTGATCCCGTGTAGCGGGTCTCGAGGGTTGTCAGGTGTGGTCATGGATGAAGAATAAACAGGCTGATGTGCTGGAACCAAATGGCTGTCCAGAGATTCTTAGCCAACGCCGCCACGCAAGCGAGTTCCGTATCCAGCCAACAAACGTTCCGGCCAATAAAAAACCCCATCCTGCAGAGGATGGGGTTTTTCAAAGTCGCTAAAGCTCGGTTAGCGGGAGTAGAGCTCGACGATCAACTGCTCGTTCACGATCGGAGCGATCTCTTCGCGGCTCGGAATGCGGGAGACAGAGCCAGTGAAGTTTTCCTTATCGACCGTCAACCAATCAGGGATCGGAGCGATTTGGGTCAATTCCACAAACTTCGCAGAGAGACGGCGGGAAGCCGGCTTATCCTTGATCGCGATGACGTCGCCAGCGCGAAGGGTGAAAGAGGAGATGTCCACTTTCTTGCCGTTCACTGTGACGTGGCCGTGACCAACCATCTGGCGGGCAGCGTTACGGGAATTCGCAAAGCCGAGGCGGAAGATGACGTTGTCGAGACGAGTCTCGAGAAGTTGCAAAAGGATTTCGCCGGTGATACCGCGACGGGTCAAAGCGATTTCGAAGTAGCGACGGAACTGACGCTCGAGCACGCCATATTGGTAGCGAAGCTTCTGTTTCTCAGCCAAAGCGAGAGCGTATTCCGAAGTCTTGCGGCGGGAACCTTTCGGACCGTGCATACCGGGCGGGTAGTTCTTGCGCTCGAGGGCTTTGCTAGGACCAAAGATCGCCACGCCGAAACGGCGGCTGATTTTGGATTTGGGGCCTGTGTATCTTGCCATAATAAAGTGTCGTTAAATGAAGTGGATCAGACGCGGCGTTGTTTCGGCGGGCGGCAGCCGTTGTGTGGAACCGGAGTGACGTCTTTGATGACGCTGATCTCGAGACCGACAGCTTGCAGCGCGCGGACTGCGGATTCGCGGCCTGAACCTGGACCCTTGACGCGGACTTCGACTTCCTTGAGCCCGTGGCCCATGGCCTGGCGGCAGGCATCTTGAGCCACCATCTGCGCCGCATAAGCGGTGCTTTTGCGGGAGCCTTTGAAACCTACTTTGCCGGCGCTGGACCAGCCAATCACCGAGCCATTGGCATCCGTGATGGAGACGATCGTGTTGTTGAAGGTAGCGAGGACGTGAGCCACACCGCTGAGGATGTTTTTGCTGCCCTTGGCTTTAACGATCTTCGGCTTCTCGATGTCGTTTGGATCGAGGGAAAGGTTCTCTTTCTTCGGCTCTTCGACAGCGGCTTCTTTTTTGGCTTTAGGAGCCTTCGCTTTAGGAGCCTTCTTGGCTGGCGCTTCGGCGCCTGCAGCGGGAGCTTCGGTCGTCGCAGGCGCGTCCGTTACAGGAGCGGCTGCTGGCACTTCGTCGGCGGGTGAATTGGTTTCTTCGGACATGGTGAGCTATTTAAATGAGTTTACGCTTTCGCCTTCTGGACGCCGACCGTCTTGCGAGGACCCTTGCGAGTGCGTGCATTGGTCGAGGTGCGCTGACCGCGAACGGGCAGGCTGCGGCGATGGCGAATGCCGCGGTAGCAGTTGATCGCCTGGAGGCGCTTGAGGTTGCCTTGAATTTCGCGGCGAAGATCACCTTCAATCGGCAATTTGCTGGCGGTGATCGCGTGGATCAACTCACCCATCTGCTCGGTGCTGAGGTTCTTGGCGCGAATATTCGGATCAATATTGGCTTGTTCGAGGATGCGTTTAGCAGTCGTCGGCCCGATCCCGTAGATATACGGAAGGGAGGCTTCGATGCGCTTGTCGCCGGGAATTTCAACACCTAGGAGTCTTGGCATAATGGGAAATGGATAAAGTGGACGGTATTAACCTTGCTTTTGCTTGTGACGCGGATTGGTGCAGACCACACGAACAACGTTCTGCCGTTTCACGATGCGGCATTGCTCGCAGAGTCTTTTTACTGATGCTCTTACTTTCATGGTAAATCTGTTTTTAGGTTCCGGAATGCCGTCTCGTTCGTTGGTTCCAGCAGTCTAGTCGGCTTTAACTGTGGAAGGTCATCCTCTTGCGGGGACAAAAAAACGCTCCTGATCCTCATCCGCGAATGAATCTCGGGGCGCGCTCTTCTCTATTTTGTCCTATTTCCCGTCTCTGGCGGAAGGTGATCCAGCCGTCTGACAAGTCGCAGGGGGACATCTCTACCACAACTTTATGCAGTGGCAAGATGCTAATGCTAGAGAAAAGCACTTTTTCTAAAAATTGTGGGGGAATCGCAGGGTTCATGGGACACGTCGCACCTAACTAACTGGCAACGGCTGCGGCTGGCTTCTTTTCCCGCCAGGTGAGGATTTCAGGCTCGCCATCTGTGATCAACACGGTGTGTTCAAAATGCGAAGAGGGGCGCGCGTCAGCGGTCACTACGGTCCACCCGTCGCCGAGGATCTTTACGGCAGAGGTGCCCATATTCACCATCGGCTCGATTGCGAGGGTCATTCCAGGCTTAAGCTTTGCCCCGGACGAAGGTCGGCCGTAGTTGGGCACCTGCGGCTCTTCATGGAGCTTGCGGCCCACGCCATGACCGACAAACTCCCGGACCACAGAAAATCCGTTAGCAACAATCTCGTCTTCCACGGCGGAACTGATGTGGCCCACGCGATTTCCCGGGACCGCTTGCTTGATAGCGAGGTAAAGAGAGGATTCGGTCGCTTCCAGAAGCTGTTGTATTTTAGAATCGACTGCTCCGGCCGCCACCGTCGTGGCGTTATCTCCCACGTAGCCTTGGAAGAAGACGCCGACGTCCAATTTCACGATGTCGCCATATTGAATGCGCCGTTTACCACCGATGCCGTGGACGACTTCTTCATTAAGAGAAATACAGATGTAACCCGGAAAACCCTTGTAGCCGAGGAAAGCGCTGGTGCAATGACGTTGGGACATCAAATCGGCAGCGGCGGAATCGATGTCCCCGGTCGTGACCCCAGGGCGCACCAGTTCAGCCAGCGCGGCGATAATCTCCGCGGCGTGCCTGCCCGACTCGCGCATGCGGTCGATCTCCTTGGGAGTTTTGATGGGGATCATCGGAGTAACTCTTTCTCGATCTCCAGAAACACTTCATCAGCCATCAGGTTCGCGTTGATCCGGGAGAGTATCCCTTCGTTCTCGTAAAAGCTGACCAGCGGAGCTGTCTTCTCGGCATACTGCACCATGCGCTGCTCCAACACGTTGGGAAGATCGTCGGCACGCCGGCGTAGCTCGCCTCCACAAGCGGGACAGCCTCCCTCAGAGGATTTCACATGCAGCCCCACGTTGTAGATGGTTTTGCACCCGGCACAGGTCACCCTGCCAGCGACACGCGATTGGATCGTGGGGAGATCACACTCAAGGAAGAGGACAATCTCCAAAGGAATTCCCGCTGTCATTAGAAGCGGCCGGAGTTGGATGGCTTGTTCCGTGGTTCTGGGAAAGCCATCAAAAACATACGATTCACGTCCGCCAGCGAGCCATTTCTGCAGGACCGCGATAACGAGGTCGTCTGGTGCCAATTGACCTTTCGAGGTAAAGGCGGCCGCCTGCCTGCCGAAGTCGGTGTTTGCGCTCGCCTCATCCCGAAGCAGATGCCCGGTCGAAATCGCTGGGATCTGGTATTTCTGAAAAATTAGCTGCGCTTGGGATCCTTTTCCCGAGGCCGGTGGCCCTAACAATACGATCCGGCGCTTCACAACACGCCCTACTTATTGAATATCAGGATCACAACCGCGACGATAATGATGATCGCCGCCGAAGTGGAAAGCCAAACCATCGCGCCGTCACTGATGCCGTTGCCCTTGTTGTAGGCAGCTCGTTCGAAGCGACCACGGATCTTCCCCTTGCGGAGGAAACCGTCGTAGTGGCGCTGAATGAGGTGGGTCTCCACCTGCCGCATCGTGTCGAGCATCACGCCGACCAAAATCAAAAGACTGGTGCCACCAAAGAAACCGGCGACCACTTGAGGAACGTGCATTGCCTCCATGATCATTTGGGGGAAGATGGCAATGAGCGTGAGGAAGATGGCGCCTGCAAAGGTCAGACGACTCATCGTGAAGTCGAGGAACTCCGCGGTCGGCTTCCCTGGACGCACGCCTGGAATGTACCCGCCGTACTTTTTCAGGTCATCGGCAATTTGATTCGGCTGAAATTGCGTGGCTACCCAGAAGTAGCTGAAGAAGAAGATCATCGCTCCAAAGAGCGTATAATGAAGCCAGCCACTGACCAGCATCTCGGAGAGCTGTTGTGCCCAGCCTTGTCCTTTGAAGAGAAAACCGAGAATGGAGCTCGGGAAAAGGAGAATCGCTTGGGCAAAAATGATCGGCATAACGCCTGCATAGTTCACCTTCAACGGCATATATTGCGTTTGGCCGCCGTAAACTTTCCGGCCCACCACGCGCTTGGCGTATTGGACGCTGATTTTCCGCTGCGCCTGAGTGATTGCGATGACGCCTGCAATGACGAGGACGAGGAAGAGCACCATCACCACCAATAGGAACGGAGTGACCTGGCTGCCCTGACCCGCTTCAGATGGAACGAAGGTTTTCCATGCCTGGACCATGGCGCCGGGGAGACTGGCAGCGATGCCTACGGTAATGATCAGCGACATGCCGTTTCCAATCCCGCGTTCGGTAATCTGATCTCCGAGCCACATGAGGAACATGGTTCCTGCAGTGAGGGTGATCACGGTGATCACGGAAAATAACCAATAAGGCTGGAAGACAACTAACGGCCCGGCCGTTTTGATCGTGTCGGAGATACCCCTTAGGAAGGGACTTGTCTCGGGATGAATGAAGGAAAGAGAAAGGAGATACCCTTGGATCACGCAGAGGACGAGAGTCGCATACCGCGTGTATTGGGTGATTTTCTGCCGGCCACCGTCTTCGCGAGCCAGTTTGCTGAGCTGCGGCACGACTGCCGTCAGCAACTGAATCATGATGGAGGCGCTGATATACGGCATGACGCCGAGCGCAAAAAGCGCGCATTGTTCCAATGCGCCGCCGGTGAAAAGGCTAAAAAGAGCCGCTACGTTACCGCCCGCCTGAGGATCGACCGCAGTCTTGAAGTATTCCTTCAAGACGTGTGCGTTGATGCCAGGAATGGTGATCGCCGCACCAATGCGCACGATCACCAACATCCAGAGGGTAAACAGCACCCGCTGTTTCAGTTCTGGAATCTTAAATATGTTGACGAAGGCGGAGATCATCGACGCAGATTCGGGACAAACCGCAATTACTTAGCGGCTTTTCCGGCCCGAATGGTGATGGTACCACCTGCTGCCTCGATCTTGGCCCGGGCAGCGTCAGTCACTTTGTCAGCTTCGATCACGAGCTTCTTGGAGATTTCTCCGCGAGCGAGGACTTTCAAGCCGACGTATTTGCCACGGATTAACTTCCGCTCGAGCAAAGAGGCTTCGTTAACAGAAGCGCCTTCGTCGAAGACTGCGAGATCATCGAGATTAACGATCGCGTAGTTCTTCTTGAAGTTGGCGTTGTTGAAGCCGCGCTTCGGCAAACGACGGATGAGGGGCATCTGGCCACCTTCAAAACCGAGGCGAATGCTGCCACCGGAGCGGGCTTTCTGACCTTTATGGCCTTTGCCGCTGGTTTTGCCGTGACCGCTGCTTTCACCAATGCCGAGGCGTTTGGTGCGATGACGGGAGCCCGGACGGGGCTTCATTGTGTGAAGTTGCATGGGATTGAGTCCTTGAGAGATTAAGCGGCGGCCACTTCAGGAGTGGATGATTTGATGCCGCGAAGAGTGTAAATTTGATCTTTCTGACGCAGGGCCAGAAGCGCTTCGATCGTCGCCTTCACCACGTTTGCGTGGTTGTCGGAGCCGAGAGATTTGGCGAGAACGTCTTTGATGCCCGCTGCTTCGACCACGGCGCGAACGCCACCGCCTGCAATGATGCCAGTTCCAGGAGAAGCCGGGCGCAGAAGCACGCGACCACCACCGTATTCACCGATCACTTCGTGCGGGATGGAGTTTTCGCGGAGAGCGACAGCCACCATCGACTTGCGAGCAGCGTCGGAAGCTTTGCGAATGGCTTCGGAGACTTCATTAGCCTTGCCAAATCCGCAACCAACTTTGCCTTTGTGATCACCAGCAACGATCAACGCGCTGAAGCTAAAGCGGCGACCGCCTTTAACGACTTTCGCGCATCGGTTGATGAAAACGACTTTCTCGGTGGTATCGGATTTCGGGCCTTTGTCGGCGCGGTCACGATCATTGCGACGACCTTGATTTGGATTAGCCATATTAGAATTGGAGACCACCGGCGCGAGCTGCGTCAGCGAGAGCTTTAACTTTACCGTGATACATGAAGCCGCCGCGGTCGAAAACCACTGCAGTGACGTTTTTGGATTTGCTGCGTTCAGCAATCAGGGCCCCGACCTTTTCGGCGATCGCTTGATTGGCGTGAATCGATTTGTTTTCCGAACGGAAAGCCTTCTCAGTCGTCTGCACCGCAACCAGAGTCTGGCCGAGAGTGTCGTCGATGATTTGAGCGTAAACGTTCTTGCCGGAGAAATGCACCGCCAACCGTGGGCGTGCAGAGGTTCCGGTGATCCGCTTGCGGATACGGGTGTGGCGAAGTTGGATGTTGCTACGAGCGGACATAGAAAATTACTGGACGGTTTTGCCTTCCTTACGAAGGATCTTCTCGCCCGCATAGCGGACGCCTTTGCCCTTGTAAGGCTCAGGTGGGTAGTAGGCACGGATATCAGCAGCGACTTGGCCGACGAGCTGACGGTCGATGCCTTCAACGGCAATCTTGGTGTTCTCAGTGACAGTTACTTTGATACCAGCCGGGATGGTGAAATTGATAGGATGAGAAAAGCCCAGGCTCAGATTGAGGACGGCTCCTTGGACAGCGGCTTTGAAACCGACGCCTTGGATTTCCAGATCTTTGCGGAACCCGGTGCTCACGCCTGTAACCATGTTAGCAACCAATGCGCGGCTGAGGCCGTGCAGTGCACGAACCTGGCGATTCTCGCTTTCGCGATCGATCACCACGTTAGAACCCTCGAGGCGGGCGATGATTTGCTTTGGCAACACCCATTCAAGTTTGCCTTTGGGACCTTCAACACTGACTGCACCCTGCGGATTCACTCCGAAGGTCACTTTTTCAGGCAGAACGACTGCTTTTTTTCCGATACGCGACATGTTCGTAAATTCTATTACCAGATATAGGCGAGAACTTCGCCACCGACGTTTTCCTTCTTGGCCTTCTGCCCACTCAACACACCTTTTGGGGTGGAGAGAATGGCAACGCCCAATCCACCGAGGACGCGGGGAATTTCTGTGGCGCCGACGTACTTGCGGAGACCAGGACGGCTGACGCGCTTCACGCCAGTGATGGCAGCGGTTTTGTTCACAAACTTGGTCGTGACCTTGATCTGTGGTTGAGTGATTTCCGTCTCGACGGAGTAATCAGAAATGTAACCTTCTTCTTTCAGGATCTTGGCGATGTCGGCCTTGATGCGGGAATAAGGAGCTTCGACCAGCGCTTTGCGGGCCGCGCTGGCGTTGCGGATCCGAGTCAAAAAATCGGATATGGGATCAGTAACAGTGCTCATAAATAATCGCCAATGTTAGGCAGCCTTTGCAGCAGGCGCTTTCTTAGCTTTGTCTGTGAATGGAACGCCCATTTCAGTGAGCAGAGCCTTCGCCTCTTCGTTAGTTTTTGCTGAGGTGACAATGGTCACGTCAAATCCGATATTGCGCTTGATCTTATCGAGCTCAATTTCCGGGAAAATGGATTGGTCAGGAACACCGAGGGTGTAGTTGCCGTTGCCGTCGAATGCCTTGGGCGAAATCCCACGGAAATCGCGAATGCGGGGAAGCGCGGTGCGGATCAGACGCTCGAGGAACTCATACATCTTGTCGCCGCGCAAAGTCACCTTGGCACCAATGGCCTGGCCTTCGCGGAGCTTGAAGTTGGAAATGCTCTTTTTCGAGATGGTCTCCGAAGGCTTTTGGCCGGTGATCATTCCGAGTTCGTTCTTGGCGTCTTCCAAGGCTTGTTTCACATCCGACTGGGAGGCGATACATGTGTTGATGACGACCTTCTGAATTTTGGGGATCTGATGGATATTGGAATATCCACGGGAAGCCTGCAGGGCCGGAGCGACGCGCTCCTTGTATTCTGTGTAAAGTGTAGCGGCCATAATAACTTAATTCTTCTTGCGAGAAGCCTTCTTCTCAGGGGCAGTCTCGGTCTCGGCAGCAAGTTTCACGTTGGAGATGTGCAACGGACCTTCGCGTTCGATGATGGCGCCATTTTGATGTTCGGCCGACTTCTTGACGTGCTTTTTGATCATCCGGACGCCTTCAATCAGAACTTGATTCTTGCGGGTGAGGATCTGAAGGATCTTGCCGGTCGAACCGCGGTGGTTGCCGGAGATAACGACAACGTCGTCGCCTTTTTTAACGTGGGTCTTAACGGCGCTCATACAACCTCCGGAGCTAGGGACACAATTTTCATGAAATTCTTTTCGCGCAGCTCACGAGCCACAGGGCCGAAGATGCGAGTGCCACGAGGATTCAAGTCTTTGTCGATGATGACGATCGCGTTGTTATCGAAGCGCAGAGCGGAACCGTCTTCGCGACGAATAGCCTGGCGAGTGCGAACGATTACGGCACGAACGACGTCGCCTTTCTTCACGGTACCATTATGAGCGGCTTCCTTGACGTTGGCGGTGATGACGTCGCCAACTTCAGCGGTCATGGTGGACTTGCCAATAACACCAATCATGGTGGCCATACGGGCACCCGTGTTGTCGGCAACGTCTAATCTGGATCTAATCTGGACCATACTATTAAAACTGCTGGGTTAGTGTTTGATGACCGACACCAAGCGCCAGCGCTTGAGCTTGCTCAAAGGGCGGGTCTCAATGATCTCGACGGTGTCACCAACCTGAGCGGTGCCGTTCTCATCGTGGACGTGAAATTTCTTGGATTGTTTGATAATTTTACCAAACTTAGGGTGCGGCACGCGGGTGGTGGTTTCGACCACGGCGGTCTTCGCAGACTTGGTGGAGACAACCTGACCAACACGGGTCTTGCGGACGGCGTGCTTTTCAGCTGCGGGATTTTCGGTGGTGGAAAGGGATTCGCTCATTTAACGGGGCGGTGAGAATACACTATTATTTGCGTTCCGAAAGGACTGTTTCGATACGAGCCACATCTTTTCGGATTTTAGTGAGCTGGCTTGGATTTTCCAACTGGCCGGAGCCTTGTTGGATGCGAAGCTGGAAGGCTTCTTTGCGGAGTTCGGATTTGCGAACCACCAGCTCTGCTGGGCTAAGATCGCGGACGTCTTTGATTTTCATAACAGTAGTGAGGCCTAGGTCGCGACGTGGTGACGGGAGATAAAGCGGGTGCGGATCGGGAGCTTGGTTGCAGCCAGGCGAAGCGATTCGCGGGCAACGGACTCAGGAACGCCGTCTAACTCGAACAGAATGTTGCCGGGACGAACCGTAGCAACCCAATATTCGGGCTGTCCCTTACCTTTACCCATTCGGGTTTCTGGCGGACGTGCGGTGACGGATTTGTCTGGGAAAATACGGATCCAGAGCTTGCCTTTGCGCTTCATGTTGCGGGTCAAGGCAACACGGGCGGCTTCGATCTGGATGTTAGTGATCCAGGCGCGCTCGAGGGTCTGCAGAGCGAATTCACCGAAATCAACTTTGATATTGCGTGAAGCAGTTCCCTTGCGGCTACCGCGCTGGGTTTTGCGATACTTCACTCTTTTGGGCATCAATGGCATAACAGTCTCCTAAATTGGCTGGGTTTAAGCCGGCAATTAAGCGTTGGCTTCTTTCTTCTGGGTGTCGGCGACGGGTGCTTCGTCCTTTTTGCAGATCCAGCATTTGATGCCGATCTTGCCGTAAACCGTGTTGGCTTCTGCGAAGCCATAGTCGATCGGCATACGCAGAGTGTGAAGTGGCACTTTGCCCTCGCGATACGCTTCCGAACGGCTGATTTCTGCACCGCCAAGACGGCCAGCGCAGCGAACCTTGATGCCGAGAGCACCAAATTCCATCGTCTGCTGCACGGTTTTTTTCATGGCGCGACGGAAGGAAATACGACGCTCAATTTGCATCGCGATATTCTCCGCAACGAGTTGTGCGTCGAGCTCAGGGGTTTTGATCTCCTGAATGTCGATCTTGACCTGTTTGCCACCCGACATCTTAGCGATCTCCAGAGTCATGTTCTCGATCTCGGAACCTTTACGGCCGATGACGATACCCGGGCGAGCGGTGTAGATCGTGGTGCGAATGCTGTTCCAAGCACGTTCGATGACGATTTTGGAAACCGCGGCGAGAGCCAGCTTCTTTTTTACGTAAGCACGGATGTCGATGTCGGCCTTGAGGAACCCTGGGAGTTCCTGACGGTTCGCATACCAGCGCGAGCGCCAGTCGCGGCTTAAGGCGAGACGATATCCAATAGGATTAACTTTTTGACCCATAACGATTATTCTTTGGTTTCAGAGGAAGTCTTGGTGACTTCAGTGGAAACAGGTTTGGCAGCGGCTTTCGCGGAAGGCTTTTTGGCTTTCGGCTTGTTTGATTTCTTGGTCTTGTCGCGAGTAGGGATGACTATCTCGTCGGTCAGAGTGATGAAAATGTGGGAGGTGCGTTTGCGGATCGGACTGGCGCTACCGCGAGCACGTGGGCGGGAACGTTTGATGGTGGAGCCTTCTCCGACCGTTGCTTCTTTGACGACTAGGTTCTCTGCACGCAAGTCGTTGTTGTTCTCGGCGTTAGCAATGGCGCTCTTGAGCGTCTTGCTGATCAGACCCGCCGCCTTTTTAGGGCTGAACGTCACGATGTCGAGAGCTGCCGAGACAGGCAGACCTTGAATTTCACGCGTTACTTCCCGAGCCTTGAAGGCCGAGATCTTTGCGTATTTGTATGTGGATTTAACTTGCATGTGTATGAGTCTCTAATTGGCAGCGACTTTGAGTCGTTGCCCTACTTTAACAGGGGTTTTGTCAGATAAGGTTTCTTGAATTAGTGCACCAAAGAGTTTTTCGCGGACATCGACGACTCTCACCAAGGCAATGGCGGTTTGGCCGTCATAGACCCGGAAGGGCATCCCGATTTTCACAGCGTCGATAGATCCGATATTGCCTACTAACAATCCGAGTTCCGGCTTCATGCTGATCACTCGTGCATTAGTTAGACTGGCCCCAATGGGTTCCGCCTTCTGCGCGAGTTCGACATCACCACTGAAACTCTGGTTTGCATTCCGCAGTTCCGCTTCCACGACTAACCTGGCCTCCGGGTTAACATCCTTTGACGTTTTCAAGAGAGACAGGATCGCTTCCGAGAGACTGGCGAGCACTAGCTTGTTTTGAGAGAGAGCAGATTGGGCAACGCTCAGGTCGTTCACGGCCTTAACGAGTCGCTGCTCCAGCTTGCTTCGATCATTTCCGATTGCATTCAGGCCGAGCGCTTCGATGCGGGTTTTTAACTCGCGATTCTCCGTCACCGCGGTGTCTGCCTCTGTCTTGGCTTGCACCAAGGCTTCGGAGATGGAACGGACCTGCTCTTGCAAAAGCAGGTTCTGCTTGAGCAAATCCTCTGTGTCAGAAACCGCCTCGGCAATGGCCGACTTGGGATCTGCTAATTCAATTGTATCTGAGAAAGAACTTTGAGTGTTAATCGTCTGCGCAACTAAGGCAGGCAATCCGCACTCGGTGAGCAGCACTATGACGACTGCGACTAAACTCGCGTGCAACCTGGAAGGGCGCAGGGGAGATAAAAGCAGTGGCATCATGGCGCCACCTAAAACTACTTGGAAACCTTGGCGGTATGCGATCCGTGCTTTTTGAAGACACGAGTCGGCGAAAACTCACCTAGTTTGTGACCCACCATGTTTTCAGTAACGAAAACGGAGGCGAAAATTTTACCGTTGTGGACCAGGAAGGTGTGACCAACGAAGTCTGGGGTAATCATCGAACGCCGTGACCAAGTCTTAATTGGCTTCTTAATGGCGGCGTCTGCCATCTTATCGATTTTTTCAAGGAGCTTAACGTCAACGAAAGGCCCTTTTTTGAGTGATCTGCCCATAAATTATTTCTTCTTGGAGGATTTGCGGCGCTCCACGATAAAGCGGTTGCTTGGCTTGTGTTTACGACGGGTCTTGAAGCCCTTCGCCAATTGGCCCCACGGGCTCATTGGATGGTGACGTCCGCCACCGCCCTTGGATTTACCTTGTCCACCACCATTCGGGTGATCGACCGGGTTCATGACCATACCGCGAACGGTTGGACGAACTCCGAGCCAGCGGGAACGACCGGCTTTGCCGCTCGAGACGTTCATGTGCTCGATGTTGCCTACCTGACCGATCGTGGCATAGCAGGTTTCGATGATCTGACGAACTTCGCCAGAAGGCATCCGAACGAGAGCATATCCACCTTCGCGGTTGCTGAGAACGGCAGCCTGGCCGGCGCTACGGGCGATTTGGCCGCCACGACCGGGAACCAATTCGATGTTATGAATGGTGGTGCCGAGCGGGATCATCTTGAGAGGAAGCGCGTTGCCAATTTCTGGCGCAGCGTTTTCGCCTGCAGAGACCTTGGTTCCCACAGTCAGGCCGATTGGGGCGAGGATGTAGGCCTTGGTGCCGTCTGTGTATAAAAGCAGCGCAATGCGTGCAGAGCGGTTCGGATCGTATTCAATGGAAACCACATCCGCGGAAACGCCGCGAAGAGTGCGCTTGAAATCGATGAGGCGAAGCTTCTTCTTGTGACCACCACCGATGTGGCGGGTCGTGATGCGGCCATTGTTGTTACGACCACCAGTTTTCTTCTTGGTGGTGAGCAAGCTCTTCTCGGGCTTGCTAGTCGTGATCTCTTCAAACGTCGGGAGCGCTTGAAAACGCTGGACGGGAGTGAGAGGTCTGAAAGTTTTGAGTGCCATAGTCTTGTGCGATTGAAGTTAGCGATTAAGCCAACTCAATTTTGTCGCCCTCCTTGAGCGTGACGATTGCTTTTTTCCAGTGGTTCTTGCGACCGAAGTCGGCACGACGCTCACGTTTTTTCTTACCGGCATAGTTCATGGTGTTAACACTCACGACCTTTTTGCCGAACAGCTTCTCGATCGCTGTCTTGATTTGAATTTTGTTTGCCGAAGGGCTGACGCTGAAAACGTATTTGTTTTCTTTCTCAGCAAGCAGCGTTGCCTTTTCAGTCAGGCGAACGGTTTGGATGAAATCGTAGATCTCGTTCATATTAAGCGGCTCTTTCTGCGAGTTTTTCGAGGGCGTCCTTCACGATGATGATCTTACGAAAAGCGAGAAGTTGCTCAGTGTTAACGTCCGTCGCGGTGTTGAGCAAAGCGGAGGAGACGTTGCGGGCGGCCTTGTAAGTGTTCTCGTCAAACGCCAGGGCGATCACGAGGGTTTTCACTTCAGGAGTTTGTTCGCCCAAAAGGGAAACAAATTGTTTGGTCTTTGGTTCCGCGACCGAGAAGGAGTCGACGATGAGCACGTCACCGAGAGCAATCTTGGAGCTCAGCGCCTTGCGGAAAGCCAGACGGCGAACGGACTTGGGAACGTTCTTGGTGTAATCGCGAGGCTTGGGACCGAAGGCGACACCGCCGCCGCTCCACACTGGGGACGATTTGTAACCGGCACGAGCGCGGCCAGTTCCTTTTTGGCGCCATGGCTTGGATCCAGAACCGCTGACTTCAGCTTTGGTTTTGGTGCTGGCGGTGCCGCTGCGACGAGCAGCGCGCATGGCCACGATGGCTTCATGCACAGCCTGGGTGCCACGGCCGTTTTCGATAACGGCGATATTGGCAGCCTTGGCGGCTTCAATGGTAAAAACGGTTGCACTCATAGATTAGATGGCCGCCTCCGCTGGAGTGGGGCTTTTGATCGCAGGACGAATCACGACGTAACCGCCGTTGGCTCCGGGAACTGCGCCGGCAACCAGGATAACATTGTCTTCTTCACGGACCTGAACGATCCGGAGATTCTGAACAGTAACGCGCTCGTCGCCCATGTGACCCGGCATGCCCATGTTTTTCCAAACACGGCCAGGGGTCGAACGGTTACCAATGGAGCCGTTACGACGATGGGTCGTGTGACCGTGCGTCATTGGCTGACCAGCGAAATTGTGGCGCTTCATTACGCCTTGGAAGCCCTTGCCTTTGGATTGGCCGATAACATCGACCAACTGACCGGGCTGAAAACGGGAAACGTTGAGGTTTAACTCGCCAGCAACTGCGTCCGTATCCTCAAGACGAAACTCGGTGAGTTTCTTCTTGGGCTCAGAACCCGCCTTGGCGAAGTGGCCAAGTTCCGGTTTTGGAACGCGGGATTCCTTCTGGGTGTCGAAGCCCACTTGAACTGCGGAATACCCGTCGTTTTCCATGGTTTTCACCTGGAGAAGAGTATTGCCCCCAGCCGAAATAACGGTCACGGGCGTGGCACGGCCCTTCTCGTCATAGACGCGGGTCATACCGATTTTTTTTCCTAAAAGTCCGATTCTCATAAAAGATGTATCAATCTGGGGCGTCAGATCTTGATGGTGATGTCCACACCAGCGGGGAGATTCAATTTGCGGAGTTCATCGACCGTCTTGGCGGTGGGTTCGATGATGTCGAGCAAGCGCTTGTGAGTGCGAACTTCGAATTGTTCCATGGATTTTTTATCCACGTGGGCAGAGCGGTTGACGGTGAACTTCTCGATGCGTGTTGGCAGCGGGATTGGTCCAGCCACCCGGGCGCCGGTGCGCTTGGCGGTCTCTACAATTTCAATCGAAGATTGATCGAGCATCCGGTAGTCGAAACCTTTGAGTCGGATGCGTATGCGTTGGCCAGTAGTCATGGGAAGTGGGTGTTAGAGTAAAGTGCCTCGATTATTTTTCCTTGGAGTCGATGACGGCAGCCAAAACTTGGGCCGGAACCTGCTCGAAGTGAGAAGGTTCCATGGAGTAGGAAGAACGGCCCTTGGAGAGTGAGCGGATCGCGGTGGCGTAACCAAACATCTCGGCGAGGGGAACTTCTGCATTGATAATGCTGAGGTTTGCTTTGCTTTCGATGCTGTTGATGCGGCCGCGGCGGCGGTTGAGATCGCCCATGATGTCGCCTTGGAACTCCTCAGGAGTGCTGTTTTCGACCTTCATGATCGGCTCGAGAAGAACGGAGTTAGCGTTCTTGAAAGCGTCCTTCATTGCGAAGATGGCAGCGAGCTTGAACGCCATTTCGTTCGAGTCAACGTCATGGTAGCTACCGAAGACGATGTCAACTTCGACGTCGATAACTGGGTAGCCGCCGATGATACCATTGAGAACGGCTTCTTCGATGCCTTTCTTCGTAGGAGCGATGTATTCCTTAGGAATCGTTCCGCCGACGACTTTGTTCTCGATGACCAAACCTTTGCCGCGCTCGCCGGGGCGAACATCGACTTCAACGTGACCGTATTGACCGCGACCACCGGACTGCTTGATCAACTTGCCAACACCGTGTGCTTTTTTGGTGATGGTTTCGCGGTAAGCGATCTGCGGCTTGCCGGAGTTGGCCTCCACCTTGAACTCGCGCAACATACGGTCGCGGATAATTTCGAGGTGAAGTTCGCCCATGCCTGCGATGATCGTTTGGCCAGTGTCTTCGTTGGTGAAGACTTTGAAAGTCGGATCTTCTTCAGATAGACGTTGTAGAGCGTTGCCCATTTTTTCCTGATCGATCTTGGTCTTAGGCTCGATTGCCATGGAGATAACCGGATCAGGGAAGGTTGGAGGCTCGAGGAGGATCGGATGATCTTCGTCGCAAAGAGTGTCACCAGTGGTGATGTTCTTGATACCAACGATTGCCGCGATATCGCCGGAGTAGCAAACGTCGATATCTTCGCGCTTGTCGGCCTGGATCTGAATGAGACGGCTGATGCGCTCGCGCTTGTTAGTACGAGGATTGTAAACGGTGTCGCCTTTGGCGAGTTTGCCGCTGTAGACGCGGAAGAAAACCAGCTTGCCGACGAACGGATCGCTCCAGAGCTTGAATGCGAGGGAACAGAACTTACCGAAATCGCTCGTAGGAGCTTCCATTGGAGTGAGGTCGTCTGGGTTGAGACCTTTAGTCGCCTCGATATCAACCGGGCTCGGGAGGTAATCGATGACCGCATCAACGAGGAACTGAACACCCTTGTTTTTAAAGGCTGAACCGCCAACGACAGGAACGAACTTGTTAGCAATGGTCTGACGGCGGATCGCCGCTTTGAGCATTGGGATGGTCACAGGTACCTCTTCGAGGAATGCCATGCCGAGTTCGTCGTCCAGATCGGAGATGGCAGTAACGAGATCTTCGTAGGCGTTGTCGACCAAGTCCTTGAACTCAGCAGGAACTTCTTCGATCAGGTAACGGGAACCGGTCGCGTCGTCATCGACATAGATAACGGCTTTCTTGTTAATCACGTCGAACTGACCTTTGAGGTAGTCTTCGCGGCCGTAGGGAATCAAGACAGGCCAGGCGTTTGCACCAAGCTTGGTGCGCATGTCGTTGATCGCGTTATCAAAATTGGCACCAGTGCGGTCCATCTTGTTAACGAACGCAATACGCGGCACGTTGTATTTAGTGGCCTGGCGCCAGACGGTTTCAGACTGAGGCTGAACACCAGCGACGCCGCAGAACACTGCGATTGCACCATCGAGAACGCGCAGGGAGCGCTCGACCTCGGCCGTGAAATCCACGTGGCCGGGAGTATCGATGATGTTAACACGCTGCTTGATGCCTTCGAAAGCTTTGAAGATCCCCTCTTCTTTCTTCTGCAACCAGGAACAGGTGGTCGCAGCAGAGGTGATCGTGATGCCACGCTCGCGCTCTTGCTCCATCCAGTCGGTGGCGGTGTTGCCTTCATGCACCTCGCCGATCTTGTGGATCATGCCGGTGTAGAAAAGGATGCGCTCCGTCAACGTCGTCTTGCCGGCATCGATGTGCGCAGCAATGCCGATGTTGCGTGTGCGTTCCAGAGGAAACGCACGATCCGGAGAGTTCGGATTCGCAGTAGCGGATTTAGCTTCGAGTGTGGCGGACATAAGAAAAAATTAGAAACGGAAGTGAGCGAACGCGCGGTTGGCCTGAGCCATCTTGTGCGTGTCGTCGCGTTTTTTGATCGCGTTGCCTTGACCGGCAGCGGCGTCTTTTAATTCATTGGAGAGAGCGTCCACCATGGGAATACCGCGACGCTTTTGGGCAAAACCAACAATCCAGCGCATGGCGAGAGCCACCTGGCGCGCCTGAGGAACTTCCATCGGCACTTGATAAGTCGCACCACCGACGCGGCGGGATTTGACTTCCAGGCGAGGCTTCACGTTTTCGAGAGCCTTGTGGAGAGTTTCTAGAGGATCAACGATATCGGAACCTTCGCGGCTCTTGTCGATCGCGCCGTAAACGATGCGCTCGGCCGTGGACTTCTTGCCACCGGTCATGATGGTGCTGATCAATGCAGCCACTTCAGAGGAACCATAACGGCCATCTGCTTTGACTTCTTTATGAATGGTTTTGCGACGACGAGACATGTTGAGAAAGTTGGAAGATTGAGGACGCTAGTTATTTCTTACCTTTGCCGCCCTTGCCTTTGGTGGCTTCTGGCTGACCTGGCTTCGGACGCTTGGCGCCGTATTTGGAACGGCTACGGCGACGGCCGTCCACTCCGAGAGCGTCGAGCGTTCCGCGGACGATATGGTAACGAACACCAGGAAGATCCTTCACCTTGCCACCGCGAACGAGGACGATCGAGTGCTCCTGGAGGTTGTGACCTTCACCGGGGATGTAAGCGATAACTTCCTGACCATTGGTCAAACGCACCTTGGCCACTTTGCGGAGAGCCGAGTTGGGCTTCTTAGGAGTGCGGGTCATGACTTGAATACAGACTCCACGGCGCTGCGGGCAATTCACGAGGGCGGGTGATTTGGATTTCACCGTAACCTTGGAACGGCCTTTTCTGACGAGCTGGTTGATCGTTGGCATCTGTATTCTTGTATTGGTTGTGACTAAATGGGACTGAAAGTAAGTTCCTGGCTTGAAATCCAGAGACAAAAATACCGCCTCGGCGGGACTGGTTTGCTCTGCCCACCAAGCGCGGGGGCCGAAATAATAGGTGCAATGGAAAAGTGCGCAAGTGGATTTTAATGAAAAGGCGCAATCTTTTTTGAATCTCCAGCCGTTAGTCTAATTCCAGACGGCGACGTGACGCTGTCTCCTGCGATTTCCCTCTTTCCAATGAGAGCACACATGCTAGTTTCGGGCATGAATTCAATCCTCGCCCTTTCCGCGCCCGGCTGGCCAGAAATCATGATGATCATGTTTTTCGTCCTGATTTTCTTCGGGGCCAAGAGACTTCCCGAACTGGCCCGCAGCCTCGGCCAGAGCATGCAGGAGTTTAGAAAAGCCAAGGATGAGTTCCATCGGGAGCTGCATCGCTCCCCCGAGGAGATCGCGGCTCACCCCGCGAAGGACAGCGAATCCGTTGTGAAGCCTTCCTAGGCGTTCACCTCAACCAGTGCTCCGAAAAAAGGCCCGTTTAACCAAACGGGCCTTCTTCGTTTTATGAAATATCTCTTTTTTGCAGTTCTAACATTCGTCCTTTCACTCGGCGCACGCGCAGAGACGCCGGAGCAAGTTCGGTTCATGGTCTATAACGTGCAGAATTATGTGCGGATGAACCGCGCCATCGAGGGCAAGCAGGTAGCAAATGCGCCGAAGCCGGAGAATGAAATCGAAGCGCTCATCTCCATTATCGCTGCGGAAAAGCCGGACATCATCGGTGTGTCCGAAATGGGCGCTCCAGCGGAGTTCGAGGATTTTCTCGCCCGTCTTAAGCGTGCCGGGCTGGATTATCCGCACACCGAGCATGTCGTTGCATACGATCAGGAACGGCATCTGGCGTTGGCCAGTCGGTTTCCCATTTCTGCCAGAGATTCGCAGAAAAACCTCTCCTTCGATCTGAACGGAAAGAAGCAATACTACAAACGCGGTATCCTCGACGTGACGATTGACGTTTCCCCGGCGTTCCAGCTGCGTTTCCTCGGCACTCACCTCAAGAGCAAGCGCGAAGTGCCGGAGGATCAGGCCTTGTTGCGCCGGGCCGAGGCGCATCTCCTACGGCTCCACGCCAAGAACATCCTGGAGAAAGCACCGGACACGAAGCTCCTCCTCTACGGGGACCTCAACGACACCATCAACGAAGCGCCGATCCGCGAAATCATGGGCAGCAACAAAATGCCTGATTACCTCTCGCCGATCTATCTCGCCGACGACGACAATGAAAAATGGACCCACTTCTGGAAAGTGGCCGACATCTATTCGCGCATAGACTACGTCTTCGCCAGCCGGGCCGCTCTCAAGCACCTGAACCGGGAAAAAACACACATCGCCAGCCCAAAAAATTGGCTGCAAGCCAGCGATCACCGCCCACTCGTCGTGGTTCTGCGGGTGAATCCCTAAAAACGATAGCTCGCCTCCACTTTGAAGCCTTCACCAGACCACATCGTCTGGCCGCCGGGAATCTCATACTTCAGCCACGTCCCGCCGAGCTTCAGCCCATTCGAAAACTGCGCCCGCAAGCCCGCAGAAACGCCCGTCCCCCACTCTTCTTCGTTGAAAAGATAAGGCAACTCGCCACGCAACTCGACCGTTAGCCAATCGGTGATCCGCGGCGCCAGTTGCACCACGGGACGGAGAATCTGATCGTGTTCCGGTGAGGAATAGGCGCCCGTTTGGCGGGAAAATGCTACCGTCTCATATTCGAGCGCCGCCCGCTGGAACCAGCTCCACGGCGTCCGCCAGCCAGCAGCAACCACGCCCTGTCGCCGCTGGTTGCCGTCCGCATATTCGGCATAACTCCCTCGGCCGGAGACGACTACTTTCGACCAGACGCGCCACGTAGCGGTGCCGCTCGTCACGTTTTGAGTGAGACCCGAGAGAACGGCCTGGATACTATCATTGACCGGCTTTGCACTGCTGAACCCTGCGGAAAGATCCACACGTGGCGTGGGCGAGAAATAGGCGGCCACATCGACTCCTAGCTCGCTGTCGAGATTCTCCGTTTCAAAAGCGGTCACGCCGGCAAACAGGGTCAGTCGCGCATCGACATGAGCGAGCACCCCGGCCGCAAACTCGGTCCGCCCCGCGCTACCAAAAGCCTCCCGATCGAAATCGAGGAAATTAGCTCCCAGAACGGCGGCAAAACGCCCTGCGAACGGCACCTTGGCCGTGGTGTAAACCGCCCGCTGCCGCAGTTGATCCGAATCCTCAAACTGATAGTAAGTCACCCCGATCTGCGGAGCGCGCGCTTCGGCGATTTTCTGTAATCCAGAGCGCGCGGCTACGTCGGTCGGATTTATCTCCAACGCACTACGGTATTCCGCTTCGCCACCAGTGAGATCCCAGCTTTTCCGCAGGACATCGCCGGCGAGAACATGGACGTTCCCTGAAGACGGCTCCTGCGTCTTGATCTCCGTCACGAGCTCGCGCGCTTCTCCGTAACGACCGAGTTCCAGGTCCACCGCGGCGAGTTCCGCGCGAACGTAGTTGTTCTTCGGATCGATCTCGAGGGCCTCTCGCAAAACTGCCCGTGCATCGGCAGGTCGCTTCAGTTCGCGAAGAATTTTCGCCAGCTCCAGACGCGCCCATGGGTCGTTCGGTGTTAGTTTTCCCACCTGATGATAGAGGGCAACCGCCTCCTTCCGGCGGCCGGTTTCCCGAGAGGCGCGAGCGAGCATGAGCAGCCAATCCGGCTGAGGATCCTGCCGCGTCACCGCCTCGAGGTGAGGATACGCCGCGGCGGGTTGCTTCAGCTTATCGAGGTACAGGTAGCCGAGTGACTTGTGCAGGGCGAGATCCGGCTCCTGATGCGCCACCTCTTCGAGGAGAGACGCCGCGCGTTCGAACTGCGCCTGTTCATTGGTGGAATACGCCCGCTGGAGAGCCGATTCCGCACGAATGCGAGCGGGAGAACGCACCTCTGTCGCTGAGGCGAGCGCCGGAAGGCACGCGATGAGAAGAAGGGAGATTTTCATGGCTTCGAGACGACAAACGGCAGGTTGGCTTCATCCACGCCCGCTCCTCCGATGGCGGAAACATAAAGCCGGTAAACGCCCGGTTTGCGCGGCGCTGTCAGAGTGATCACGCCCGGGGTATTCCCCTCGTCGATCAGCCCGGTGACCGGGGCAAATTGATCGTCTTCCACCCGCCATTTCCACGTATTCACTGGGGAGCCTTGCGCATCGAGCGCCACCTGGACAGAAGTGCGCGAGCCGGGGGCCAACGGGGCGGAGGGGCCGGAGATCTGGCTAATACGGGGCAGATTTTCCTCTGCCTTGCCAGTCCAGAGCCGACGCAGGGCGAAATACGGCGCTTTGAAGCGGCCTTCGCCGTCCGTCATTCCAAACCAGGTGCTCGTCGCCTCCATGCGGTCGCGCCAGCAATACGCCACGCCACCCAAGCTCCAGCCAGCCTGCGGCTGAATGTGCCGCGTCCAACGATCCGCGTAGAGGGCCGCCTTCTTCGCGCCTTTTTCCTCCACGATGTTTCTCTGTGCGTCTCGCGGAGTGAGATCCTCATACCAGTAGCCGTCCGGCCCAAACTCGGAAACGAGATACGGCCTCGCCGGATCAAATTTCGCCGTGGCTTCTTTGAGCTGGCCGAGCTGCGGATCGTAATAGGCGTTGATCGCGGTGAAATCCACCGACGGCGCGCCCGTCGCGAAGTCCGCTAGGGTTCCGGAAATGTGATCCCCCGCTTCGTGGGCCACGAACACCGGATGCGACGGGTCGATCGCGTGAATCTCCTTGGCGAGTTCCTCCACAAACTCGACGTAAGCGTGGCGGACCTCGGTCAAATGCGGCTGCGCATAGTGATGTTTCAGCAGACCCCAGACTTCGTTGCCGAGGCCCCACGCAAGGATGGTCGGGTCGTCCTTGTATTTGCGGACCGTCTTTTCCACCTGCTTGCGGTAAGCCCTTAGTTTTGCGGAATTGACGCTGTAATCGAGATCTTGATCGAACCAGAAACCAAACAGCACCTTCAGGTCGTGCTCCTTCGCGCTTTTGGAAATGTTGTAATCGTAGCTGCCCACGCCGTAGCGGCGAATGGTGTTCGCTCCCATCTCGCGGATCTTCTGGAAATCCAAATCCACGCGGCGGCGGGTCACCGGCACGTTGCCGTCGCGCCAGTCGTGGCCAGGGTTGTAAGCCACTCCGCGGACGAAATACGGCTTTCCATCCACCATCCATTTCCAGCTACCCGGTTCTCCTTGGAAAAAGTTGGAACGCTGAGGTGAGGCCACCGGGACGACTCGATTCCGCGGCACAGGATTGTCCGCGGTGAGCTTCGTCAACGCCGGACCGACGGATGAGGCGACCGCCTTCGGATCAAAGGTCCACTGGATGGTCGCTTCGCCGGTTTTCGGACGCCACTTCGTTACCCAGTTTTTGTCCACTGCCGACCAGAAAAAGACCAGCGCGCGGATCTCTGGATAGTCCTTCGCCACCGCCTCGACGCTTTCCTTCAGCCACTGCTGCTGATCGCCGCCGTAGGGCGTGGAGCCAAATTCCGCGAGCATCACCGGCTTCTTGATTCCTGCGAGTTTCTCCCGATACGGCTGGTAAAGTTGGCCGAAACCATACCATTTCCGATTGCTGGAAGCCTGGCCGTAGTTCAATGCCGTGAGCCCCACCCAATCGACATAATCATCGCCGGGATAATATTTCTCCACCGCCTCAGGGCTCCACGGGTTCCAGACCCAGCCCACGTTCGAGGCGCCGTTCTGGTTGAAAATATTCACCACGTGCACCCACATTTTCTTAAACTCCGCGGGCGTGTTGCCCCCAGCGGGCGACCACGGATAGGCCGGATTATCGAACTCATGCGCGAAACGCAGCAGCACCGGCCCGCCGTATTCCCGCATCTTCAGCGCGTAGGCTTTCAGATAATTGTCAAAGTCGCCGCGCAGAATTCCTGCGTAAACCCGCCGGTTTTGGAAGAGCTCAGGGTCTCCTGCCAGCTCGTTGAATCCGCCAGACCACGGCTCCCAGGTGATCATCGGCACCGAACCGGCTTTCCGCACTTCCTGCAGCGCTTCCATCGGGAAACGGGTGATGCTTTCCGGTCCCCACGCCTGATACATCGAGTAGATCCGCATGTTGGCGCCGAGCTGCTGACCAAACGTGTGGAAGCTCGCCGGTACTTTGCCGGTGTCGGCGACGGGATCGTAAAGACCGACATAGAAGCCGCCGGAATACACAGTTTTCGCCATGTGCAGAGGCTGGCTGCTTTTCCGCCATTCGGCAATCTGCCATCCCGACACGATCAAAACCACCACGGCCGCGATGGCCACGGAACTGTTTCGAAGCGTGTCGAGCAGCGGATCGTGCATCTTGCGCTCGGCCTGATACAGCGCGATGGCGCGACGTTTCAGCGCGGACAATTTCCCGCCCGTCAGGCACCGGTGAATGGCCGTCTGATAACCGACAATCATCGAGCCCGCGAGCATCGTGATATTAGCCCAGGCGAACAGCGCCATCGAGATGCTGAAGGGCGTGAAATCGTGCCGCAGCCCCACCACAATTGCGACGAGGCTGACCACGATGACCACGAAGTTGGGAATCGCGAGCCTCCAGTCTTCCTCGCCAGCTTCTTTGGGCGTGGGGAGATAGGGAATTTTCACCCGGAAGACCGCGCACAGGAAACCCATGAGATACACCCACCAAGCCGCCGCGTTCAGCAGCCCGCCCACGAGGTAAAATCCGCGTTCCTGCGGCTCCAGCACCCACTGCTGCACGCCTTGGCGGATCAAGAAAACCAGGCAGAAAAGCGGCGCCCCGTGCAGCAGGAAATCCTGCCACGTCATATTAAATGTCACGCCGCCCGTGAGCAGCGAGAGGATCGGCACGAGAATCATGACCAGCGACACCGCGCCGCGCAGGAAATAGAGCGGCCCCATGAAATAATGGATCCGCTGCCACCAGGTGAATCCCGCCGCCAGCTTAGGATATTCCTGAAACAACAAATCGAACGACCCGCAGGCCCATTTAACCTGCTGCTTGAAATAGCCGGACAAACTCGACGGCACCAAACCCCGCGTGAGGATCTCGGGCACATAGACCGATCTCCAGCCCTTGGAATACAGCCGCATTGAGGTGTGCATGTCCTCAGCCAGCCCGGCGGCGTGACCGCCGATGGAATCCAGCGCCGCGCGTCGAAAGACACAGTTCGCTCCGATGGCCTGCGTCGTGCCGTAGCCCTGCATGCCCATCATGAGCGGCCCGTAGAAAAGATACGTCTCTTGAGCCGCACCGCGCGCTACGAGACTGTCGTTCTGGTTGCGATATGCCTGCACCGACTGGACGAAGCCGACCTCCGGGTCATCAAAGTAGCCGAGCGTTCGATCCAGAAGAAAGGGAGCCGGCTCGTGATCTGGGTCGAGCACCACAACGATCTCGCCGGTGCAGCCTTCGAGCGCATTGTTCACGTTGCCGGCCTTGGCGTTCCGCTTCACCTCGCGAGTCACGTGTTTCACTCCAAGGGCGGCGCAGGCGGCGCGGAGAATCGGATCATTCCCCTCGTCGCAGAGCACGCTCGTGTGCGGGTAGCTGATCTTCTTCATCGCGACCAGCGTCCGGAGAATCATCCCGACCGGTTCGCCCGGGCAGGCGGTGGTGAGGACATCCACGGTCCATTTCTTCCCGACTGGCTTCGCGGGAGCAACCTCCAGGCGGCCGAAGTTCATCCATTCGTAAAACCAGCCGAGACATTGGATCACCAGAACGCCAGCGAGCGGCCAGTAAAGCCACGCATCGCCCCAGCGCGCCGGGTTCAACAGCCACGCGAGGAAAAACACCTGCATGACCAGCGCCACGCCAATGAGAACGCGAACGCGCCGAACCATCGGCTCCGCGAGTTTCTCCACGCGAACCGGCTGCGGTTCCCAGGCGAGCGGCGGCCAATCTTTCTTCCAGGAAGGGTCGATTGCCTCCGCAGCGGGTGGTTTGATGCGCGCTTTCCGCACTCGAGGCGCGGCGACTACGGCCGGCGCTAGCTTCGCAGCCCGGGGCCGGCGGGCGGCAGCGATGGGCTTAGGGGAAGGCGAGGGCCGCGAAGATGACATGATTCACCTCCTAAGCAGGATCGTTGCCATCCGTGCGCCGCAGGAAAAATGCTCACTTTTTAGTGTTTCCAGCTAAACTGTTCTTTGCAACTTCATCCGAAAGTAGCATCCTCTTCATTGCGCGAGCGTTCTGCGTTCCGTTCCCCCCGCCTCCATGCAAGCTCCTCCCCAGGAAGATGAAGCACGCCGCCTCGTGGCGCTGCGGTCCTACCATGTGTTGGATACTCCGCAGGAGCGGAGATACGACGAAATCACCGCGCTCGCGGCGGAGATTTGCGAGACTTCCGTCGCGCTCATCACGCTGATTGATGCCGAGCGGCAATGGGTGAAGTCGCAGGTCGGTTTCGACCGGAGGGAAATCCCTCGGCGCGACTCCTTTTGCGCCCACGCCTTGCGCAGCTCGGGGCTTTTCATCGTGCCTGACACGGTTGAGGACGAGCGGTTCGCCCATAATCCACTCGTCACAGGCGCTCCCGGCATTCGCTTTTACGCCGGAGCTCCGTTGATTACTCCCGGAGGACAAACCTTGGGCACCCTTTGCGTGCTCGACGTGCAGCCCCGGACATTAAACGCGGTTCAGCTCCGGGCGCTGGAGGCCTTGAGCCACAGCGTCATGGAAAAAATGGAGCTTCAACGCGAGGTGGTCGAGGAGCAACGTGTCTCGGCCTTGCTGCGAGATAGTGAGGAACGTTACCGCCTTCTCTTTGAGCAAAATCCCAACGCCATGTGGGCCTATGATCTTGAGACGCTCCGGTTTCTTTGCGTGAACGATGCAGCCATCGCCCGTTACGGCTTTTCCCGAGAGGAATTTCTCGACATGACCATCTCCGACATTCGTCCGAAAGAGGACGTGGCGGACCTCCTAGGCTATGTCGCCCGAACCTCAGAAGGGATTCACCAGTCGGGCGTGTGGCGTCACCGCCTCCGAAATGGAGAAATCATCCAAGTCGATATCACGTCCCATTCTTTCGACTACCCCGGGTGCCGCGCGCGGATGGTGGTGGCCTCGGACGTGACGGACCGCCATCTCGCAGAGGAACAACTTCGGGAAGTCACGCGGCTGACGGCTTTGCGGGCGGATGTCGCCTCGTGTCTTTCCAGTGAATTCACGTTGCCGGATATTTTTCAATATTGCTCCGAGCTGCTCCTCAGCCACCTCGACGCGACTTTCGTTGGCCTCTGGCTGCAAGATCCAGTCGCGCGCGTCCTCACGCTCAGCGCCAGCGCCGGGTGCGAACCGCCTGCCAGACAGCAGTGTCTCATGCGGATTGCGGCGAGCGGACAACCCGAACTAAGCAGCGACCTCGCCGCCAACCCAGCCTTCGACGACCCGGAATGGCTCGCCCGCCACGAGCTCGTTGCCTTTGCCGGATATCCCATCGATCTCGAAGGCACGGTTCACGGCGTCCTCGCCATCTTTTCTCGCCGGCGATTCTCGGAGGCGATTCTACAGGAGCTTTCCCCGATTACCAACGGCCTCGCCCAGCGCCTCAAACGGCAACTGGCCGAAGATCAACTGCGCCGCAGCGAAGCGAGCCTGCTTCACGCCCAAGAAATCGCCCGACTTGGGAATTGGGATTGGAACATTCAGACAGGCAAACTCTATTGGTCGCCCCAAGTCTTTGAGCTTGTCGGCATCGCACCGCATGAATTCACCGGCGAATACGAGGCTTTCCGCCAGAGAGTTCATCCCGACGATTTGGAAAGGGTGGAACTCGCTTT